>DBFBEA010000048.1:0-44484 GCA_048248475.1 Collinsella sp. | reverse complement strand
TCGCTCGCTTTGATGTGGCGGGTGGTGTCGCTGGCGCTGTGCCCGCCGCCGCCAGCTCTGTTGCTTCGACCAAGAAGGAGGCGTAAGTGCCATGGGTAAGCCCGGTGCTTTTCTTGATATCGATCGCGTGACCCACGAGCTGCGCCCCGTGGAGGAGCGCAGCCGCGATTTCGATCTGCTGTACGTGGAGCTCGACGACGATGCGCGCCGTGCCCAGGCGAGCCGCTGCATGATGTGCGGTGTGGCGTTTTGTCAGATGGGCGCGAGCTTTGGCAAGGCGCGTCCGAGTGGCTGCCCACTGCACAATCTGATTCCCGAGTGGAACGAGCTGGTGTATCGTGGCCGCTGGAACGAGGCTGCCGAGCGTCTGTCACTCACCTCGCCCATGCCCGAGTTCACGAGCCGCGTGTGCCCGGCGCTGTGCGAGGCCGCGTGCAACCTGGGCTCGGTCGACGGCCAGCCCACGACGATTCACGACAACGAGCGTGCGATCAGCGACCATGAGTGGGCCAACGGCGGCCCGCGCCGCTTTGAGCCGGCAGGGGAGGATGCGCCCACGGTCGCTGTGATTGGCTCTGGCCCGGCTGGCCTGGTGGCTGCATGGGAACTTGCGCGTCGCGGCGCGCGCGTGACGGTGTTTGAGCGTGACGACCGCCCGGGCGGCCTGCTCATGTACGGCATTCCCAACATGAAGCTCGAGAAGTCCGTGGTCGAGCGTCGCGTGACACTTATGCGCGAGCTGGGCATTGTGTTCGAGCTGGGTGCTGACGTGAACGACCCCAAGGTTGCCGCCAAGCTCGATGGCTTTGACGCTGTCGTGGTGGCTGCCGGTGCCCGTGCCCCGCGCGGTCTTTCGGCTACGAATGTGGATGCCCCCGGCGTGGTGTACGCGGTGGACTACCTGACGGCTTCGACCGTGTCGGTACTCGACGGCGGCGAGCCCGCTATTGACGCGCGCGGCCTGGACGTCGTGGTCATTGGCGGCGGCGATACCGGCAACGACTGCGTGGGTACCGCGGTGCGTCAGGGTGCGCGCAGCGTGCGCCAGTTTGAGTTCTTGCCGGCGGCGCCCGATAAGCGTACGGCGAGCAACCCCTGGCCGCAGTGGCCCAATGTAAAGAAGACCGACTACGGCCAGCAGGAGGCTATCGCTGCGATGGGTGGCGAGATGCGTGCCTGGGGCGTGGATACGCTCGAGGTGCTGCTGGACAAGAAGGGTGCGGCTGCGGGTCTGCGCGTGGTCGATCTGGACTGGTCGGCGGGAAAGCCGGAGCGCATCGCGGGCTCCGAGCATGAGGTGCCGGCGCAGCTGGTGCTCATCGCCTGTGGCTTTACGGGCCCCGAGCACGGCGTGTTCGATGCGGTGAGCGTGCCTGTTGCTACCGCTGGTCGTCCGCTGCCGGTGATGGCTGCCGAGGGCTCGCACCTCGCGGCTCGCACGGAGGGTGTCGCCGCGGATGCCGCGCCGGTGTATGTGGCGGGTGATGCCCGCAACGGCAGTTCGCTCGTTGTGAACGCCATGGCCGATGCCCTGGCCTGCGCAGCCGAAGTCGCCGAGGCGCTGGAGCTGTAAGGTAGTCATTCAAGAACGTCCCCAACGACTAGTCTAAGAACGTCCCCAACGACTGAACTGCACCCCTAGTCATTGGGGACGTTCTTTTTTGTCTAGTCGTTGGGGACACTCTTCACGGGGCGCCTGTTCGTTTGTCGACGTATGGGTGTTCATTTGTCGACTTCTTGGGCTGTGGTCACCTGTTGTTTCTGTGGTGGCTGCGGGCATCTGGCTCAAAAGGGCGGGTTGGCTGTCTATGTCTACCTGCGGTTTCTTTGCGGTGCGCTCATTCGGTCAAGTGTCCCGTCAAGTGTTTGGTTAGCATCTGGTTTGCAGTCGAAGGCCTATTTTGCCCGCGCTGACAGTGGCTGCTCGCCCTCCTCGTAAGCTCAAATTGAGGTCCATCAGTTTGAGGAGGATGCCATGACTGACCATGTTTTTGACCGAGCACAGCTGGCCGAAGCCGTCGGCAACGATATTGCCGACATGGCTCACTTCTGGATGCTGCGGAAGTTTCAATTCCTGGAGCCGGCGCGCGAGCAGTTCGAGATTATCGTCGATCCGTGGCTCAGCTATTGCGAGGAACCTTCTCAAAACGAAATCATGGCCTACAACATGGCGTTTACCGATTGGCTGTTGTTTGAGCGTCCCTATTACCACGGCAAGACGCTGTTGGAGCTGTATGTGGACGAGCCGCCAGCGTCAATTTCTCCTGTTTCGCTCGGGCGACTTAAGCAGGTGCGCGACACGCAGTATTTCTCGCGCTTTGGCATTTTGGACAAGGATCCCGCGACTGGCATGGTCGTGCTGAAGGACACGCGCACCGACCGTCGCTTTGACGTCTACGACCCACATATCGTGCAAAAGGAGCACTGGAACGACGGCGCGATTGCGGTGCGACTCGCGTGCGTCGACGATGTCTGGCTGACGGCGGGGCAACTCTACCTGTATGACATCGCGCGCCTGAGCGACACGGCGGTCGACGGGCCGGGCGCGGTGCATCCCGAGGACCTAGAGGACGGTTTCGATACCTCGTGCATCAGCTTCTTTTTGCGCCTGGTCCGCGACATCATGGGCGCCCAGGGGCGCTACGTAAAGTCGCTCAATATTTACGAGCAGGAATGGGAGTCGTGAGTGGGCTGTCGCAGCGCCGCCTGTCTATTTGTCTCGGTCTGTAACGTTTAGAGGCCGTTTGGGGCCGTAACTGTTACAGATCGAGATGAACAAGTGCAGACTCGGCTGAATGTCTCGATCTGTAACAACAAGGGGCCGTTTGGCCTTCTAACTGTTACAGATCGAGACGGAAGGTTGGCGCCTGCCGAAAGATCTCGATCTGTAACGGGAAGGGGCCAAAAAACGGTCTAACTGTTACAGATTGAGACAAAGGTTGGGCGCACGACTGAAAATCTCGTTCTGTAACAACTAGAGGCTTAAAGACTGTCTTCCTGTTACAGATCGAGACGTTTGCCGACAGAGGCAACGGTGACAATGGTCCATTTCTCCGATGTGGTGGTGATGGAAGTGTCTAATACCGTTCTTAAACACAAGTATGCAACACGTAACACCTTGGCGCGGAATAGGATGCTCGCCAGGCTCACGGAGGCGGCTGAACAAGGCGTGCTGCTTGTGACACACGACAATGCCGAGCTCATGTGGCTGCGGCGTCATGTGGGAACCGATGATATTGCGGAGCCCGAGCCGTATTTGTTCTGTTTTCAACATGATTGGGATGCGTTGACGCCGGCGGAGCGAGCACTGCGTACCATCAAAGGGCTTGCGGAGTTTCATTCCGATTGGGCGTTTTGGGGTTATGACGCGGCACTTTTGCGGGGTCTGGAGGTGCCGAATGATTTGCTCGGGCCACGATATCTTGTTAAGACAGGTTGCTCGGTGCCGCTGAGTGCAGGATGCCGGCTGTTGCGTCCGCGGGCGGCGTGTGCGCTTGAGCAAGTCGACGGCGTGCGGGTGACGCCGTTTTGGCGCACGGTAGAGGATTGCCTGCTGCGCGCGCCGTTTTCGTATGGCTTGGCGATTACCGATTCTGCGTTGCGAGCAAAGGGCGTATCGCGCGATGACTTTTGTGAGCGGCTTCGTATGGATTGTGAAGGCAGGCGCGGGTATCGCAGAGCGCAAGTGATCGCGTCGTATGCGGACGGGCTGTCCGAAAACGGCGGCGAGTCTCGTTTTCGGGCGTTCTTTATTGCATACGGTTTTCCGGTGCCAGAGTTGCAGGTGGAGTTTCGTGATCCGCTCGATTCGAGCCAAGTGTTTCGTGTTGATTATTTTTGGAGGCTCGAGGACGGAACGTGCGTGATTGGCGAGCTGGACGGAAAGGGGAAGTATGCCTTGCAGAACGACGAGGGTCGGGAGTCGGTCGACCCATTCGTGGCAGAACGTCAGCGGGAGTCCCATCTGACAATGCTCGGACACAAGGTGCTTCGGTTTACGTTTGATGAGCTCAAGAATCCGGGGAAGCTGGTTGAGAAGATGAGGCTGGCGGGTATTCCGCGACGGGCCGATCTGGCGGAGGAATGGAGGCGGCAGTGGTATGGGCGCTGAGGGGTGCAACTGACGCGGATGTGGTTGTTCCTGCCGAGTTTGTCTCGATCTGTAACAACAAGGGGCCGTTTGGCCTTGTAACTGTTACAGATCAAGACGGAAGGTTGGCTGCCGCTAAAAGATCTCAATCTGTAACATCTAACGGCCAAAATTCGACCCAACTGTTACAGATTGAGACAAAGGTTGGACGCAGTGCCGAAAAATCTCGATCTGTAACATTTGGAAGGTTAAAGACGGTCTACCTGTTACAGATCGAGACATTTCCCGGATGTCGCTGGGGTGGGACTGCAATGCATTCCGTTCTTCGCATCTCCTCCTTTCTCCGTTAACCGATATGTCCGCAGCAACTCTGCCGCGCTGGGCGATAATGGACAAATGTTCAAGTTAATCGTGAGGGAGGAGCTCGATATGGCGACTGCCGATCGTCCCACGTTGTTTATCAATGCGACCGTTCTGAATGGCTCGGAGCATATGGAGCCACAGCCCGATATAGCCGTGGCCGTTGAGCGCGGTGTCATCACCTGGATTGGTCCGAGCGCTGTGGCGCAGGCGCCTGTAGGTGCCGAGGTCATCGACCTGGCGGGTGCGTATCTCATGCCGGGTCTCATCAATATGCACGTGCATCTGTGCGGTTCGGGCAAACCGGTCTCGGCGGGCGATGCGGGCGCACTCATGAAGAAGCTCGACAATCCCGTGGGCCGGGCCATAGTCCGCCACATCCTCAAAGGCAGCGCTCAGCAGCAGCTGGCAAGTGGCGTGACTACGGTGCGCGGTGCGGGCGACCCGCTGTTTGCCGACATCGCCGTGCGCAACGCCATCGACGCCGGCAAGTATCAGGGTCCGCGTCTGGTGGCGCCGGGAACGGGCGTCACGGTGCCGGGCGGCCATGGCGCGGGCTTGTTCGCCCAGGTGGCCAACAGTCCCTCCGAGGCGGCCGAACAGGTGCGCGACTTGTACGCGCGTGGTGCCGACGTCATTAAGCTATTCGTGACGGGCGGCGTGTTCGATGCGACCGAAGTAGGCGAGCCGGGCGTGCTGCGTATGCCGGTGGAGGTTGCCGCGGCGGCGTGCAAGGCGGCGCACGAGGTCGGCCTTCCGGTCATGGCCCATGTCGAGAGTACCGAAGGTGTGAAGGCCGCGCTTCAGGCCGGCGTCGATACGATCGAGCACGGCGCTCCGATGACCCCCGAGATCCTGGAGCTGTACCGCGGCGCCGCGGGTACGCAGCTTGAGGGGCGTGCGCCCAGCGTTACCTGTACGATCAGCCCAGCGCTGCCGTTTGTGTTGCTCGACCCGGAAAAGACCCATTCGACCGATACGCAAAAGAAGAACGGCGACATCGTGTGCTCGGGCATCATCGAGAGTGCCCGTGCCGCACTGGAAGCTGGCGTTAAGGTGGGCCTGGGCACGGATTCGAGCTGCCCGTTCGTGACGCAGTACGACATGTGGCGCGAGGTGGCCTATTTTGCCAAGTACGTGGGCGTGAGCAATGCCTTCGCACTGCATACAGCCACGCAGGTCAATGCCGAGCTACTGGGCCTGGGTGACGAGACCGGTACGATCGAGTGCGGCAAGGCGGCCGACATTTTGGTGACGCGCGAGAACCCTCTGGACGACCTGGTGGTGTTGCGTGAACCGATGCATGTGATGTGTCGCGGTGACCTGGTGCGCAAGCTAAAGGTCAAGTGCATCCCCGAGGTTGACACCGAGCTCGACGCGATTATGGCCATGCCGGCAGAAGCCCTGGCAGAGGAGCTCACTCGCGACGGCGTGGCATAGACGGGACAAAGGGATAGCTCCGCTGCCGCATGCAAAAAGCCGAGGTCTCAACACGAGGCCTCGGCTTTTATTTTGTCCTATGGTGTAGCGGCTAGGAGCGCGTCTCCATCTTGGCGTGGCACTTGGGGCAGGTGACGCGGATCTTGCCCTTGCCCTTGGGGACGGACAGCATCTGGCCGCAGTTGGGGCACTTGAGGTAGGCCGTGGTCTTGCGACCCTTCCACATCTTCTTGGCCGTTCGCTTGGCGCGCTCAAAGTCCTCCTTGCTGGTACCAGCGGCACGCGAAGCGTTTGCGGCCGCAGCCCCGCCGCCCAAGCTGGCGACGAACTTGCCTAGGCCGGGGACGTTTGCGGTCGCCGTGACAAAGGCATCGTTCTCCTTGCGGCGGGCGTCGATGTTTTTGGACAGGCCACGCAGCACGCCGAGTACGATTACGGCGATGGCGATCCAGCTGAGCCACTGAATACGGGCCATCGATCCGATCATCGCGATGACGATTCCAGCAAAGCCCATCACGATGGTGAGCTCGTCGGCGCCGTTGCGACCCTTCATAAAGTCATTCATGCAGAACTGCCTTTCATTTCGCTGTGCTGCACGCTTTTATACCCCTTTTGGTGCATTGGGGACAGGTTAATCTGCACCAAGGTGGTGCAAACGTACTTGTCCCCCTTGCACCAATTACTTGGCGAGCTTGTCGACGACGCGCTCTATCTCGGCGAGCTTGGCGGCTTTGAGCTCCTCGTCGCCCGATTCGATGGCCGAGGCGACGCAGCCCTCGATGTGTGCCTTCAACACATCGGCGTTGATGCGGGCGATAAGCGCCTGCGTGGCCATGAGCTGCGTGGAGATGTCGACGCAGTAACGGTCCTCGTCGACCATCCGCAGAATGCCGTCTATCTGGCCGCGTGCCGTCTTGAGCATGCGGGTCACCGATTTATGGTCTGCCATCATGGCGGGTCCTCGTTTCTGGTCGATCTTCCGGATGCCCCCGTCAGTTGCGGTGAAATAGTTCTTGTTTGCAGGCTTGAAGCGCTAAAACAGGAACTATTTCACCGCAACTTCTGAGGATTGAGTAGGCGGCGTCTGCTACGCGGCGGTCACGGACAGGGCGTGGAACTTCTCGCCCGCGCCCTCGACGGCGGCGGCGAGCTGCTCGGCGGTCACGGTGTCGGCGCACTCTACCTGGACGGTCTGGGTCTCGTGATCGGCGTCGGCATCGGTCACGCCTGCCACGTTGAGCAGCGCCGTCTCGACAGTGGCGTCGCAGTGGCCGCACATAAGGCCGGAAGTCTTGATTGTGTAACGCATGGGTGTACTCCTTATCGATTGAGATTATCTGACAGTTTAGTCGTGAATAGCGTCATCTTAAAGGTGCGCTGAGGTGCCCGAGATTGCCCCGAAAGAGGAGCGAAGCGTACTTGGGTACGCGAGCGACGGTTTGAGGGGCAAGGTCGGGTGCTTCAGCGCGCCGTCTTGGGCTTAAAGGTTCGCAGGCGCAGCGCATTGGACACGACGCACACGCTCGACAGGCTCATTGCCGCGGCGCCGAACATCGGCGAGAGTTGCCATCCGGTGAGCGGGAAGAACACGCCCGCGGCGAGCGGAATGCCGATGCCGTTGTAAAACAGTGCCCAGAACAGGTCCTGTTTGATGTTGCGGATCGTGGCGCGTGAAAGCTCGATGGCTCGGGCGACGTCCATGAGGTCGCTGCGCATGAGTACCACGTCGGCACCCTCCTTGGCGATATCGGCGCCGGTGCCGATGGCAAGGCCCGCATCGGCGCGCGCCAGGGCGGGGGAGTCGTTGATGCCGTCGCCCACCATGGCGACCTTGCCGCCCGCATCCTGTAGTTCGCGCACGTGGCGTTCCTTGTCGGCGGGGAGGACGTCGGCGATGACCTGTTCGCTGCTCAGCCCCACGCGGCGGGCGATGGCCTCGGCCGTCACGCGGTTGTCGCCGGTGAGCATGCGCACGTCGACGCCGAGCTTGCGGAGCGCGGCGATGGCCTCGGCACTCGTGTCTTTGACCTCGTCAGCCACGGCGATGGTACCAACGAGCTCGCCGTTCTTGGCAAAGAACAGCGGCGTTTTGCCCTCGGTGGCAAATTGCTCGGCAAGACCGGCGGGCACCTCCGCGCCCAGCTCGTTCATCAGGCGCATATTGCCGGCCGCGATGATATTCTGCCCCTCGCGTGCCGTAACGCCACGACCGGGCACGGCGACAAAGTCCTCGACCATGCGCGCGACGATTCCGCGCGTCTCGCACTCGGCCATAATCGCCTCGGCCAGTGGGTGCTCACTCTGGCGCTCTAGTGCGGCGGCAAGCTTGAGCAGCGCCTTTTCGCTCATGGCGGGCGAGCCGTCAGTGCGCGTGGCCACCACGATATCGGTCACGGCAGGCTTGCCGCGGGTGACCGTGCCTGTTTTGTCGAGCACCACGGTGCCCACGTTGCGCAGATTCTCCAGCGCCTCGGCGCTCTTAAACAGAATGCCCATCTCGGCGCCCTTGCCGGTGCCAACCATAATGGCGACGGGCGTGGCCAGGCCCAGCGCGCACGGGCAGCTGATCACCAACACGGCCACGGCGGAGGTGAGCGCCTCATTCACGCTGCCGGTCAGTGCCATCCACACCGCAAAGGTCACGGCCGAGGTCACAAACACCACGGGCACAAATACGCCGGCGACCTTGTCGGCCAGGCGGGCGATAGGCGCCTTGGTGGCGTTGGCGTCCTCGACGAGTTGGATGATCTTGGCGAGCGACGTGTCGGCGCCCACGCGCGTGGCACGGAAGGTAAACGATCCGGTGCGGTTGACCGTGGCGGCGTTGACGGTGTCGCCGGCGGTCTTTTCCACGGGGATGGACTCGCCGGTGAGCGCACTCTCGTCCACGGCCGAGCTGCCCTCGAGTACCACGCCGTCGACAGGGATGGACTCGCCGGGGCGCACACGCAGGACCTGGCCGGGTAGAATGGCGTCGACGTCCACAGCGGTCTCGGTGCCGTCGTCGGCCACGATGGTCGCGGTCTTGGGCGCTAGGTCGATGAGCGCCTCGATAGCGCCGCCGGTCTTGGACTTGCTGCGCGTCTCGAGGTATTTGCCCACGGTGACGAGCGACAGAATCGTGCCCGCGCTCTCAAAATACAGGTTTTCCATGCTCGTCATCATGGCCTCGTGCACCTGACCTGCGGCTAGCTGATCGGCCATGATGAACATAGCGTAGAGCGACCAGGCGATTGACGCGGTGGCGCCGACGGCGATGAGGGCGTCCATGGTGGGCGCGCCGTGCACGAGTGATTTGAAGCCGTTGATAAAGTACGCGTCGTTGACGTAGACGATGGGGATGAGCAAGACGAGCTCGGTGAGGGCGAGCGTCATGCTGTGGGTGTGGTCGGTGAAGATGTCGGGCAGCGGCCAGCCGAGCATGTGCCCCATGCCTATGTAGAACAGCGGAATGAGAAAGACAATCGAGACGATGAGTCGGGTGCGCATGGCGGAGGCGGTGGCCTCCAGCTTTTTGGTAGGCGACTCCATATGGGTGGCACCGGACCTGGCTTGCGCGTTGCCGCTTGAGCCGGCGGTGTCGGTGCCCGTGCTGACGGGCAAGGCCGAATAGCCCGCGCGGTCGACGGCGGTGCAGATATCGTCGGGGGAGACCTGCGCGGGGTCATAGTCGACCATCATGGAACCGGCGAGCAGATTGACCGCGACGCTTTGGACGCCGTCGAGCTTGCTCACGGCGCGGTCCACGTGCGCCTGGCAAGCGGCGCATGTCATGCCGCCCACGTCGAACTTATCTTGAGCCATGGCTTCTCCTTTCTGTGGTTCGGTGTTGGAATTGTTAACCTGCCGATACTATACACCCATACCCCCTGGGGGTGTCCAGTACAGAATAAATGTATGACATCTCGCTACAGATGAGGGTAGTTGGTTTACCGATGGACCGTCCCAATCAATCATCTCAATCTGTAACATCTGGATCGGTTTTTGAACCATAGCTGTTACGGATCAAGGTAAACAGTTGGCAGGAAACTCAATGTCTCAATCTGTAACATCTAGCAGGGAAATATGACCTCTAACTGTTACAGATCAAGACATAGAAATCGGCCGAAAGCTAACGTCTCGATCTGTAACAACTAGACCTCGTTTTACCGAGTAGATGTTACAGATCAAGACAAACCATTCGAGGGTAACCCGAACGTCTCGATCTGTAACAGTAAGATCGATGTTTGGGTCTTAGTTGTTACAGATCGAGACAATCTCGAAGCAGATGCCCAGGGCATACAACGTAAAACGCCGGGGCGCCCGCGTGATGGGCGCCCCGGCGCATGCAGGGCAGGGTTTGCGAAGCGGTGGAAGGGAGGAGAAGCCGTCCTCCCGAAATCCTTACTCCTGACGACGCTTCTTGTCAGTCAGAAAGACGCCGGCGGCTACGAGCACGACACCTCCGATGATAAACGTCTCACCGGCGAGCGCAGCATTGTCGCCTGTGGTGGGAAGCGCCGAGTTGGCGGCCGTCTTGGCGTTGCCGGCAGATGGCTTTCCAGTAACCGGCTTAGCGGCAGCCTGCGTGACCTTGGCCTGCTCGGCCTTCGCGGCCTCTTGCTCCTGGCGGGCGATCTCGTCCTTCAGGGCTTGCTCGGCGGCTACGCGTTTTGCCTTCGCCTCGTTGTAGGCATTGAGCGCTGCGGTGTAGGCGGGCGTCGCAGCATCAAGGTCTGCCTGAGCGGCATCAAGTGCGGCCTTTGCGTTATGTTCTGCCTGCTTGGCGGCGACGCACTTGGCAAAGAGGGCATTGAGCGTATCGTTCGCGTTTGCGTCAGAGCCAGTAGCAATGCCGTTTTCGACGTTGATGGACTTGAGCTTTCCGAGGGTAGCGACAGCGGCATCCGAAGCGGCCTGAGAATTCTCGACCGCCTGCTCGGCGTTCGCGATGGCATCATTTGCCGCACCAAGGGCGACTCCGGCCTCGGTAACTGCTGCGTCGGCGTCCTGCTTGGCCGCCTCGGCGGTGGCAAGATTATCGGCTGCATTGCTCAGGGCGTCGGCACGGGCCTTCTTTGAAGCAAAGTCGTTTTTCGCCGTGGTCAGATTGCTCGCGGCGTGCACCGCGTTCGCCGCCTTGGCCTCGGCGTTGTCCTTCGCGGTGTCGAGGGCCTGCTTCTTGGCGGTCTCGTCGAGCTTCGCCTTTTTGAGAGCGCTCCGGGCAGACGTCTGGGCTGCCGTGGCTTCATCAAGCGCCTGATGGGCCTCGTCGGCTTTCTCCTGAGCCGCAGCAACATCGGCTGAATACTTGGCAAGTTCCTTCTTTGCATCTTGCAGAGTCTGCTGTTTTACGAGAGTCTCTGCCTTGGCGTCATCAACCTTCTTCTGACTCTGAGCGGCTTGCTCTTTCGATGCCTTAAGCTCGGCGCGCTTCTGGTTGACGACCTGCTCTGCGGTCGCCACGTTGCTTTGGGCGGCTTTGACCTGGTCTTCGGCTTCGGCAACTTTTCCGTTTGCCTTGGCGAGATTCTGCTTTGCTAGGGCAACAGCGGCGGCGGCACTTGCTACGCTGTCGTTCTTGGCGGCAAGGTCGCTATTCGCGGCAACAATGCCTTCTTGCTTTTGAGCGACGAGGGTTTCAGCTGCCTTTACGGCATCGGCTTTCGATGCCGCTGTGCTGCGCTTTTGCTCAAGGTCCGTCTTTGCGGCGGCGAGCTTTTCGCTGGCTTTGGAGAGGCTCAGCTGATACTGATCAAAGAGATTCTCGAGTTCATCGATCGAGTATTCTTTCTCGCACGAACCGTAATTGTTGTCGATCTCCAAGACGAACACATACGGCCAAAGGGTTCCGCGCGAGTTGATGCCGTATCCCATGGTTTTGGCGTTAGGTTGTACGATATTCAAATAATGGCCGACGGTGCCAAAGTCTGCCCCGCGCTTTTCGAATTCGGTTTTGTGGCTCCGGAAAGTATCCCAAGCATCTTTGGGGGCAACGTTGCCAAGGCCGGCTTTCGCTGCAGCCTCGTCAAATATCTCCTTTTCAGCATCGACCCATTGGTGCGCGATGTTTTCTTTAGTACTGAAGTTCCAAGCGGCATTTTCACAATTGGCGTAATCTGAGTGACCTAGCGTTTTGTCAGAGTAATTGGAGTCGGATTGAGCGATTGCCATTTGCTCGGCCGTCACCCTAAGCTCACTCAATCCAACGCTTGCACGGTATTCGTTAATCTCGCGCAGCTTGTTAAACGATAGCTTGGCGTTGTCGAGTGACGTGCCGTCTTTTTTATCGCCAATGGTCGTCGGGTTTTTATCGCTCTGCCTATAGATGATGTTTGCAGCGTCGTTGGCACCGATGAACTGGTAGAAGCCGATGACGCTCTGCGCCTCCGCTGTCGTTGCCTTATCGGTTGCTGCCTTGCACGTATCGTATGCTTTCTGTGCATCGACAACGGCTTGATCGGCGGCCGCCTGGTTTGCCTTGGCAGTTTCGAGCGCCTTGTCTGCCTGCTCCTTCTCGGCTTTTGCCTGGTCGACTTGTTTCTGAGCGACCTTTGCCTTCTCCAGTTCGGCAGCATGTGCCTGCTTTGCCGAGGTCAACTCCGATTGCGCCGCATCGGCTTTCGTCTGGGCTGCCGTTACACCATTTTCGGCTGCTGCGACTGTCTGCTTCTTGGCTTCGAGCTCGCTTTCGGCGCCGGTGAGGGCGTCCTGCTTGGATTCAACGTCGCTATTTGCCTGAGAAAGGCCTGCTTCGGCAGTCGCTTGCTGCTTTTTCGCCTGGTCGAGTGCGCTTTGGGCAGCATCGACCTTTGCCTGGGCGGCGTCATACTCCGGGCCCTCGGCGCCTGCCTTTGCGGCCGCCAAATCGGCTTGTGCGCTGTCGTATGCCGCCTGTGCCTCAGCCGCCTTGCCATCTGCGACGGTCTTTGCCTGCTGGGCGGAAGCCAGCGTGCCTGCCGCCTCGTCGTAAGCGCTCTGCGCGGCGCTCTGAGCCTGCTGGGCATCGGTGAGCGCGGAATCGGCAGTGGCCTTCGCAGCCTTTGCTTGGTCCAGAGCGGCCTGCGCATCTGCGGCTGCCTGCTCGGCGACCTTGATTTCCTCCGGCGTTGCGTTGGCGGCTGCCTTCTGTGCTGCCTCGAGCTTGGCCTGCGCGTCGGCTGCCGCTTGCTTTGCGGCATCAAGGACCTTCGACTTGTCCTCGGCGTCGGTCTTGGCTGCATCGAGCTTTCCTCGGGCATCCTTCAGCGTGGCACTGGCGCTGTCGGCCGCCTTGACGCTTTCATCGAGCTGGCGAGCATATTCGGCACGCGCGGCGGCCTCTGCCTGCGAATTATCGGAGACGGAGGCGTCATAGGTGCTTTGTGCGTTGTCGCGGGCCGCCTGCTTTTCGGTATAGGGAGCAGCCACCGTGTCGTAGTCGGATTTGGCGTCTGCCTCGGCAGCCTTTGCGGCGTCGATAGCAGCCTGCAAGTCGGCAATCTTCTGGGCGTCTGCCTTTACTGCGGAGCCTGCCGCCTCGCCGGCGTGGACAGCAAGCGGGGACATGATCGCGTCCTGTGCCGTGGTATCGCTCACATCGTTGGCAAATGCCGAGAACGGCGCGAGCAGCGACGAGCCGGTCATAGCGATGGTGGTTGCCGCGGTGACGGCGAGTCGTGTTGCCTTGTGGCCCGAGAATGTGGGGCGAGGCTCGGCGCCGTCTGAGACTTCCAAGTGTTTAGGTGCGTACTTTGCCATTTCTTCTCCCAATCGTTGAAGGGGTACCTATGACAATTCGTACGTTACGACTGCCGAAAGGGCTTCTGTTGCGCAACATTGGCAAGGAAATATCGACACACTTGAGTCATATATTATGAGGCGAAGTTCTCGGCAAGCTAATGTCTCGTTCTGTAACATCTAGCAGCAAATATGACCTCTAACTGTTACTGATCGAGACAGACCGTTCGCGGTCAACTCAAATGTCTTGATCTGTAACATCTAGAGAGGTTTTTAACCCCTTACTGTTACAGATTGAGATGTTGTCTCGCGGGGCTGGGGTTTGTCTCGATCTGTAACATCTAGACCGGTTTTTGGGTTCTAACTGTTACAGATCAAGACAATTGCCGGGGTGGGGTCCCGTCACGGCAAGACGCCCACTGCTTAGATGCAGAATCCAGGAATCACGCAGGTTCGCTTGTTTGGCTTTTCCGCAGGCGTTGCGTACGTAAAGACGTCGCCGTCGCGTCCCACGCGGTTCATATAGAGTATGCCTTCGCTCTCCGATGTGTCGGGACTCGCCGTTCGTTCCCACCAACAGGTGTCCTTGCCCTTCCACTGGCGAACCAACGTCTCGTTCGTGGTATACGGACTTACCTTGAGCTCGCGGAAGAGCTGATACTCCTTGCCCTCGCCGTTATAGATGTCGGCCAGGTAGTGAAAGTCCTCGACAAATGACTCGGGCGGTTGCACTCCGCACAGCTCGACCATGGCGGGCAGCCAAAGGGTTGCGGGCAACTCGCTCAGACACGATACGCTTCTGGCGGCGCCAACGTTATTCGAGATCTTTTTGACAGATTTAATGAGTGCGCGCAGCTCATTGGGCAGCAGCTTAAGGCCGTCGCCGTCGAGCCATTCCCGCAGCTCGCAATCTGCCCAGCCGGCGCTCAACGGTTGGGCCGCGGCATCGCGCTCGGCAATGCCGGCATCGAACATAAACGTCAGTCCGGCCTTGCCCGTACCGTCTAGAAGCTCGTCGTGACGGATGCCCACAAGCTGCGCGCCGATGTGCAGCCCGTTGGTGAGCCTCACGCGCTTGGTACACGGATAGGGGATATGCCCGTTGTCATCGAGCAGATGGTAGCGCTTGGCAATCTCGCGTGCCTCGCTACGGGTCTCGGCGGCCTTAATCTTGAGCGAAATCTCCTGCAGCTGATCCCAGGTGTAGTCGTCAAGTGAACCGCGGATGCCGTCCAGGTAGTCGGGGATGCCAAAGCCATGGGTTGCCGCCCCGATAACGCCGAGCCCCGCAACGGCCGCGACAACGCCACCGATAATAAAGCGGCGGCGGGTCATGGCGTCGTGCCGGGCCTGCTCCAGGATTTCTCGCGCGCGCTCGCCGGCGACGTCGACCTTAAGGTGCGTGCCAGAATCGATGTCAATCGCGGCCTCGTCTCCTGCGCCTTCGCGGCCCTCGGATTCGGCATCGGTGAGGTATGCCGAGAGCACCTCGAGCATCTGCTGCTCGGTGGGACGATCGCACTGCTCGACTGAAATGCCTTTCATGATGATCTGGACGAGCGCTTCGTCGTCATTGCATCGCGGCTCGAGCGGTGCCGGCTTGGTCTTGGTCTTTATGAGGTAGAACGAGCCGGTTGCCGCGGCACCCGTCGACTCAACATCGAACGGTTTGCGACCGCTGTAGAGCTGGTACAGAATGCTCGAAAGCGCGTAGACGTCGATTGCGGGCGAGCGGCGAAGGGCCGCGATGCCTTCGATATCCTGCGTGAGCATCTCGGGCGCGGCGTATGCGGGCGTGGCAAAGCGCCAGATGTCGGCGCGCCGGGTGATCGTGTCATCGCCGAGGGCCATGGTCGCGGAGCCCATGTCGATGAGGCAGGGGTCAAAGGAGCAATCGACGATCTGCTGCTCGAGCGTTCGACTGGTGGTACGGAACATAATGTTGGCGGGCGACAGGTCGCGATGGACGACCGGATTTACGAGTCCCTGGGTCATCAGGAGTGCGCGAAGCACGGCGTTTCCAACGGCGGCCACCATCTGGGTGGTTAGCCCGCCCGAGACATCGTGCGGAAGCAAGGGCAGCGCCTGCTTGAGCGAGGTGCCCTCGACCCACTCCATGAGGATGAGCGGGTCGTCCTCGCACGATCCATAGCCATAGACGCGCGGAAATCCGCGCAGGTGCGAGACGGTGCACAGATGACGGTACTCCTCGAACAGCGCAGCGGTGTTGGCCAGGTGCGCAGCCGCTTGCTCGGCGGAGCGATCGGGGGCTTGGCCGGAAAGGATGGCGTTGTCCTTGAGCAGCTTGACGGCAAAGACCTCGCCGCTCGTGTTGGTCGCGCGCAGCACGTGCCCGATATTGCCGCCGTCGCGGTATGCCGTCTGAAGAATAAGCGTCATAAACCGTCGCTTGGCATCATCCTCGGCGCTGGGGTCGACTGCCACGGCGGTGTCGAACGTGTCGAGACGGATGAGTTTGTCGCCAGGGGCGGTGTTGGTGGTATCCAAGACGTTCCTTCATTTGGTGGGGCCGCGTGCTCACGCCGAGAACGCGATTATCGATTAAAGCCCATGATAGACGTGTTCGCCGATAAGCTGACTCGTATTGCTATTTATAGTGCAGTGCGCAACGTAAATGATATAAGACGAGTGACACCTGTTTCCCACGTCTCTACGCGCTAGTCCACAATAACGAGAAACGTTGTATAGAGACCCAAATGAAGTCTGTCACTGTTAGCGATTTCCACGGGGGGATAGACTTTGCCGGGCTCTCGTTGGTCACGGGGCGGCTCGATTACGGTATCGCCGTCGCCTGCACCCGATTCGAGCACCGTGCCGTTGGTCGATCCAAGGCCCTGGGCGTACCAGCGCTCACCCTCAAGCCAAATGCGAAGATGCTCGCGCGATGCGTCGGCGCCCACATCGGTGATGCTGGGCGAGGTTTTGGGCAAAGAACCAATCACGGTGCCGCGCGGATCGCGTGTGAGGGGATGGATTTGCATGTCGACGCAGTTGTCGGCATGTGTCCTGAGCAGACCGAGGTTGGGGGCAACGGTGCGCGGCTGCTCCAGGCTGCCCATAAAGCCACGTCCGACGGTAGTTTCGGTGGTGCCAAAGTGCCCGCCCGTCTTGCTGTCGCAAAAGCGCTCGACGGTGGCCACGCCTTGAACGGGGTCGGCAAGTGCGCCCGTTGCCACAAAGAGCATCAAGAAGAGCGTGCTTTTTTCGCGGGGGCCGTGGTCATCGGAGCTGTTGATACGCCCCAAGGCATTGGCGTAGAGGCGGTCGTCGAGGTCATAATCGGCGAGAACCGACATCATGCCTTGGGCCGCCGGGCCGCTGTAATGCTCGGATATTTCCTGATAGGCGCGGTCGCCTCCGCCGAGCTTGTTACTAATGGCGGCGGCAAGGTTAAGCGTGGAGACGGTAAGGTCATTGTAGATACCTGGCGCACACTGATCGGGCTCGCGGTGGACGATGTAGCGAGTGAGGTACGAGCGGTTGGTAGAGCATTTGTCGAGCAGGGTACTGCCTGCATACGAATTGCCGTTAATGAGCATTCGCGCAATCTCGAGATGCTTGAGACCGCCGAACGATCGGATGTCGTTGTAGAGGACCGAGCACGGTGTTTCCGCCGCCATGGCTGCCTCCCCAGATAACTTTAATGACGTACTGCAAACATGATAGGAAATGGCTACGCTCAAAGCGTACCGACTCGAAAAATGTTGCGCAACGCTTTGCATAACTATTGAGACATTATAGGGCAGATACGCCAAGTTGCAGGATGGCTGCAAGCGACACATTTTGAGAGGTTGTGCCCTATGGAATGCCCTTATTGCGGTGCATTATTGCCCGATGACGCTAGTTTTTGCTCTGAGTGTGGATCGCCTCTTGCCGTGCCCTCGTCGACTGCGCCCGTTTCCGAAGATCCCTATACTACGCCCCAGACCGTGTCACAGAGCCCTGCCTTTTCTTGGCGCGACGGCGAGGCCGCTACGGCGGCAACGGTGGAGTTGCCTAAGGCGGATGCTGCCTCGAAAGCAGACGAGCAGCCGGTGGCGGCACCCGGCGCGTCTGAGCCCGCTGTGCCCGAATCCGATTCGGACGCCACGCGTGTAGTCGATCCCTTGTCAGACTTTGGCACTACGATCGAGGACGTGGAAACTGAGCCTGCCTGCCATGCCGATTTTGGTTCTACGCCGCTCAGTGAGGAAGAGCAGCTCGAGCAGGACCGCGAGAGCCTCAAGACGGCCAAGGCCGAGTACAAGCTGGCACGCAAGCGCCTGGGCAAGTCGTATGCGCCCGCCATCGCCGCCGGCGTTATTGTCGTTGCCGCCTTGTGCGCGGGAACCGGCTGGGCGGGCTACTCATATGGTTTGGCTCATCCGCAAAATACGGAGCAGATTCAAAAGCTCAAGAAGCAGCTTGAATCTTCCAAGGACGAACTCACAAAAACGCAAGACGAGCTCGATCAGACAAAGTCCGACCTTAAGGATGCTAAGGCGGAGCTCAAGACCGCAAGCAAGAACGGCGAGGACGCCAGCTCCGATGCCGAGGGCTCTTCCACGACGGGCAATGCGACCTCGTCGACCACCACGACCTCCGGTAGCACAGCGAAGCTCAACATCGATAAGCCCACGAGCTTTGCCAACACCACGTGGCGCGGAGCACTTAAGGAGACGGGCAACTCTTGGGGCCATACTTGCTACGGCGCGAGCAAAAACGACCTTGTGATTGTGTTTAAGAGCATCAGCGATTCCGGCGAAGTGGTTGCAGACATCTCGGCCACGCTGCATGCCCACGATACCTACAACGCCGAAAAAACCGTCGCCCAATCCGATGGTGACGACTATCGCACCTACACGGACGTCACCGGTTCGTTTGTCAGGAATAAGGGCTTTGAGTTCTCGCTTCCCGTCGAGGAGGAGGACTGCGACCTTACGGTCTCGGGTGTTCCTAAAAAGAAGAACGGCAAGTACTACCTGAATACCACAGTCGAATCGGGAGACGGCGCCGTTAATATGGGAACGCGCATCACGGATTCCTTTGAGCTTTTGATTTCCTAGTACCTCGTATTGTCAGCGCGCGATGCATGGCGGCGGTGGCGGGCGCGGCTTTATTGAGAGTTGCGCCCGCCACCGCTTTTTGCAAATGGGTCTATTTGCTGACTTTGGTTTTACTGCCGGCTAAAGCATGCCGGCAGATGCGAGGACGAGTATGACCACGATTGCTACCAGGGCAACAATCACCATCGTGAGTGCCATCGAGCGTTGACGTTTGACGGCAAGGCGCGCGCGACGCATGGACTCGGCGCTGCGGACGGCCTCGGTGGATGGGGCTGGCCGAGACGCGGGCTGCGCCTGTGCAACCGTGCGGGTGGGGACGGTGACGTCCGTCCGCACGGTAGCGCTGCCGCGATCCGCTACGGGCCGGCGCTTTCGCGGGGCACCCGTACGGGCGAAAGGCTCAAGGCGCGCCGCGAGTTCGTTTGCCGAAGGGCGTGCGTCTTGCGAGACTGCCAAACAAGCCATAATCGCGTTGACCAAGCCCTGTTCGCGGGGAGTTGCGGGCGCAAGGGGTTGCGGCTGCACGGTGCGCTTGAGGCGCGCGTGGTCTCCGGAGCGCCTGAGCTCTGCCTCAAAGGGCGCGTGTCCGCAATAAAGCTCGTAGAGGATGCTCCCCAGCGCATAGATGTCGACGGCGGGATTGTCGCGCGCACCGGGGTCGGCCTTAAACCGCTCCAGCATTTCGGGTGCCGCGTATGCCGGCGTGGCACCGCGAAAAGCGTTGACGTCGACGGTAAAGGAAAAGTCCGGTTTAACGAGCTTGGCACTGCCCATATCGATCAGGCAGATGTCAAAATAGCCACTCGAGACCTGCTCCTCGAGCGGGATGCGATCGTGACGCAGCATGATGTTGCGCATGGAGAGGTCGCGGTGAACAAAGGGCGTGTCGAGCGATTGCGTGGACAAGATGATCTTGAGTACGCTCAGACCCAGCGCGGCGACGATATCGCCGGGGCAGGTTTCAGCGCCATCGCTCAGAGCTGGCCGTGCATCAAGAAGCGAGACGCCGTCAACCCATTCCATGAGCAGCGCCGGGGTTCCGTCTGCCGTGTAGCCAAAACCGTAGACATCGGGGAAACCCCTTAGGTTGGATACGACGGAGAGCGTACGGTACTCCTCTTCCAAAGTTTCTCGGTTGAGCTGTTCTTGCTCGGGTTGGGCATCGGGGCGCGGCATCTTAAGCGCGAGCTCAAAAGCGCGATCGCCGCTCTGGACGCGGCGGACATAAGCGTTGCCGCCAAAGCCGCCCTTTTGCGGCGGAACGAGAAGCGTGCAGAAGCGACGCCGTGCCGCGGCCTGCTCACGCTCGGAGAGCAGCGCTGGCGTATGAAACTTGACGAGTCGAACTTCTTCGTAGGAACCGGTCATGGCGCGCTTTCATCCTTTCTTCCATTAGCAGGATATGCGCTAGCCGCCGCCTTCTGTTGCGCAACATCGACAAATCTGCCGCTCGCCAATGTTGCGCAACAGAATCGCGCAGAGCGGCGGTAGAAATGAGGCAGTAAAAACGCTTGATGACCGGGATGGCCCCGTTATCCATGAAGAAGGGAACGTGATAATGAGCGGCTCGGTGGGAGATAATTTTGTAGTCGCTGCCGGAATAGCCACTTCACCGCTGGCAGTGCCATTGGCCCCCGCTGCAATTGTTGCCGGGGCAGCGGCGTTGCGCATAGAGGCGGAGAAGGCCGAGGCAGAAAATGCCGTTAAGGACTATAGGCATGGGCTATTGGACATCAAGTCGCAGATGCTCCTTGAGTTTCCCGATATGGATGAGTCGACACGCGCCGCGTTGGATAGCGTGATTGACGAATATTCGAGGAAAAACGTGACAGGACCGCTTGTGGGCGAAGAGGTCGTCATGGGTCGGGGCACGGTGACGCGGATTCGAACTGAGGCGGCATTGGCACAGCTTGCGGCGACGCTTCACACTTTGATCCCGACGCTAACCTTCGATGCCCATGCCCAGCGCAGGGTCGAGATGAGCCAGAGCCGCATCGATGCCGCACAGACGTCCGAAAAGCTCAGGGCCCAAGGATTGCTAAAGGCAATCGATTACGACATTGCTCGCGACGGTTCCATCGATCTTGAGAAAGCGCTCCTACATATCGCGGATACCGCCGCAAACTCCTCGACGGGTTCCTTTGAGGACGCAGCTCGCGCGTTTGAGGAGTGGACGGCGCGCATCATCCCGCTTATGCAGGATGAGGTGCTCGACATAGCACTGCGAAATCGCCTGGGTGCAAAATTCGAGACCGCCCGCGCCTCGTTTAACGCGCTTGGTCCAGATTCGAGCGAGGAGCAACGCCTTGCCGCCATGAAGATTCTCAAGGACTTCGAGCATGTGATGAAGAGTGCCCAGCATGAGTCGAACGAGCTTCATGAGCAGTATGAAGCATACCGACTGCGCGTTGACCTTCTTAATGAACGCTACCATCGTCCGACGGTGCTCAGACGGCCTCATGAGATTGAGGATTTGTACGCTGCCGTGGATGCCGCAGACGCTGCGCTTGCCTCGGCGGCTAAAGACGAATACATCGAGCGCTGTGTTAATGAGGTTATGGCCGAACACGGGGCTGACGTTGTCCGTTATGCGGTTATGGATGGGTCTGGCAAGCCATGGCGCCTTATCTTCGACACGAACAAGCGCAAGGCGGTTGCCGTCCTTAAAGGGTCGCACGAACAGCAGCTTGTGATGCGAGTTGTCGAGGCCGATCCATCCGAGTTTTCGGAAGATCCGGTTAATCCCACCGTCATCAAAGATATGAAGGCCCAAGATCAAGCGACGGTCGACAAAGTCGTTCAGGACCAAGTTGAGTTCTGCGGTTTTTACCTGCAGTTTAAGGAAGACCTTAAAGAACGCGGCGTTGTTGTCGCATCCGACGCCCCCGGCCATTTTGTTCGACCCGCTGATCCTCAGACCGCCGTCGAGATTCACCCGCACGATTACGTGCCGCCCACACCTTCCGCAGATGCGGAACGTCGTCTGCGTAATCGCCGTCAAGCAAGTCAACTCAAGCAGAGGGAAATGAGGTAAACCATGACATGGGAATGCCCTATCTGTGGTCTTATGAACGATGATGCCCGCGATATGTGCGAGGACTGTGGGACGCCGCGTCCCGCTGGTGCGGCCCCCGCGCCTTCGGCCCCTGCGCCCGCGGTCTCGGCACCCGAGGCGCCAGTCGCCTCAGCGTCCGGCTTTGCCGCCGCGGTCGCTGAGCGTCCGGCTCCCGCCGTCTACCCTGCAACATCATCGATGGACAGTGCTTCGCGGCCTCAGCGTCCCGCACCCCAGCAGGCACATCAGGCTGCTCCTGCTCCCACGCCGCAGCCTACCCCCATGCCCGTTCCGCAACCCGCTCCGGTTCCTGCGCCACGGCCGACGCCTGAGCCAATGCCGCAGCCCGCGCCGCAACCCATGGCGAATGCTGCAGCTACTCCCGCGGCTCCCGCGCTTACGCTTGCCGATCCAGTAATGGGTGAGCAGCTTCGTCTCACGGACGCTGCCGTGCTTGGACGCAACGCGTTTCCTTCTATGGCTTCGAACTTTGCCATGTCCCGGCAGCATGCCAGCGTTCGTTTTGAGCGGGGCACATGGATGGTTGCCGATGAGGGGTCCAATAACGGAACGGCTCTTATGCGTGGCGGCCAGATCCTCAACTTGGTTCCCGGCGTGGCCCAGCCGATTCATACCGGCGATACGCTGCTCATTCCGGCTGCGTCTGGCGAATTTGCCCAATTGCGTCTGACGGTTACTGTGGAGCAACCGCCTGCAGCGCAACCCGTGCAGACCCAGGCTTGGTCTGTGCCGCAGCCCGCGCCTGCTGCGGCACCGGTTGTTTCTGCCGCTGGTGAGTCTGCGGGTGTCGAGGGCTGGTTTGTCGAGTGCCCCGAGTGCGGTCGTTTGCATCTCGTTGCTGATGAGCGTGCAAAGGTTGGGGATGGCTGTGAGGAATGCGGTTGCTCGCTTGCACGTATCTCGGCCGTGTACCGTACACTCGATCCGGGCGAGGATTACGCCGATGTTCGTTAGCCATGTGCTTGCCCCCGTCGTCTCGCTGGGTCCGGGAGAACGTATTGTTGTCTGGACCGCTGGTTGTTCAAAGCGTTGTGCCGGATGTATTTCGCCCCAATGGCGCAACCAGCTGCCCGAGCAGGATGTCGATGTTGATGAGCTTGCGCAGATGTTGCTCGATACCGCGCGCGAGCACGGCGTACATCGGCTGACGGTTTCGGGTGGAGATCCGCTCGAGCAGGCATCAGAGCTCGTGAAGCTACTGGCAACGATCCGCTGCGCTTACGATGACATTCTCGTTTACACCGGATTTACGCTCGAAGAGTTGCCGCAGGTGATCGGTGCGGATACGTGGGAGACGCTTAAGTCTCTTATCGATGTGCTGATTGACGGTCCGTACGTAGACGAGCTCAACGTGCCCGATTGTGCGCTGCGCGGCTCGACTAACCAGCGCGTAATCTACCTGAGCGACCGCCCACACGATGATTACGACCAGTATCTTCAACAGCCTCGTCAGCTTCAAAACTATGTCCAGGACGGCACGGTTATCACCGTTGGTATTGCCGACCGTTACCACCATGATTTTTCTGCCAAGGAGGTATAACACATGGCAACTGATTTCGAGCGTCAATCCTGGCAGCGCGAGATGCTCAACTTTAAAGGAGTGAAGAGCCTCTTTATCCTTGAGGGCAACGTGAACGACAAGTATCCCGATGTGGTTGACGGCAGCCTTCAGTTCTCGGAGCTTGCCGAGGTCGTGCGCGGCCTTTTTGAAGACGCCAATGGCTCAGTTGAGTACAACGTGGCATATTTTGACCCCATCCAGCTGTTTTCGAGCAGCATGGGCAACGTCGATTGCAAGCGCCTGGTGTCGCTGGCTCATGACGAGGCTTCCAAGAACGACGACCGCATGATGGAGGCGAACGCCTGCATTGCCGATGGTCGCCAAGCATATGCCACCGAGCAGTCGAGCCTGCCATCATACGGCGAGGTTATCCGCTCTATGTTGCGCCTTAAATACAATGACAACCCCGATGGCGGCACCGAGGCCAAGCCGCTTTGTGTGATCGTCAACATGGCGTCGCGCCTGCTTGCATCTTCGACCGGCCTTATGCCCGACGAGACGCAGTTTTTCCTCAACTTGTACCTTGGCGCCAGCAAAGCACGCCTTATTAACCGCACGGCTGTCAACACGCTCATTCTGGTAACGGATAACGTGCGCAACCTGCCCGTGTGGTTTATCGAGGAGAACCCCTTCTTGCGCACCATCACGCTGCCGCATCCCGACCGCGACATGCGCGAAGCCTATATTCAGAGTAAGTTTGGCTTTGGTGAGGCGCTGTCCGATTCCGATGACCGCGCGGTGCGTCGCTTTATCGATACCACCGACGGCATGAGCGTTAAGGAGCTCGAGGGCCTGCAGCGCATGTATCAGCGCGATATGCAAAACCCCGAGGCTTCCATCGAGGCCATCCTTCCCAAGCTCGTCGATGTATATAAGTACGGTTTTCGCGAGAACAAATGGCAGCAGATGTTCGAGAAGCTCGAAGAGGATCCCGAGGCAAAGATCAAACGCCGCGTGAAGGGCCAGGACGAGGCCGTCGAGAAGGCCGTCACCGTGCTCAAGCGCTCCGTCATGGGCCTTTCGGGTGCCACCCATTCGTCTGGTTCCAAGCCCAAAGGCGTCCTGTTTTTGAGCGGTCCCACTGGTACCGGTAAGACTGAGATCGTTAAGGCCATTACGGAGCTCCTCTTTGGCGATGAGCGCAGCATGCTGCGTTTTGATATGTCCGAGTACGGTGCCGAGAACTCCGATCAAAAGCTCTTTGGCGCTCCTCCGGGATACGTGGGCTATGCCGAGGGCGGTCAGCTTACCAATGCGGTCAAGGCCAATCCGTTCTCGGTGGTTCTTTTCGATGAGATCGAGAAGGCTGCGCCGAGCATTATGGACAAGTTCCTGCAGATCCTCGAAGATGGCCGCCTGACCGATGGCCAGGGTAATACCGTGTACTTCTCTGAGACGGTCATCTTCTTTACGAGCAACATCGGCTTTTCCAAGATTGAGATCGATGCGCAGGGCAACGAAGTTCGTAATACCATCGCGCCCAACACGCCCTATGACGAGATTTGCGAGCGCGTGCGCACCGAGATGGATCGCGAGTTTAAGCCCGAGTTCTTGGGTCGTATCGGCGACAACGTGGTGATCTTCAACTTTATCGATGACGCCGTGGCACTTCAGATCCTCAATTCCAAGATCGATGCCGTCAACCGCAACGTGCATAAGGCACAGCCCGATATTACGGTTGAGGCGACCGATGCCGCCCGCGAGCTGCTGCACTCCATTGCCATGACGGACGCCGTCAAAGCCAAGGGCGGCCGCGGCATTGGCAACTTGGTGGAGAGCGGTTACCTTAACGGGCTTTCCGATTTTCTGTTTGAACACCGCGCCAAGTGGCGCGGTCGCCCCGGTATGGTGGCACGCGCCGTGCCGCAGGGCGAGGGCGATGATGCGCATATCGCATTTGAGCTCATGCCCGGATCGATGGGAGGCGATTGGCGATGACGAAGTTTATCGCTGCAGCAAAAACTCAAGCGGGAACCAATCACCCCGTCAACGAGGACCGTTTGCTTCTTGACGGTAATGTCCTTTGCTATGGCCTGGTAGGCGATTGCGAGCGCGAGATGGGCTGCATGGCAGTCTTTGACGGCGTGAGCGAAGGCGGGCACGGAGCGGCCGCCTCGACTCTTGCTGCTCAGGCGTTTGCGCAGGCCGTGCGCGTCTTTGATACCGATGCTGTCAACGCGTTACAGGAGCGCCTGCGCATGGCGGGCGAGCGAGCCGAGAACGATGTTGAGACGTATGCGGCTCGCTATGGACTGTCTGTTGCCGCATCCACGGTTGCCGGCCTCGTGGTTGCTCCTGACGGGCACGGTGCTGTTTTTAATGCCGGCGATTCTCGCGTGTACCGACTGCGCGGCGGTGTGCTTGCCGTGCTTAGACGTGACCATACGCCTGAGCGGCGCGTGGGCGGCGTTGGCGCTGAATACAGGGATGATGCCGTTTCGCATTGTATTGAGCTCGCGATTGGACTCAATCAGGGCGGTCGCAATCTTGAGGTCAAGACGACCGTGATGCTTCCGGGCGATCGCTATCTGATCTGTTCCGATGGTATCGATGGGCAGATTGCACAGGAACGTTTGCAGCAGATGCTTGCGAGCGATTCGACATGTGCGCAGTTGTGCGAAGAGCTGTATGCCGAGGCTCGGGTGAACGGCTCGACGGACGATGCAACGCTGATTGTAATTGAAGTGGGGGAGTAGCCATGTCTGATGAGACGATTACGGTACACCGAGATGGTGGCAATGGCAATGATGAGACCGTAACGGTGCGCCGCGGGAATGCGCCCGTAGGGGGAGAGACGGTTACCGTGAACCGTGGCGACCAGGCCTCTGCGC
The DNA here is from genome assembly GCA_048248475.1 of Collinsella sp. Lineage (GTDB taxonomy): Bacteria > Actinomycetota > Coriobacteriia > Coriobacteriales > Coriobacteriaceae > Collinsella. The sequence goes on along the minus strand of DBFBEA010000048.1, from coordinate 18,362 downwards.
CTGGAGAGACCGTGACGGTACGTCGAGCTGACGCTCCGGCATCTGGTGAAACGGTCACCGTCCGCCGCGACGACGCGCCATCGACAAACGAAACCGTAACGGTGCATCGCCCGATGACCGAATCGAATGGTGAAACAGTAACGGTTGCGAGACCGTCTGTTGGTGCGTCCGCTGACGGCAAGACCGTTACTGTTTCACGCCCTGGTACTTCTGCGGCAGGCGAAACTGTCACGGTGCCGCGCGCTGCGAGCGCCGACGGCCAGACGGTAACTGTCTCGCGCGGCGCCACGGCCAGTCCCAACGGTGAAACGGTGACCGTTTCTCGTGGGGGCGCACATGCTGCCGCTGCATCTGCCTCGCCTTTTGTTGCAGAGGATGCGACAGTTGTCTCGAATGACGGGCAGCAGTTTATTATTCATTTGGGACAGGTCATTGGCCATGGCGGTCAATCTACCATTGTTGCCGCCGAGCGGGTGAGCGATGGTTTGGCATGCGTTGCCAAGGTTTTTAAGCCTCTTGTGGGCGCCGAGCGTTCGGCATATCAAAAGGTGGTAAGCGCCGTAATGGGGCTTAATGGCCGCCCCGTGTCTCAAACGCATCTGCTGCCCATCTTTGCCTATCTGCACCAGGGCCTGAGCGCGACCGAAGTGGGTGCTGCGGCTCCTCAGCTGTGGGATGTTTCCATTACGCCGCTGGCCACATGCCTTTTTGATCGTCCCCGTAGCAAGAATATGGTTAAGAGCCGCGTGATTCCCGAGCTCAGCCAGGCAATCGAGTTGCTCCATACCGAGCTTGGCATTGTCCATCGTGACATTAAGCCGCAGAACGTCTACCTGTACGACAAGCAGATCGTGCTCGGAGATTATGGCTCCGCCCGCTCGCTTGCCGGATTTGACAGCCGACTGACGAACACCATGACGCGCTCCGACGGCTACACGCCCGGTCGTGGCGGCATGGTCGACCCTCGTAACGACTGGTATTCGTTTGGCTACACGATCTGGACGCTCTACGAAAACAATGTCCATCCGCTGCAGGAGTTCATAAACGACAATACGCTTTCCGATCGCCAAGAGACGGGCGAGCCTGCAGACTTCAACCATCCGGAAGATGCGACCTTGGGGAACCTGCTCAAGGGTTTGACGTTTGAGCTATCGGGCGAGCGCTTTGGCTACGAAGAGGTCAAAGACTGGATGGCCGATCCGGAACATTTCTATCGCAAACTTCCCACCATGGATGCCGGTAGCGCACGCAAACCTTACGAGTTTGCCGGCAAGCTGTATAGCGATCCGGTGTTGCTCGCTCGCACGCTGTCCTCCAATTGGGACGAGGCCAAGCTTCGCATGAGCCAGCAGCAGCTCGAAAACCTGATGGGCGACTGGGGTGAAAATGACCTGCAGACCAGGATTCACCAGTTGGTCGAAGAGGATATCCAGACAGCGTCCAATCCCGACCTGGCCCTTGCTTGCGTAATCTATGAGATGTCCAACGGCAAGATTATGTCGTGGCGCGGCGAGGATGTCTCGCTCACCGATGCGAGCGATGCCCTCCCGGCACGCATCGCCAAGATGGATGTCACCGAAATTGATCGCTACGCCGTTCTGTCCGGTCTCGACGGGTCAAAATCGTCAGGCGTGCTGCCTTCGGGATTTTTATCTCGCATTCTTTCTCAAGACAACGATCTTAACGATGAGCGCGCAAAGCTTGCTGCCGATATTCATGAACTCGAAAAGTTGGCGCTGCACTCGAGTGATCCTCATTTCGCTGCTTGTTTATTCAAGGGGTTGCTGACGCGCAACGAGGAGAAAAGTTCTGCTGCTCAGACGGTGCTTATGTCGGTTGTTAATCGTCCGGCGGCGTTTTTTGGCGTTTGCTCGTCGGCTCACAAGCTGGATGAATTCTTGCTCAATTTTGCGGGCGTTTCTGAGATGGCGGCAATTATCTCGGCTCGAGATGCGGCAACTTCGCACGGAGCCGTCGATATAGATGTCGTGATCGATTATATGGATAAGGTCGCGGTCAATAAGAAAGCGGTGCGCGCGTTTTATCGTAAATTTGGTAGCTATGCTGCTTGGCTGTGGCTTGCCGCCCACACCGACCTCTACGACTCGGCCCAAGGCTCTGTGGGCGAGGCGGTTAAAGTTGCCCTGCTCGGATTGAATCCGCCGGCAAACACTGCCGTTTCCATGCTCATTCAGGCTGGTTCCAACGCGCGTCTTGAGGGAATCAAGCTTCGGGAAGATATGGAGCTCACGCCTGTTCCGTATGTGAACGGCTGGGAAGTCGACGGAAAGCACGGAACGCGCCCCTGCACGCGCAATGCGCTGTTTTGCGCTCAGGTCGGCGACGATGCCGTGCCACGCGGCTATGTGGCCGAGCTTATATCCCAAGGCGTTGACGAGCGGTTGCTCGCGGCTCGCGGCGTAAGGCTTCTTGCAGATGAAAGCTTGATCTCCTCTGCCGAATATGCTGAGTTCCTCGAGGATAGCCGCGGTGTTGCAGACGGCTCCTTAAAGGCCGCTATCGAGCAGGATACACGCGATTACGGTGTCGTTGAGGGTATTGCCGATAGCGATGCTCGCGCTGCTGCCATAAAGAAGGAGCAGCGGGGTGTTTTGATGTATACCGTTCTTGTGGCGCTTCTTTACTGCATCCTTATCATGTGCTCCCGTGGTGCCTTTGGTCAGCTGATTGTTTCTTGGGGTTCGTTTGGTCCGCTTGCGGGCATTTTCCTGGCGGTTGCGTTTATTGGCTGCTTTGGTTTTCTCGCTCTCAATCTTCTGCGCTCTTATTCGGCCGCCGATCGTGTTAGCGCGCTTAGGAACGATATCGATGCCAATTCGGATGCGCTTGAACGATATTTGCTCCAGCTCGTTGAGTTTGCCGATCGTAAGGGGCAGGTTTTTGAGGAGCTTGCGATGTCGGCAGAGGACAAGCCTCTTGCTCAGGTCGGTTCGCTTGCATTTTCAAGTGGTCGTGCGCCGGCGGCGTTTTACATGGATCCGCAGCTGATGGACAGACTGGGACGCTATGCTGGCCGCTTGGTCGTTTTCGTTCCGCTTGTCACCAGCGCCTTTGGGTTTATGGGAACGATGTTTGTTGATGGCGACACGTTTACCAAGCTTGACGTAGTAATGGCGATTCTCATCGGTGGTATGACGGTCATGCTTCTCTTTGGAGACGATGCTCACCCCGGTAGTGCAAAGTCGATTCGCACCTGGCTTTTCTCTTGGATCCTGCCGATCGTCATCGAGTTTTTCCTCTGGGGTATTGTGACCATTGCACAGCTGCTTAGTATCTTCGGATTTATTGTGATGCTGATTGGCTTTGGAATCTGCGCATTCTTCTTCTACCTTTTCCTTTCCGCCTAATAGAGCGGGTCGCTCTTTTCATGAACCGTTTTGGGTCGCCAAGGAGGGTTTCTGACTCCTTGGTGACCTGTTAATTTTGATAAACGATAGGAGCATGGTATGCCCACGCTACGACTGGGGAATCTTTTCTCGGATTCCAATAATGGTCGCCAACAGCGACCGGTGGTGCCTCGACCACAGGTTCCCAATACACCGCAACGCAATGACGGTCTCCATGGTACCGAGCGACGCGCCATGGCTGCCTTTGATGACATGTTGGGTATTGAGAACGTGGCGTCTCAACGCGGCTCTCAAACAAATACACACTTGCGTTCGAACATGGCTCAACGTGAGATTCGAAACGACGTGGTGATCAATGAAGGTTTGGGTTCGTACGATGGACGTCCGTGTTCCATCAGGATCTACGAGAACCACCTTGAGATTATCGCCAAGCGTGAGGGGTCAACGCTCGATAACCATTCTGTGGTCAAGTCACTCGTTCCAGGCCTGGGTCATAGCAAGGCAGTGGCGGGCAGGCTTTTCGCTCCGGGCAATTCCAATCCGCCGATTATCATCCCCTTTAATTCTCTGAGCGGGTTTCAAGAAGTGAGCGGCTTTATGCCCACGTTCGTCTTTAACCGGCGTAATCCTCAGACCAGAAAGATGGAGACGCACACTATCAAGACGGTGACCAGGGAATTTGGGTATGCGCTTAACCGCTATGCCCAGACGCACTTCCATTACTAATAGGTGAAGGCAAAACATATGGCAAACGATAAACAGCAAGAGGGCCTGTCGGCGCAAGAGCGTCTCGCCCGTCTTTATAGTGCTCGTGCTGAGGGACAGCAAGAGGACGCGACGTCGTTCGCGGGTGAGACTGCGGGAGTGTCCATTTCGTCAGAAGTACCGCAGGCTCAAACGGTTTCTACTCAGGAGCGTCTCGACCGCCTGCGTGCGCGACGCGCCGGCGTGCCTCTTCCGGGCGATCCGGAGGCAGCTACTCCGGTAAACAACGAGGGTGCGAATCGCCCTCGCTTTAACATCAATCTTTCGCGCATCGTGGACGCGATTCCCACCATTGTTCGGTTTTTCCCGCTGCGTATTTTTACGGTTTGGGGGCTCTGCTCGGTCTGGTACCGCATGTACTTGAACACTGGCGGAGACGATGTGCTGCATACGGGGCTTCCGGCGCCGGGGTATAGCGCATTCAATCCATTCGCTCTGGGTGCTGTTGTATTCATTGGTCTTCTCGTAGTTTTGACGGAAATCATTGCCGGCCCGTTGAGCCTGATCATTAAGCAGCTAATCATCGGCGCCACGTATTTCTTCCGCGGTTCCGCCGCCACCCGCGAGGCCCGCGACCGTGCGCACGCGAACTTCAGCCTGCGCCGGCTCGTCACCGAGACGGTCCGCGGCTACCACAGCGGCTACTCGGTCTTCGGCTCCATGGCCCGCGCCGCCCGCGGCGCCCGCAACAGCGCCTCCACGCTCGATTACGGCGTCGGGGCCTTCACGGGGGAGGATCCCAACGCGCCCGTCTACGACGACGGCCTGGGCGACCGCCCCTCGCAGATGGAGCTCACTGACGACGCGGCGTCGAGGATCTGGGACCTGTACTACCCGGCCTACGGCGCCGAGGGCCCCATGTCCAACCTGCACGAGGCGCTCGCCTCGGGCGGCCCGCAGGACTACACGGCCCTGATGAGCCTCGCCCTCAACGTGGCGGAGTGGTGCGAGCAAAACGGCACGCCCGACACCCACGGCTGGTTCGACGACCCCGCCTACCCGGGCGACTACGTCGACGCCGGCACGTTCTACCTCATGGCGTACTCGTTCTGGGAGCGGGCGGCCGAGGCACGGCGCGTGGGGCCGATCGAGCCGCTCGCGGACGACATGAGCCGCTTCATCTTGCGTCACCTGAGCGACTGGTCGCGCGAGAACGCCCACGCCTACCGCTGGCGCGGCGACTGGCGCGACGCTGACTATTTCGACAAGGACCGCCTGTAGGCGGCGGAGGGGGAAACACGGATGGCAATTAATCAGAACGGGTCTGGCCGCGGGGGCGCCGGGTCCAACGGATCGGATATCAACGATATCGTGGACCGCTTGGGCGGTCCGCGCGTGGCGGTTGTCCTTGCCGTGGTGGTAATCATTGCCATTGTGGCGGTGACGTCCATCACAAGCGGCATTTCTGAAACCAATCAGCAGACCGAGCAACGCGCCGAGGCCAAACAGCAGCAGGAGGATGAGGCGGCGCGCGCTCAGCGTAAAAAGGAAAAAGAGGAGCGCCACCAGGAAGAAGCGAAAAAGGCCACAGTGCTTACGCTCGATGAAATTACGGACGAGGCGCTGCGCTCGGACTTAGCGCTCGATGCAGATGAGGACGGCAATATTTCGCAAGAGACTGCGGATGAAGCTAGGTCAATTGACGTCGAGTCATTTGATTCGCTTCCGCTGCTGGCCAACTTTCACAACATCACGACGTTTGGCATCGGCGACTACGACAGCGAAAGCTACGACATAAGCTCCATTAGCAATATCACTCATCTGTCCATTGGCGACTGCTCGGTGCCTCAGGTTGATCTCACACGTTTTCCTCAGCTACAGCGCGTTACCATAAACAGGCTCGAGAGCCCCGTCGATACCTTGAATGCCAAAAACATGTCCTCGTTGACGAACGTCCAGATCGAAGGCCTTGATGGCAGTATCGGGACACTTGACCTGTCGGGTGATGTGAACCTCGAGGTTCTGAAGATCAGTAGCAGAGTCGAAACGCTCAATCTGTGCGGGGCAGGCAGGGAAGATGCCTTCCATTTCACTTTTACACCCAATTGTGTTGGCAAGATCTTGTACGACAGCGACACGAGCAGCAGCCTGGTCGAGTATTTGCAAAAAATGAGCAGTGACTACGGTTACACCATGGAGCAGCAGTAGCGATGCGCTCAAGTGAGGAGAAGCGATATGGCGAATTTTAAGCCCGACATGTCTTGGCGGGATAACGAACGGGTTCAGCGTGTGACCGAGTAGCATTCGGGCGGGGCTCATGAGCAGGCTGCCGAGACGCCGGATGTGCGGGTGAATATGCGTCCGAACGGGCAGGCAGCCGAACAGTCTGCTGGGCAGGCGCAGCAGACGCCGGGGCGTTCGACAAGTCGGATCCCTCGCCCTACCAGGCAGCCGAATGGACAGGCGGCTGAACGTGCAAATGAAGCCGTTTCTCGCTTGGGCGGCGTTCGCGCCCTGGTAGTGCTTGCGGCGGTTGTGGTCATAGGCGCGGTTGCCGCTTTCGCCGTGATTGGCGGCGTCGGTGATGTGCAGGGCGGCGGGGGAGCCTCGTCGAGCGCCTCTAAAGAGTCGAGCTCAACTGACGCCTCTGGCTCCGAGACCAAGAAAGAAAAAGGTCTCGTCGATGTTGATGCGATCTCGGATGATACGCTGCACGGGTTGCTTGCCGACTACGATAACGATGACGATGGCCAGCTGACCGCCAAGGAGACCCAACGCATCACGGAGTTGGTTGTGAGTGACGAGGTGACGGATTTCACGCCCATTAGCAAGCTGGACAAGCTCGATACGCTCGGCATCAATACCCTGAGCGCCAAGAGTGCGGACTTTAGCGAGCTCGAGGCACTCGAGGTGCTCAAGTTTGGCGACATGACGACCCAGGACCTCGACCTGAGCGTCTGTCCCAAGCTTAATTCCTTTAAGATCGAGGGCCTTAAGGGTGCTGTCAATTCCATCAACGCCTCGGGTCTTAAGAATCTAATGTTCTTTACCGTTGACCAAGGCCTTCAGGGTGACGTGGAGAAGATTGATCTTTCGAATGATGACATTCTTGGCGCACTCGAGATTACCTGCAATGTCGGCGAGCTCAATCTTTCAGGCTGCAGCCACTCATTCCCCAAGCTCAACATTGCCGCGGATCATATCGACAAGATCGTGGTCGACAGCAACACCAATGCGGACCTGGTGGCCACCCTGCGCGATCTTTGCACCCAGAAGGGCTGGACGCTGGAGGAGCGGTGACGAATACGATGGATGCGCGCCGCCATGGTTCGAGGTGGCATTCAGCGGAATGGGCGACGATGGGTTATGCCTGTGGAGGTGGCTCAAATGGAAGATATGGCCAGTAAAGAATACGATGTCTTTTTTAGCTACGAGACTTCGACTTCTTCCGAGCTTGTTCGCAAGCTGGCTGAGGTGCTTGAAGGGCATGGCTTAAAATGCTGGTATGCTAAGAACAATATAACGATTGGAAAATGGCGAAAGCAGATTTATGAGGCGCTGGACAGTTGCCGCGTCTTTATCTTGCTGCTGAACAGGGCGGCGTCATTGTCTGATGAGGTTGATGATGAAATCGAAAATGCTATCGTTCTGAACCGCAAGGGCGATCTCGAGCTCCTTCCCATTCGTTGTGATAACGAGATTGAGCCGAGTCTGGACCGGCATTTGCTGCGCTATCAGCAGCTTGATTGGACTTCGGGCGTTAACGAGCAAGCTATCTCGCAACTGTTTGAGTATCTAAAGGGTGTCTTGCCTGATCGTTTTGACGATTCCGGCAATGTGGTCCAAACCGCACGAACGGCAAATAAATATTATGAACTGTACGGTGACGAAAGCGATCAAGAAGCAAAGTGGCTTCATGTCCAGCAAGAGATGCTTCGCAGCTATGACGCCCCTGTCTTCCAGAAGATATTCAATGATATAGAATGCCATAGCGTTCTCGATCTCGGCACGAATGACGGTTTCCAGCTTGTTGATCGCTTGGCTTCGTGTGATTCGCTTGAGTTTGCGTTGGGTATTGATGTAAATCCCAATGCGATTCGCATGGCTTCGGAAGCGTATGCCGACGACTCTCGTTATTTGTTCGAAGAAGCCGATTGTGAAGCTGCTTCGTTTTCCGATTACCTTGAAAGCCGTCTTGCACAGGCGGGGAAGAAAGGATTTGACCTCGTAATCCTGTCAATGGTGCTTCTCCATTTAAAAAACCCGTTTAAGCTGCTTCGTGTTGTGCGTAAGCACATGAATCGCGGAGGCTATATCTTCATTCGGGATATCGACGATGGATTTAATATCGCCTATCCGGACGATGAGGGCTACTTTGCGCGGCTGAACAGGCTTTGTGGGGAGATTACGACGACTGGCTTCCGTTTTAGCGGAAGACAGCTGCTTGAAAAACTAACGAGGGCTGGGTTCAAGGACATTTCATTCGAGGGCAGTGGCATTTCAACTGTGGGGATGGACCAGGATCAGCGTTCGGCTTTGCTGTCGGCTTCTTTTGGATGGCTCGGGGGAGATTTAAGGCTTCGCGCCAAGAACAATCCCGATAACGATGAGTATCAACAAGATGCTGATTGGTTTGAAGAGACATACGATGAAATTGAGGAACGTTTTCTAGATGTCGGTTTCTTCTATCATGAGGGATATGTCATCTATACTGCACGAAAGTAGTTCACATGAATAAAAAAGGGGACTCGGTTTTGAACCGAGCCCCCTTTTTTATCTAATTCTGAACAGCAGCTGCCTTCTTTTTTTCCTCCTCGAGCAGCTCGCCAAGCTGCTTGCCGTCCTTGGTCTTCCAGTCAGCCATGCCACTACTGCAGCGACCGATAACAAACGCAGATGCAGCAGAGGGGGTTGGGAATACCAGTTTTTTGGTTAGGGTGTTGTCCTCATTGATGAGGTGCTGGTATTTTTGACGGCTTTCATATGTGGGCTTGCGGGCAGATGCGGTGGTGCCTTCGGCAATTTTTGAGCCGTTCATTACAATGAAGCCATCGCTTGTGAAATACCCGATTGCATCGGATCCACGACCGTACGTATGAAGCTCAATTTCCGATATATCTTGTGGGGCGCTGATTTTGACGGGGATGTCTTCGATTTCTTCAGTAGCGTCTTCTTGCATATGATCGATGGCAGCTTTGACTTTATTGGCAAGCCATTGAACAATACAGTCTCTAATAAAGAAATAATCAGGACCTTGGGCTTCGTTCTTGAGCAAGTCGATCAGTTTTGGCAATATGCCCTCGACGCCATTGACCTCTTTGATTTTTGTCCAAGTTTCGCAAGCATTTGTGTAGGCGGCTTCAGAATCCTCTTCATTATCAAAATGCAGCTTGGATTTATCGCTCAGTTTGTCTGCAACGGTTTTTTGGGCAGCCCAAAAAACCGGAACACAAAGGCTTCCGTGGTGTTTTTCGCTATCGTTTCGAGTCTCAATTTGATTCGTGCGAAACGTGTTGAATTCATATCGGCAAGGATCGCTTGTAAGGTATGCTTCTGTAATAAATGCTAGGAGGATATCGCTGTTGGACAGATCTTTATCGATCTTCTCTTGCCACTTATCACCGAGACTAATCGAATTTAAGTCGATCACCTTATCCACTCGGTATTCGGTGTCCTTGAGAAGATCATTGTTAAGCTTGTCCATTGTTCGGTTAACAATATCTAGGAGATGGTTGAATAGATTGTCGTTGCGTCTGTAGCTAATAAAGACCTTTACCAGGGTGTTGCCATTTTCATCTTTTTCAACCCCTAGCATGGACTGCTGCTGGCTCATGGGTTCCTCCGTTTTGCCGACTGCTGTTATTTGACGATGCTGCCCTTGGCGATGCGGGCTGAGAGGGCGACGATGATTCGGTCGTAGGCATAGACGTCCTTGCCCAGCAAGAATCCACGGGCGCCGAGTACGTCGTTGTCAGGTGTCATGTAGGCGTGACGCATGAGGATGTCGGACTTGCGAACGCCTTCGGTCCCACTCTTGTTGGGCTTGCCGCGCAGGAACGCATCGACGGCTGCTGCACGCATACGCTGCTCGCGTTCCTGTTCGACGGTGCCGTGTCCCAGTTCGGTCATGCCCGTTGCCTGGCAATAGGCAAGCCAGCGATCGTGCTCCATGTCACCTAAACGACAGATAAGGGCGAATTCCTCGCGGTTCTTCTGCTCGCTGGCATCGAACTCGGTTTTGGTAGCTGCGTCGGGAACGACGGAGCTTAATATCGCATTGGCAATGTTGTCGTTATTCGAAGCCGGCTTGACCTTGCCCTGCAGCTTCTCCCTCCAAGCATGCTCGAAGGATCCCTGCTCCACGTCGGCGTCGCTAAAGCCAAGCGCCCAGAAGCGGTAGGGGATATGTGCTGCCGAAGCTCGGCTGCTGCTCTTGTTGGATTCTTTGCCGTTGTAACTATTAACTGCCTTCTCAACGGCGAGTGTTGCGTCAAAATCATTCTCAATAGAGCCATTAAAGCAAAGGTCGTATGCCGCATTGAGCTGCACGGCCAGGCGCTCGCGCTCGTCATTGATGATGTTACTGTAGGTGTAGAACGCCTTGCGGGCACCAAACGGATGCATGATATTGGCGGCGTCTTTGCCAGTCGCCTGAGTCTTATCGAGGCTTTTAAGGGCGCCTAGGATTTCTTCGCTCTCGATATGGGGGCAGATGACGGGTTGCTGTTTGGTGTAGTCCGGTGAGCCCTGGTCGATAAAGCGATTGAAGATCTGACGTTGGAGCATGAGCGAATAGGAGAGGTTTTGTCCACAATCTCCCATGGTTACGAAGGCGTAAAGACGAGCGTCATCGGTAATTAGCGCGTTGTCGGCCTTGGACGATACGCATTTGTTTTGAGCGTCGTAGTGCAGCGTGGTGACGGTGCCGCCGGCAATCAGGCGATCGGTTGTAACCGAGGGCGCCTCAGCTTCTACAAAGCGAATTGTCGGCATGCCGTTGCAGCTTTCGCCAAACATCTCGGGGTAGCGGGCTGCTTCGCGTTCTAGTATCGATTGGGCGTTGGGGTCGACAACAACAATGTTCAGACGAACGCCCGGCATGCGGCCCATCCAGAAGGAAGTGCGTGTTGCCTGCATGCCGAAATCTCCTGCGCCGAAAACGAGAACGGTGAGATTCTGAGGCTCGGGATTTGGGTTGACGGAGATATCGATGGGCTCGAGCACGCTGTAGAGTGGTGCTTCTTCAAGTACATCGTATATTTCGTCTTGTACGCGTGAGAGCAAGTGAAGACAAGTCGGCTCATCGTCGGCTTTGATGGCATCGAAGATCTGGGCATCATCGGGGTTCTTGTGGGTGCAATGGAGCGTAATCTTGGGCGCGCAGCCGGCCTGAGGATCCTTGTGCGTCGCTTCGAGCATGTCGATCGTTGCGCTGACATTGTGTTCGGTTTCTTCGCTCGTTGCGACGACATCGACTGCGAGCAGATGCTTAACTGCATCGCGCAGCGATGTAATCGTTATGAGCACATCGGCTGCTTCGGAGTCGGTGAACACATAACGCACATAGCCCTGGCACAGATTGCGCAGTACGCGCTGACGCTCGCTGTCCTCGTCGCTGCCTAGACAAAAGATGAGGGCGATGTCGCCGTTGCCATTCGCGTTATTGAGCGTTCCGTCCTTGATGTTGTTAACGATATCACGCGCGAGCAACTCGGTGTTGGCGTCGACGCTCTCAAAGATAATTGCATGGTCGGCATACTTGAGATGACGCTTGATAACGCTGCCCGAGAGACGCGTGGCAACAGCGTTGAAGGCAAACAGGCCAATTTCAACGGGAAGGGCGATGATGTATGCAAGTGTGAGCAGCGAATAGAGCAGATTGAACACCTGGCCGGCAATGCTGCCGCCAAGGGGAATAGCGCTATAGACGGTTGACGTCACATCGGTGAGGCCGGTCTGGATGGTCGTTGTCCATCCCACGGCAAAGAAGTTGGTGATGAACCAGCTAATAAAGTTGAAGGCTCCCGGCTCCCAGCCCTCGCCAAGATCCGAGGAAAAGCACTGCGCCCAGGTAACGGGGGCGAATAGGCAAAAAGCGCCAAGAGCAAGAATTCCAAAGGCGACGATGCGACGGTTGGAGTTGATCTCGAAGCCAAAGAGTTTGTGCTGATAGTTGTGCCGTTCCAAGTGTATGGAATAGCAGAGCGCGACGAGGGCGACGAGGAATGCCGCGAACCAACAGATTGGAGAAATCAAAGTAGGTACCTCCTGTGAGTATAGAGATGAACGGATAATGTGAACTGGGCCTGTTGCCGCCTACGTAAGCATGCGGTCTCTCAGCTCGGCCGCCTCGTTAATCTCGACATTGGTGCGGCCTTGGAGATCTTCGGTGCGCTTGCTGGTTAGCTTGCCGTCCTTTAGCCCGTAGGTGGTGTACTGAACGATTGCGCCGGCGGTTTCGGCTGCCTGACGTAGGGACTCGTAGGTGTCGGTTTGTTCGCACCACGCATAGAAATCATCAACGGTGGCGTTGGGATTGCCGCTAAAGAGTCGATACCATTCGCGCCCAAAGCTGCCAAGGACCGAGAACGTCTTTTTCTCGACAAGCTTGTCGCCCTTGTATTTGTAGTCCAGCGTGAGGTCCACCAGATAGGCGGCTCCCGTTTCAAAGGCGTTCTCATTGCCCTGACGACCGATGACCTCGGCCTCCGGGTAGTACTTGTCAATAAACTCGGCGGCGTCGCCTTCGTAGTCGGCAACGATGCGCACACTCTGCACTTTGCCCCGCTTGTACGTGTAGTGCAGGATGCGCAGCAGTCGCTCCTGCCAAAACGCATAGGAAAACAGGTGGTCGACAAAGTGCGGATTCTCAAGCCGATTGGCCTGACCCATCCAAACGGTTTGGAACAGCTGGTAGTCGGCCTGCGGCTCGCCCGTGACCTCGCGGAACCACTGTACGGCGACGTCGGCGGGGATATAGAACGATAGTCGCTCCTGCGGAGTACCGCTCTTGGTCGTTTTGGCGCGCAGGGGAATCTCGACCTCGTAGCCAGAACCGTCGTCCGTTCCGCAGCTTAAAACGGGCGGCAGCATAAACTGGCAGGGGCCCTCGTCGCATACGCGCATCGGCTGGGGGCTAACAGGTTGCCCGTCAAACTCCATCTCGATGTCTGTGTCGTCTTCTTCGTCCTCGTCATCATCTTCGATGCCAAGGTCGTAGCCGGTGTAGCAGTCATCCAGGTGTCGTTCGTTTTCATTTCGCCCGTTTACGACGTCAAAGACGGTAACACCCGTCATGCGGTCGCAATACTTTGCGACTTCAAAGAGGTTGCAGCTCTCCTCGGGCGTAAAGTTATCCATGCGGTGCAGGAACTCGGTAGCGCATTCCTCGGGATCATAGCCGTCCATGTCGCTGTCACCGATCCAAAAGTTGGGATCACGATTGCTTTTGAAGTACCACCAGTACCAGACAGGGCAGAATACCGCATTTACGCCAAAAAAGACCTTTTGGATGATGTTGCCGTTGCCGTCGAACTTGTAATCGAGCGGCAAGTTAACAACCGGATCGTTTGATGTGTCACGCGCCATGGTGTGCTCCCTGCGATGATTTGTGTTGCGCGCGCAGGTCAGATTCGATGCGTCTGACCTGCGCGCGCCTGTTACTTCGCATACTAGGCCGCCTGCGCTGCATTCTGTTGCGCAACATCGTGGACGGCGCGGTTCGACGTCCAGGGCCGATGCCGCGCAACAGATACATAGCTTGGCCGTGCTAATCGCTCTCTAGTAGCGCGCCGAGCGCTGGGCGTTGCCCGGGTTGTAGCCCGCCCAGGCGGCGATGACGTCCGACTCAACGACGCTCGTTGCAATGTTGATAAAGCTGCCGGTACGGGGCAGGTCGGTGTGGAAGTCTTCGAGCAGGTTGGGCTGGAAGCTAAAGTCCTCAAAGTTGACGGTGTTGGGGTTGTAGAGCTGACAAGTACCATCCTCGGTAGAGATCGGGCCAACCATGTAAACGGCCTTGTGCTCTACGACCTCGGTATCGTCGACGTCAATCACCTCTCCGCGATCGTGCGCGGCAGCGGCGTGCTCCATGAGCTCGAGGAATCGGTCGGCTTCGGCGCTGCAGAGTACGCAGCGCGAGAAGAGCACCGTAAGGGCGTAGCCCGTTTTACGACCCAGTTTTTCTCGTAGCTCGCTAAATCGTTGCGACTGCTCCGGGGTCATGCGCGTCTTGGACGGCGCGGTCTGCTTGAGTCCGCACGTCTTAAGGAACATCGCGTTGGCCTTGCGAAGAGCGCTCAAAGCGGCGGAGTCGCTCTTTGCCGCGGAGACGTCGATGCGTCCTCCCTCGGGAATCTGCTTATAGCGAGAGAAGCCCTTTTCGCCCTCGACGGGCATCCAGTACGTAATGACGTCATTTTCCACTACGCTAAAGCGGCACGTAAAGGGCGCGCCGATTGCCGGTGCCTCGCCGTAGAACTTTACGCGTACGGCTTGATCGGTGTCCGCCATCCACATCATAAAGCGATGGCTATTGTCGCCGTCATGGCTCCGGAGCTTTGCAATAAGGTAGCAGACCGAGTCGCAGCGGCTCTCGAGTGCGGCACCTCTTCCGGTGGCGATGGCGCTTATGTCTTGGGCCTTGAGCTCGATGTCGCGGTGCAGCGCGTTGAGCTCTTCGGATGTCAACAGGTCTTGGCCGAGAAGCCCCGCGACAAGCGCGCCGGCTTCTATGTCGGTAGTAAGGGCGGCGTCGATAACCTTGCGGTGCGCCTGGTGGCTTGCATAAGCCGGCATGGGTTTGCGGCCTGTGGCAAATCCAAATGGGTCGCGGATCTGGTCGCCGCCGCGATAGAGCGGCTCCAAAAAGAACATGTTCATGTCATTCTGCTTGCGCTGCTTTTGACCGTAGGCATCGAGGGAATTCCAGACATGCTTCTCTGCAATGGGGTTCATCCACAGGCTGATTTTCGATTTTTCTGCCGAGGAGGTCGAGGTGTTCTTTTTGGAGCTTGCAGCGGGACGCGAGGCGGGTTTCTGATATCCAGCGGGGAGAACTTGCTCAAGATCGAATTTTTTAAGCAGCCTAACGTAGACTCCGACCGATGCTTCTTCTGCCATTTCCGCCATGACCGACTGCGATGGGTCGTCGACAAAGGAAATGCGCGTTTTGCCATCATCGGAGACTGCCTGGCAGTAGCCGCATCGAAGTGCAACGTAGCCTTCGTTTTCGCTGCCATGGTCAAAGTACATCTGCTCTTTGCAGCCGAGTGTGCCGGGGACGAATGCGGTCGGGTTTGCTATGTCGGGGATCGTAATGGCAGCGCCGGTCGCGCGTTTAAGCTCATCGAAATACTCGACGTACAGCGGAATGTTGTAGTGCTGGACGAGCGCCTCGAGAACGATGGCGTTGGGCACGGAGTGTGCCACGCGATAGCGCACGGAGTTATAGCCCCATTCGACATCGGTTGCATCATCGGGGATTCCGTGGCCTGCCATGGTCCTCAGGACCTCATCGGGTGAGTCAAACGTGCTATCGGGCGTGCCGCAAATCGCCTGGAGCGAGAACCCGCCAAAGCACTTTTCGAGATCATTGCGGATATACTCGCAGCAGTCATGATTGGGAAAGACGATGCGAAACGTCATCGCGCCCATGGCCTGGGACATGTAGACGTCGCTTGACTCCTGGGCTTGCGTCTCGGCCGACTTCTTTTTGCGTTTGCTTGCCGCGGAAGACGTTTTTTTGCGCGAGGGCGCCGGCTGTGGCTCCTCTTGGGCGCCAAACTGGTTCTTGAGAAAGTCGAAGTACAGGGACACGTTTCCGCGCTGCGCATACGAACGCATGATGGGGTCGGTGGTGTCCTCAAAGTACTTTTGGCTTCCGTCGGGCATGGACATGGTTCCCATGCCGCAGCGGAACAGGGTGTCGGTGGCACCGTCGAACCCCTCCGGGAAATACACCCAGCAGCTCTTGTCGACCACGTTTGCAAACGAGACGCTATCGCCCTGCGCATCGGCGATCACGGCGCCGGCGGCGATCTCATCGGCATCGGTGTACTCGTAGTAGACGGGAACGCCGATCATCTTGGAGATAGTCTTGGCAACCTCCAGCGAGGGGATACCGTTGTATTCGTACTGGAGCGAGTTGTAGCCCCAGACGACGTTGGTGACCTCTTCGCCGTCGGACCCGCAGGTTTCCAGGGCGGCATTGATGGCGTCGGTCGGATCCATGTGCTGGAAGTCCTCGTAATCGGGGATCACGGCAGCAAAGCAGAACTCGCCATAGTCTCGCTCCAGGGCAGCTTTGGCCTGCATGCAGATATCGTGGTTGGGAAACACGATGCGATTGACAATCTGGTTGATCGAGATCCCTCGGTCGGTATCTTGAAGCAGATGCTCAAAAATCTCGTCCATCGTTCCTTCTTTCGTATGCGGTGGAAGCCCACGATCCCGGGTTTTAGGGCTCGTGGCTTTGCTAACCCGAACGCTACTGCCCCGATGGGCGAGAACGTTGCGCAACATCCGCGAGTGCGCAAATTGCAATGCGGAACGGTCTGTGCTGGGGCGTTTTGAGAGCGGATCTGTCTCGTTCCCGGCAATGTTGCGCAACGTCTGCTCGGTATGGTTTTCTACACTTGAGTTGTCCAAAAGGGATTCGGTTCTTGAATGAGGGATAAACGATGAGCGGGAACTCCTATTACGATGACGATATGTCTGAAGAGGACTACGAGCGGGTCATGGAGCATATGTACGAGCTTGAGTGCGAGCTCGAGGAGCCCCATGATGCTCGTATCGACCAGTTGATTCGCGAGGAGCTCGAGCAGCTTTCGAGTGCCATGTTGTTTGAGCCGGTTGTCAAAAACGGTGAGTACCTTGGTGAGCGCGACCATGTGCCCGGGTATTGGACGAATCGTCGCGATTTGGAGTCCGAGTCTTCAGACGCTTCGAGCGATGCCGACGAGGTGGAGAAGGATGAGCCGTTTGATTTGTTTGGCTATCAGGGTTCTTCTTCGGGTGGCTCGGTGCTCGACATGTTTACCCCCATTTTAAGGAGTCGCGTGTTCTGGATCTTCATTGCGTTTCTGGTGTTTATCGGCCTGCTCGACATGTTCTACGACAGTTTTATTGTTCCTTCGGGCTTCGCTATTAGCCGCATTAATTTCCAGGGCTTGGTGCTGCTGGCGATTGTCGTTGCATGCATTGCCCTGAGGCGTCGTCGCCGTTAACGGCGGTATTGATGCGGCTTCCGATGTTGCGCAACAGAGTGTTGGGGCAGCGCCGTATGCTTGGGTTGTCCTGAAAGCGAGAGAAAGGACAGGACAATGGCTGAGGTTGAAGTAAGGGCTTTGGGTCCCGACGACGTCGACGATATGGTCGATCTGGACGAGCAGTCGGGCTACGAGGTCTATGACGCGTGGGCGGACTATGTTGAGGACGAGGACGAGGAGAACTGTTACCTCTGGGGCGTCTTTGCCGATGATGAGCTGGTCGGTTTTTGCGTAACGGGCGGTGCAGATGACCCCGACCTGCCGGATGCCGTTACGGAGCACCCGCTCAACGAGTACACGTCGACGTTTTTGAGCCATGTGTATGTTGACCCCGACTACCGCGGTAACGGCTATGGCGCGCGCCTGGTGCACGACGCCCTGTTGGGATACTGGGAGAGCGAGGGCGAACAGCAGCCTGCATTCCTGGATCTGAGCGAATATCTCTTTGACGATGCTGATGCGGATCCGATTAAGCTCGCGCATCTGCTCATCGACTTCTTTGGCAAGAACGGGTTTGAGCCCATTCCCGACGATGAGCACGACATCACCTACACCTGCATGGTCTTGGATCCCAAGAACTTTAAGGACCCGGACGCAGAGTAGGGGTTGCGAGGTGTTGGTTTAGCTTCCCTAGTTGATGTTTGACGGGACCGGACGTTCCAGTTGAGATGGCTGGACGTCCGGTCCTTTTTGTTGCCTGTTGGGTTTGGTGGTCGGTACGTTTATCTCGATCTGTAACATCTGGCGGGGGATACGGGGTCTAGTTGTTACAGATCGAGACGTTAGCCAAGGGGCTGACTGAATGTCTTGATCTGTAACGTGTAGATCCGGTTTTGCTCCGTAACTGTTACAGATTGAGACGATCGGCCCAGACCCGCCCCGTCCGCCTCGTCATCTGTGGTTTACGTGGGGGCATGCGAAGCACGGGTATACTAACCGGCGGCGAATCTGCTCCATCGCTTAGAGCTGCTGCGTCTGGACGGCGCGTGATAGGGCTGCCAAAGCGATCGCCAGCGTGCTG
>DBFBEA010000047.1:0-5910 GCA_048248475.1 Collinsella sp. | reverse complement strand
GCGCTCGGCCTCGGTCATCACGCGACCCTTGCGTTGCGGTCCGGCAATCACGCGCTCCATCGACTCCTCGACCTCGTCCATCGAGATCACGGAACGATGACGGCGAGCGGCCAGCAGCGCAGACTCGTTGAGCAGGTTCGCCAAATCGGCACCAGTAAAGCCAACGGTCATCTGGGCGAGCTTCTCAAACTTAACGTCCTCGTCCATCGGCTTGTTCTCGGCATGCACGCGCAAGATCTGCTCGCGGCCCTTCACATCCGGACGGTCGACCGTAACCTGACGGTCAAAACGGCCGGGACGCAGCAATGCCGGATCCAGGATGTCAGGACGGTTGGTCGCAGCGATCAGGATGACCGACTCGCTTTCCTCAAAGCCGTCCATCTCGACCAGCAGCTGGTTGAGCGTCTGCTCGCGCTCGTCGTGACCGCCGCCCAAGCCAGCTCCGCGCTGACGTCCCACGGCATCGATCTCATCGATGAAGATGATCGACGGGGCCTGGGACTTGGCCTCCTTAAAGAGGTCACGCACACGGCTGGCGCCGACACCTACGAACATCTCGACAAAGTCGGAACCCGAGATGCTAAAGAACGGCACGCCCGCCTCGCCGGCAACGGCCTTGGCCAGCAGCGTTTTACCGGTGCCCGGAGGGCCAACCAGCAACACGCCACGCGGGATCTTGGCGCCCAGCTTGCGATAGCGATCCGGATCGCTCAAAAAGTCACGGATCTCCTCGAGCTCCTCGACTGCCTCGTCCACGCCGGCAACGTCTTCAAACTTGACCTTGGGGCGTGTGGCCTCGTTGGTCTTGGCGTTGGTCTTGCCAAACTGCATGTTCCTGTTGTTGGCGCCCATCATCTGGCGCATAAAGTAGAACATGATGGCGATAAGGGCGATCGTCGGAAGCACACTCATCGCCAAGTCGCCCCAAAAATCGGGATCGTTGGTGTTGACGATGTACTTGGTATCGGGGTGCTCCGCCATGAGCTCGGCAAGCGAATCGGAGCCGACATAGGTCGAAGAGAAGCTCTTGAGCTCGCTCGTATCGCCCTTGTCCTTTTTTGTCTTCCAGTAATGACCCGTCACGCTTCCATCTTGAACCGTATAGGTCAGATCTTCGACGCGATCCTGCTTGATGGCGCTGACCATCTCGCTCGTCGCGAGCTTAACGGTATTGCTGGAGCTGGCAAAGCCGGAACCCATATTAAAGAAGGCATAGCCCAGAAGCGCGCAAGCCAAAAGAAAATACAGCCAGCCCGTACGCGTGGGCTTCTTGCCTCCGGGCATCCCCGGGATCTTTGGGTCCCGGGGAGTCTGGGAATTGTTGTCGTTACGGTCGTCGGGCATCTTACGAATAAACCTCCGGTTTCAAAATGCCCAGATACGGAAGGTTGCGATAGCGCTCGGCATAGTCGAGGCCGTAGCCCACCACAAAGGCATCGGGGCAATGGGTTCCAACATACTTGGGCGTGATGGCCGAGACGCGGTCCTCAACGTCCTTCCACAGGAAGGCGGCGACCTCCAGAGAAGCGGGCTTGCGGCTCTCGAGGTTCTTCATCAGATACTTGAGCGTCAGGCCCGAGTCCAGAATGTCCTCGACGATCAGCACGTCGCGACCGCGGATGTCGATATCCAGGTCCTTAATGATACGCACGATACCCGAGGACTTCACACCGTCGCCGTAGCTCGAAACAGCCATGAAATCGATGTTGGTCGGCAGCTCGATCTTACGCATCAGGTCGCCCATAAAGACCACGGCGCCGCGCAGGACCGCAATCAGCACCAGATCCTTACCCGCGTAGTCGCGCGTAATCTCCTCGCCCAGGCGAGAGACGATACCGTCGATATCCTCCTGCGTGAACAGAACCTTCTCGATATCCGGATGTTGAGAAGCCATGACAACCCTTTCTTGTGCTTATCGCCCACACACCGCCGTATGGACGCGAACTACACATTCTAGCAGCGCACGGGGTAAATTTACCAGCCCGTGCGCCATCAGCGCGGGAATACCGTCAACGTCGCACAGAATAGCAGGCGTGGGACGCTATTCCGCATCGACCACGCGGAGCAGATATGCCACGCGCGTTGCGGCCGTGCACTTAAAACGCTCGTCCGCGCGAACTCCGGCGACCCACACCACGGCACCCCCCGGCGCCGTCCTCACCATGGGCACGCCGGCGCGCTCGGAAACGGGAATGCGAGCCTCACCTAGCAAATCGGATACTTTCTTGCTTCGGCCACTCATCCCTAACGGGCACATCACGTCTCCCGGTGCGGGACCGTCCACCCACAGGCGCGCCAATCGCGCCTCTGCAGGGATCTCGCCACGTGAGCCCGCCAGGATCCGCTCACTATCGCTGTCGGCAAAACCCAGGGCAGCCGCGTCTACCAAAGCTGTCACTTCCCCGGCAGCCGCAAGCTCACGGGCGCGGCGCACGATGTCGCATCCCGGCTCAACGACCATCGGCTCTGCGACCAGCATACGTCCCCCGCCCAACGGCAAACGACCGGGTACGGTAACCCAGTCCGCGACCAGGCCCTCGCGAGCCGCCGGCGCCTTAAACGCCAGCATGCCAAACTCAATGCGTGCGTCAATCCCCGCCGGAAGCGTGACCGAGCCGGTGCCCTCGGCAACGCAGGAAAGGACTCGCTCCACATGTCGCATCTCGGGACGAGCGTCCGGATCGATGCGTTTGATCGCCAGTCGCACGATGCGCCGCGCGATTACCACCTCGGCCGCAGCAAGGCGCCTGGCATCGAGCACCAGCGCGCCCGCTGCCTCTTTGCGCAAACAGCTTCGAAACGCCTGTGCCGAAAGCTGAGACAAAAACGCGTCCTCATCGCCTAAGATCTCGCAGGCGGCGCCAATCGTCTTGCACACGCTCGCGTTGCGCTGCGCCACCACCGGCATCACTCGATGGCGCACGTAGTTTCGCAGATACGAGATATCCTCATTGCTCTCGTCTTCACGCCACGGCTGACCATGTACCTGTAGATAGCCCACGAGCTCGCCATGAGTTAGGTCGAGCAAGGGACGCACCACGATATTCCTCCGGCGAGGAATGCTCGATAGGCCAGCAGGCCCTGAACCCTTAATCGCGTTCATCAAAAACGTTTCCGCGCGATCCGAAGACGTGTGCGCGGTGCAGATACGAGCCGCCGTTCGCGGTGCCCCCGTCTGGGCGCAGAGCTCGCGAACATACCTCCGCGCCGCGGCATAGCGCACTTCGCGGGCCGCGGCCTCAATATTGCCCGACTCCCCATCAAAATAAGCGTGCTCCACGCACAGCGGTAAACCATATTTCGCGCAGAGCTCACGCACAAAGGCCTCGTCGCCATCGGACGCCTTGCCGCGCAGATGATGGTTTACATGCAGCACATGCAGGCGCTCGCGAGCAATGGGGGCAACACCGCGTCCGTCTTGGATATCCAGCTTTGATGTGCACGCCATAAGAAGCAGTGCCGTCGAGTCCGCGCCGCCTGATACCATGAGCACGACAGGAGCAGCCTGCTGCCTCGTTCGGGTCTCATCGACTGCCCCGGGCACGGCATGGTGTCCGTAATGCTGTGATACCGTTGGCATTCGCTTCCTCCTCCATTCGTCCGCACCCATTGTATCCTTTGGAATCTTATGTCTCGTCTGCACCTTCATATCCTCGGCAGTGGCTCTAAAGGCAACTGCGCACTCATCGAGGGCCCGCAGGGGCTCATTATGGTCGATGACGGACTGTCTCGCCGCGAGACATTAAAGCGCATGGCAGAACTGGGGCTCTCGGCTGACAACGTCTCGGCTCTTCTCATTACTCATGAGCATAGCGATCACATCAAGGGCCTCGATGTCTGGTGCAAGCACTGGCACGGCCCCCTCTTTGCCAGCAGGGGCACTCTTTCGAACAAAGAAAATCTTTCGCATCTGCCTGTCGAGGAATTCGACCCCGGTGACACCCTATCCATTGCCGGCATCCACGTGCAAACCTACTCAACATCACACGATGTCATAAATCCAATCGGCTTTCGATTCGACGCCCTCGATGATTCCATCGGCTTTGCTACCGACACCGGAGAGCTATCGAGCCAAGCCATGAACACCCTCAAAGATTGTCGAGTCCTCGCGCTCGAAAGCAACCACGATGTGACCATGCTGCGCGAGGGAGAATATCCCCGCTTTCTTCAGGAGCGCATCCTGTCTGCAAGGGGACACCTCTCCAACGGCCAAGCCGCCGAAGCCGCGCGCGAACTTGTTACCGATCGCACCGAACAGCTCATTGCCATGCATATCAGCCAAGACAACAATCGTCCGAGCCTTACCGTCAAAAGCTATGCCAAAGCTCTAGCCGCAACCCTGGATGACGAGCTCGGCAGCTCCGCCACCCTTCTCCAAGGATCGCGAAAACTCTCGATACGCCCCGCAAGCCAGTATCGGCCAGCAACCATTCAATAACTGTCCTAGACAGCAAAAGGGGCCGGGAATCGCTTCCCAGCCCCTTTTGCTGTCTTTTAATATCGAAAAACACCAACGAAGTTATTCGATGGAGATCTTCGTAACGTTCTTCTTCTCGACGATCTTGGGAACCGTAACGGTCAGGATGCCGTCAGCGTACTTAGCCGAGAGGCCCTCGCTCGAAGCGTCCTTAAGATACACGCCACGCGTCGCGCTGTACGAGCTGAACTCCTTCTGCAGGAAGTTCTTGCCCTCGTTCTCCTCGTCTTCCTCGACATTCACGCTAATGGACAGACGGCCCTCGTTAAGCTCGACATCGATATCGTCCTTGGCGACGCCGGTCAGATAAGCCTTGACCTCATAGCCATCGCCCTTATCCTCAACGTCAACGGGGAACGCCTTAGAGGCAATCGAGCTGTTCGCTAGGTCGCTCATATCATCAAACAGATCGAACAGCGAGCTTGCAGAGGGACGAACGCCAAAAACCGAACGATAAGGAACCATGCTTGCCATGTTTACCACTCCTTTATAGGACTGCCGAGTCATCTTCCAGGTGACTGGGACTTCTTTTGACGCTCTTATATATGCCCACCCAGTGCTCATATATACATCGACTATAAAGTTTTTTGAGTCCAGTACTATAAGCATATCTAAGTGAGTATGACTCAGGTTTTAGGAAGGTTAAGGTTCTTTGAACCAGAGCTTAAATACCGAGTATGTCCCCAGCTACAAATAACAAGGGGCTTACAATGAGCGCGTACACGTTGTTGGTAACGAGCTAAAGGGCATCATGGACGACCAAAACCAGAACAATATGTTTATGCCGACGCAGGGGGAAGATACTTCCACGCAGCCGCCACGGTTCCATCGCCCCCACATCTCGCAAGAGCCCATTAATGATCCGGAGCCCGAGTATGTGACGAGAAATCGATATCAAACGCTCGAGGATGCCCAAACGGGACGTAAACATATGGGCGTCGCCTCGGGAGACCCCGTATATCTGAAAGACGCACCATTATCTAAAAACAGCGCAGCTAGTGATGAGCCGATGAAAGCATCCGCCACTCATCAACAAAGAGGTCCTCGACCAAAGCAAACCTTGACGCATTCGGCTCGCTATCTCGAAACGCCAAAACAGGGAAAATCAATCTTCGTTTCGACAAGTAAACGACGCAAGCAGCATCGACTGACAATCCTGCTTTTGATCATTGCGGTCATAGCAGTTGCCCTTGTTATTCGATTTATCTTCTTTAAATAAAGGCTCAATACCAAAAACGATAAGATCGTCTGGTGTAATAGAGTCATTTACGCCCCATAAACGCAAAAGGGGGGGGCCGCGAGGCCTCCCCCTTCTCAGTTCAAGCGTACGGCTCGGTGCCGTCCACCGGTCAGCGGCGCCCTGGCCTCCCACGGGCTGACCCCGCAGTACTCTCGGCGCGATGGGGCTTAGCTTCCGGGTTCGGAACGGGACC
>DBFBEA010000046.1:0-3248 GCA_048248475.1 Collinsella sp. | reverse complement strand
GATGAGCACACATCACCAGGATTTGGTGCGACGCCTGGGTGCCCGTGCAATCTATATCGATCGATATCACCATGTGGTCGAGGCGCCTTCGCCGTCGTATGGAACCGAAAGCGGTGCTACGGACTAGTTGCTGCGTAGAGCATGCGTAGCCGCCCGCGCGGCATTGCCGTGATGGTATAGTTATCCAGGTTTTTTATGGGGGTGGCTATGCCAAGCTGGAACATTCATATCGCTCAGACGGAGCGTTTGCTGGAGCGCACCGGTGCGCTTGCCAATAGCGTGCGCGACCGCAATGCCTTTTTGTTTGGCTGCGTGGTTCCGGATATCTTCGTGGGCTATATGGTCCCTGCCATCGCCGATCCCATCCCGTACCGCATTACGCACTTTGCCAAGCCTGAGCCCATCCCAAAGCCTCGTGAGCATGAGTTTTGGGATACCTATGTGGCACCGTTGCTAAAAAGTTCGCCCACCGGTGCGCCGGCCGCGGCGACCTCGATTATCGAGGAACGCGTGCGACTGAACCGCGTGCACTATCCCCAGCGCTACAAGGATGCCGAGCCGGTTGCCGGTCCCGGCGCCTATGAGTTCTCGCTTGCATCCGAAGATGTGGCACAGTCGTTGCTCGATTTGACACTGGGTGTCTGGTCGCATTTGGTGGCCGACACGGTATGGAACACGCGTGTGAACCAGTATCTGGAAGCAAACGGCGGCAAGCCGAGCGAGGAATTCCGCATTAAAAAGCAGGGCGATTTTGACTGGTTTGGCAAGACGCTGGGCATTGTTTCCATCCCGCGTGCGACCGATCGTCTGTATACTGCTGCGGCGCGTTTTGGTCAGTATCCCATCCATAAAGAATATGTGCTCAAGACCATCGGCGTCATGCACGAGATTGTACGCGAAAACCCCGGTGAGCCCGACCATCCGCCATACCGCCTGCTAACCGAGGAGTTTTTCGATGCAACGTTTACCGAGGTCATCGAGCTGACCGAGGCGGGATTTGCGGCTCGCGTTGCTGCTTCTGGCGTTCCCGCAGTCCCCCTGATTGCTAGCTGCTAGCCGGCCGGCTTGGCAGTGAATAGCTCAACCCAATTGACAAGTAGCTCTTGCCGCAGGGTGACTTCGGCGGCGCGCTCCTGTTTGGTCTTTGGGGTGTAGGAAAGTCCAGCCTTTTTATGGATGAGCTCGGCTATGTGGTCGAAGCTCTTCTTATCCTTAATCTGGCCAAAGGTAATTTGGATGACGTCGTAGCCCATGCTTGTGAGCGCGGTGGCGCGCTCGGCATCGGAGAGGCTCGCGGCTTCGCTGTCGTGGGCGGAGCGGCCTTGGCATTCAAGGATGACACCCATGCTGTCGGTGGCGCTTTCGATGAGGATATCG
Source organism: Collinsella sp. (assembly GCA_048248475.1). Lineage (GTDB taxonomy): Bacteria > Actinomycetota > Coriobacteriia > Coriobacteriales > Coriobacteriaceae > Collinsella. The sequence goes on along the minus strand of DBFBEA010000046.1, from coordinate 1,871 downwards.
GCGTAGCAGCAGGTTTTGTCATACAGCGAGCGCGCGGCGTCGCTGAGTGGGATGCGCACGTTGTTTGCGATGTTGATGCCCATGCCGCCCTCGTCGCGGGGGAGCGAGATAAGCATGGAGGTCTGTACTTCGAAGGGCGAGGCGGTCTGTCCTGTCATGCGTTCGGCGGCCCAGCGGAGCTGCTTAACACCGCGCAGGCCTGCGGCCTGCTTGGCGAACGCGGCGATATCCGCTGCGGAAAGAAGCGGCGTGCGCTTCCACAGGTTGGTATCCTTGCCGTTGACGTCGATAACCCGCTCCCAGCCGCAGTTGGGTGGAATGAGCTTAAGCGAAATAGCTTCATCAAGTTGCCGTTGCGCTCGTTTGCAGGGTGTATACACAGCAAACGAGCTGCACATCTCATAACACGCCATAAGCAGCTGGTTGCGTGAGACCTGCGTAGCAAGGTTGAGCAGTGTGAACTCGGGCGATGTGACATCAAACCCATGCTCGGTTTGCCTAAACGACCCGGGAGGCGGCTCTTGGGTCAGGAGGTGCGATTTAAACAGGCTTCGCGACCCGGATTGTGCCCGAGTGAATACAATCCTGTGAAGCGGTGCGTGAAGCAGGTCTTTTACAACTGCATGACTTCCGAGGCCGCAACATCTGCGATCCATATTGCCAAGGCTAATGGCAGGGTAAAGGCCTAATATCTGTGGCGGGATACGGTGATAGTAAAAAGCGGATTGACCGCATAGCGTCAGGTCCATGACGTCCTCCTGGTCGAAATATGCTTTTGGACCGTGCGATGCCAGTGTCAATTCGGAAGTATGCGGCAAAATCTAAACCTTGTGAGCAGACCTGGCTTTTGAGGCTAGTTTATCAGGCATTTTGTTGCGAAAAAACGGGGTGTGCTCGGAGGTATCAGAATTTGCCGCATACTTCCGAAAAGCAGGTCAATCCGGCTCTTGCTAAAACGATTTAGCAGCGTCGGTTAAGGTGTGGGTTTGCCACCGGGCGAACACTTTTAGCGCTTGGGACTTTATTCATTGGGTCTCGAAGGGTGGATTTCGCGCTTTTGGTAAAGAAATGAGTGTGTGTTTTGCCGTGCGCCGGCATTGGCACAGAAAAAGGGCCCGGAAGGCTTCGCCTTCCGGGCCCTTTGCGATGCAAGTGTGCTTGCAAGTACGACTTAGCGCACCTGAGCGACGTAAGCGACGTTGGTCGAGGAGACCTTGTCCTCGAGCTGGACGCTCATGCGGGGATCGCCAGCGGTGGCGACGGTCAGGTCGCCGGCCTCGACGTAGCCGAGCTCCTTAGCGGTCTCGATCGCCTTGACGATCGTGCCGTTGACGGTGCCCTGGGTAATCTCGGCCTGGTGCGGGATAACGCCCCAGTACATGATCATCTGCTGGACGGCCCACTCGTGGCGGGAGAACGCGCAGATCGGCATGTTGGGACGGAAGTGCGAGATCAGGCGAGCAGTACGGCCGGTGGTCGTCGGCACGGTGATGCACTTGGCGCCAACGGTGGTGGCCATGTTCACAGCGGACATACCCACAACGTTGTTGACAACGCGGGTGCCGTGAGCGTCAGCCGGAACCTCGAGCGGAGCGTGAGCCGGGAGGTACTTCTCGGTCTCGAGAGCAATGCTGGCCTGCATCTTGACGGCCTCGACCGGGTACTTACCGGCAGCGGACTCGCCGGACAGCATAACGGCGTCGGTGCCGTCGTAAATGGCGTTAGCAACGTCGGCAACCTCGGCGCGCGTCGGGCGCGGGTTCTGCTGCATGGAGTCGAGCATCTGCGTAGCGGTGATAACGGGCTTGTAGGCCGCGTTGCACTTGGCGATGATCTCCTTCTGGATGTGCGGAACGAGCTCGGGCTTGATC
>DBFBEA010000045.1:0-2913 GCA_048248475.1 Collinsella sp. | reverse complement strand
AGTTAGTACATCTTTGCGCCGGCGGGGATGGAGGCGTCGAGCTGGATCAGGTTGAGGCGCTCCTCGCCCTCCTCCTCGTGGACAGCGCTGATCAGCATGCCGCAGCTGGGAATACCCATCATCTTGCGCGGAGGCAGGTTGGTGATGGCGAGCAAGGTCTTGCCAACCAGGTCCTCGGGCTCGTAATAAGCGTGAATACCGGAGAGGATGGTGCGGTCGGTGCCGGTGCCGTCGTCGAGCGTAAAGTTCAGCAGCTTCTTGGACTTCTTGACGGCCTCGCATGCCTTGACCTTCACAGCGCGGAAGTCGCTCTTGGAGAAGGTATCAAAGTCGACGAACTCCTCAAACAGCGGCTCAACGGCGATCTTGGAGTAATCGAGCGTGGGCTTAAGCGACTTAACGAACGGGCTCGCGGCGTTGCCGGCCTCGGCAGCCTTGGCGGCAGCGGCACCGGACTGGAAACCCTTCTCAGGCTTCATGTGCGGGAACAGCAGCACGTCGCGGATAGAAGCCTGGTTGGTGAGCAGCATGACCACGCGGTCGATACCAATGCCAATGCCGCCCGCGGGAGGCATACCGTACTCGAGGGCGCGCACGTAGTCCTCGTCGTACTCCATGGCCTCGTCGTCACCGCCGGCCTTCTCGGCCATCTGGGCGGCAAAGCGCTCGGCCTGGTCGACCGGGTCATTGAGCTCGGAGAACGCGTTGGCGTACTCGTGACCGGCAATAACCAGCTCAAAGCGGTGCGTCAGGCGCGGGTCGTCCTCAAAACGCTTGGCAAGCGGGCTGACCTCGATGGGGTAATCGCACACGAACGTCGGGTTGACGATGGTGTCCTCGCCCAGCTCATCGTAAATCTCGGCGATGATCTTGCCAGCAGTCCACTCGGGCTTGATCTCCAGGCCCTTCTCGCGCGCGGCGGCAGCAAGCTCCTCGACCGGCGTGTCGATGGTGACCTGCTTGCCGAGCACGTCGGAGACGATGTCGGTCATGGGACGGCTGGCCCACTCACCAGAAAGGTCGATGGTCTGGCCCTGGTACTCGATGACCTCGGGGTTGCCGATGGCCTTGTTGGCAGCCTTGATGACACCTTGGGCGAGTGCCTTCATGCCCTCGAGGTCGGAGAAGGCACGGTAGGCCTCCATCGTGGTGAACTCGGGGTTGTGGGTAAGGTCCATGCCCTCGTTACGGAAGATGCGGCCGATCTCGAACACGCGCTCAAAACCACCGACGATGCAGCGCTTGAGGTGCAGCTCGGTGGCAATACGCAGGTAGCACTCCTGATCGAGCGCGTTGAAGTGGGTAATGAACGGCTTGGCAGTAGCGCCGCCCTGGATGGTCTGCAGGATGGGGGTCTCGACCTCCATGTAGCCGTCGGACTCCATAAAGCGACGGAAGGTGGAGAGAATCTGCGAACGCTTACGGAAGGTCTCGCGAACGTCGTCGTTGGCGATCAGGTCAACATAGCGCTGGCGATAGCGGGTCTCCTTGTCGGAAAGACCGTGGAACTTCTCGGGCAGCGGACGAACGGCCTTGGAAAGCAGGGTCGCGCTCTTAGGGGCAACGGAAAGCTGGCCGCGCTGGGTGCGCACGACCACGCCGGTCACGCCCAGGATGTCGCCCAGGTCGAGGGCCTTGAGCGTATTCCAGGCAGCCTCGTCCATGTCGTTGATGCGGCAGAACAGTTGAATCTCGGCAGTCGCATCGCGCACGACGATGAACATGATCTTGCCCTGACCGCGCTTGGCGACCACACGGCCGGCGATCTTCACGACATCCTCGGTGTCCTCACCATCGGCAAGATCGGCGTACTTAGTCTCGATATCGGCGACGTAGTCCTCAAGCTCAGAGTGCTCGGGATAGGGGTTCTGGCCCGCCTCGAACAGGGCGGCGCGCTTGGCCAGGCGGGTGGCGCGCTCGTCGTTGAGCGTCGATGCCTGATCTGCGGCGTTCTGGTTCTCTGCCATAAGTTAGCTCCTCAAACTAAAACGCTCCCCAGGATTCGGTCCCAGGGAGCGAAAACATACCTTTACGCGGGACCGTGGTCTAGCGTGCGATCTTGGCGATGGTGTAGACGCGAGTCTTGCCGGAAGGCGTAACGACCTCGACGGAGTCGCCCTCGCCGTGACCGATGATGGCATGGCCGACCGGAGACTCGTTGGAGATCTTGTGCTCGAGCGAGTTGGTCTCGGTGGTACCGACGAGCGTGACTTCCATGACCTCGCCGTTGGGATCAATCAGCGAAACGGTGGAACCGATGGAGACGGTCAGGTCGCCTGTGGTGGCAGCAACTTGAGCGTTGGCGAGGATGGCCTGGATCTCGGCAATACGAGCGGCGTTCTGGGCCTGCTTGTCCTTAGCGGCGTCGTACTCGGAGTTCTCCGAAAGGTCGCCGAACGCGCGGGCTTCCTTGATGTCCTCGACGATCTCCTTGGCGTAATCGCCCTCACGCCAAGCGAGCTCCTCGACGAGCTTCTGGCGGCCCTCAGCGGTCAGTACGATCTGGCTTGCGTCCATACGGATATCTCCCCAACTCTGATCAAACAATCAACTGTCAACAAAACGAAAAAGACCGGCTAGCCTGCGGGCAAGCCGGTCAGGTGCTCACCCCAAAGGGATGGGACTACTCTGCGTCCGCGTCGCTGTCCTCTGCCTGCTTCTTCTTGGCAGCAGCGAGCTTGGCCTCGAGCTCAGCGATCTCCTTGTCCTCCTCGGACTGCTCGACCACGACCTCCTCGGCCTGCTTGGTCTCGGCCTTATCGTCGCCCTCCATACCCTCGCGGATATTCTTGACGGTAGAGCCGAGGGACTTGCCGAGCTTCGGCAGGTTCTTGGGCCCGAAGATAATCAGGACAACGACGAGAATAATGATGAGCTCAGGAGCCCTCAGTCCAAACATGTAGACCTCCACAA
>DBFBEA010000044.1:0-2528 GCA_048248475.1 Collinsella sp. | reverse complement strand
GTGGCGACGCGTCCCGTTGCTATTGACGGGCATAAGTATCTGGATGGTGGCGTGGCTGATTCCATTCCCAGCGCTTGGTTGTTTTCACAGGGGTATGACCGCAATATCGTGGTACTCACGCAGCCGGCGGGCTTTGTGAAGCAGCCCAACGGCGTGATGCCCATGCTGCGTCGCGTGTTCCGTCACTACCCGGAGTTTGTCGCAGCGCTTGAGCATCGGCATGAGGTTTACAATGCCACGCTCGATGACCTGGCACGTCGCGAGGCTGCCGGCGAAATCTTTGTGGTGCGGCCGAGCGAATCGGTGAAGGTGCCGTCGCTGTGCCGCGAACCGGATGAGCTCGAGCGCATCTACCAGATCGGCCGTCGCGATGCGGGGGCAACCTTGCCCGCGCTGGAAGCGTATCTGGCGGGGTAGGGGTCGCGTACGGAAAGCGCATCCTGGAATGGAGGTCCAAACCGGGATGCGCTTTCCGCTATTGAAGATATGAGGCTGCGAATCAGCTGCTCGGCTTATGCCTATGCCTGCTGCCAGGTATCGACAAGCTCCTTGGCGGCGACGTAGGGGTCGTCGGCACTGCAGACGGCGCTCACCACAAAGAAGCCATCGACGCCGGTGGCCTTGAGCTGCGGCAGGTCGGCTGTCTTGACGCCGCCGCCCACCACGATGGGCACGGGGCTTGCCGCGTGGAGTGCGGCCAGGTCCTCAAAGCTCTTGGTGATGATGGAGCCATCGGCTGCGCGTCCGCAGTCGCGCTTGGTCTCGGTCTCGTGGAGCGGGCCGATGCCCAGGTAGTCGACCAGGCTCATGTCGGCGGTCTTGACGTACTCGAGCATCTCCTCGCAACGGGCCGAAAGGCCCACGATGGCATCGGGGCCCAGCAGCTTGCGGCAGACCTCGACGGGAATATCGCTCTGGCCCACGTGCACGCCGTCGACAGCAATACCCTGCTCGCGCGCGGCGAGTACGCAGTCCAGGCGGTCGTCGATCAGCAAGGCGACCTGACCGGTCTTGCCGGCCTGTGCGATTGCCTGCGCGGCGTCGCCAGTCAGCGCGATGATCTCGCGGGCGCTTGCCACCTTGGAGCGCACCTGAATGCAGGTAAAGCCTGCGTCGAGCGCCTGGGCCACCACATCGCCCACGGGGCGCCCCAGCGTGTTTTCGGGGCCGAGTACCAGATAGGCCGAGATATCAAGGTTGTCGCGGATGCTCATCGTGCTTCCTCCTGCTTTTTGATCTGCGCTTCCATGCGCTCGAGCTTGCCGGTCATGGTGTCGGTAAATCCGGGCCGAATATCGGCTTTGAGCACGACTTCGGTGCGGATGCCCTTGCTCGCCAACACAAAGGTTGCGTCGCGCACGACCTGCATGACCTCGTCCCAGTCGCCCTCGATCTCGGTGAACATCGAGGTGGTGCGGTTGGGAAGGCCGCTCTCGCGAATGACGCGCACGACCTCGGCGACCTCGGCGGACAGCTCATCGCCGGTGCCGCACGGGGCGATGGCCACGGCGACGAGCGCGTTCATGCCGGCATTGGTTACGGGCTCGGACATGGCCTATGCCTCCTCGAGCTCGAGTCGGTTATCGGCAATGTCCTGGGCGGTTGCGCGGTAGAGCTCGTCGATAAAGGCGACCTTAAAGCTCGCCGGGGCATCGGCGACAGCGGCAGCACGCGTGCCGGCCACGTTGTAGACGGCGGTGCCGCAGACTGCCGCCGTAAACGGATCGGCAGCGCAGGCGTACACGGCCAGCACGCCGCCCTGCGAGCAGCCGCAGCCGGTGATCTTGGACATGAGCGGGCTGCCGCCGTGGGACTTGGCCACCGTCGTGCCGTCGGTGATCAGGTCGACTTCGCCCGAGACCACTACGGCGCCGCCGGTGTAGCGGGCGAGCGCCACGGCGGCGTCGCGGGCGGCATCGACCGTGTCGGTGGTATCGACACCGCGCACGCGGCTCAGATCGGCCGCCTCGCCCTCAAGACCCCACAGGCCGGCGAGCGCGATAATCTCGGAGGCGTTGCCGCGCACGATGGCGGGCTTGTACTGCTTGAGCTCGTTTACCAGCTGGGTGCGCAGGCTACCGATGCCCAGACCCACCGGATCGAGCACCCAGGGCTTGCCGGCGTCGTGTGCCGCCTTCGCCGCGCGGGGAATCGTCTGCTCGTAGATGGGGAAGAGCGTGCCCATGTTGAGATAGATGGCGCCGCCGCCGGCAACGAGCGCTTCGCCCTCGTCGGGCAGATAGACCATGGCGGCCGAACCGCCCACGGCGAGCTGCGCATTGGCGACAAAGTCGATCGTCACCGTGTTGGTGATGGAGCCGGCCATCGGATTGGTGGCGCGAATCTCCTCCACGGCCTTGACCATATGTTGCTTAAGCTGTTCCGAATCAATCACTGCACATGCCTCCTTGGCATAGAAAAGGGGCGCTGTGCATAGACAGCGCCCCTGTAAAGGCGGCATGCTCCCTACGCCAGCATTAACTGACAGGTTCAAAGGATTGGGCCCCATGCCCTCTCAGCCTTGTGGT
>DBFBEA010000043.1:0-3296 GCA_048248475.1 Collinsella sp. | reverse complement strand
GTTGGGCTTGTGCGCGAGCGCGAGCGACCCGGGACCGTAGCTCATGCAATTGCGGTTACCTGTCTTGCCGGCAATGACGGCGGTGTCGGTGTAGCCGGTAAAGAAGCCGACGGTCGTGTCCGCGTCCGTCACGTCATCGGCGGCACGCTTGAGCACTGCTAGAAGGGGAGAGTTCGGGTCGCGCTCGATGGCGGGGCGGTCGCCCGTCACGGTGTAGCTGCCATGGCAACCGGGAACGGCGGCTTCGGCGACGGCGATGGCCTGCTCTACCATGCGCGTCGCGGCGGCCGTATCGGTCGGCGGGGTCAGACGCATGTCGACCCAGACTTTGGCGCGGTCGGGCACGACATAGGGGCGATATCCGCCCTCGATTTGGCCAAACGTGATGGTCGAAGGCCCCAGCTCATCGTGCGCGGGCAGCGCCACAAACGCGCGACGGAGCGAACACACGACCTCGGCCATGGCGGCGACGGCATCCGCGCCCTTCCACGGCTGGCTCGCATGCGCCGTCACGCCAGCCATTTCAATCTCGAACCACGTACGCCCCTTGTGCGCCACCTGGATCTGTCCGTCGGTGGGCTCGGTGTCCAGCACCCATTCGCGCGAACCGACCCAGCCGGCATCGATGGCTGCCTCGGAGCCTCGCATAAAGTCTTCCTCGTCGACCGAGCAGATGAGCGAAAAGCCGCGGCGGGGCAGCGCGCCATCCGCCGCCACGCGCTCGAGCGTATGGACCAGTGCGGCAATGGCACAGGCCAGGCCACCCTTCATATCGCAGGCACCGCGGCCGTAGAGCTTGCCGTCGCGCACGACCGCCCCGAGCGGCGTAATGTCCGCGTCCCAGCCGTCGCCCAAGGTGACTGTATCCATGTGGCAGATGTAGACGAGCCGTGGCTCGTCGCTCAAACCGGGCACGGTGACCATGAGATTGCGGCGTCCGGTCAGCACCTCGAGTTCCTCAACCTGCACGGCATGGTTCACCGGATGGCTCAACCGCTCCAATTGAGCCTCAACCAACACTTTGATATAGCGTTCAATCTCGCCCTCATACGCACCTGGGTCGGAACTGTCGATCCGCACGAGCCCTTGCGTAAGCCGCCAAGCAAAATCTGTATCAACCATAGGCACCTCACAGATAGTTAGGTCAACATACAGATTGTATGCCAAGAAGCGGCTCGGTGCATTTAATGGAGCGCTCACAAAAACGGGGGCGCCTCTCGTGCGAAAGGCGCCCCCGTGGGCATTCAATGTCAGTGACGGGCAGGCCACATGGGGAACTGCCCGTCAGATCAGCCGGCGCTACTTGATCACGCGCACGCGATACATCGACGGAATCTGCTTGAGCGCCTCGATGGTACTGCTGTCCAGGTGCTCGTCGGTGTCGAACATGGTGTAGGCGTTCTCGCCAGCGGACTCGTTGGTCATACGCTGCACGTTGGCGTTGTCCTTGGCGAGAATGGCCGTGATCTGGCCGATCATGTTGGGCACGTTGGCGTGCAGGCAGGCGATGCGGCTTGCGGCGCGCGCCTTGCCCATGCTGCAGGCGGGGTAGTTGACGCTATGTGCGATGTTGCCGTTCTCCAGGTAATCCTTGAGCTCGCTGATGGCCATATCGGCGCAGTTGGCCTCGGCCTCGCCAGTGCCGGCGCCCGAGTGCGTGGTGATAAACGTGTTGGGCATCTTGACGGTCTTGGGCGTGGCAAAGTCGCAGCTAAACCAGCTGAGTTTGCCCGCGCGCAGGGCGGCGTCGACGGCGTCCTCGTCAATGATGGTCTCGCGTGCGTAGTTGATGAGCACGGCGTCGGGTGCCAGCAGGTTGATCTGCTCGGTACTGATCATGCCGATGGTGTCGGCCTTGCTGGGCACGTGCACGGTGAGGTAGTCACAGCCACGGCAGAGGTCCTCGAGCGTGCCCACGCGCTGCACCTCGCGGCTCAGCACCCACGCGTGCTCGACGGAAATGAACGGGTCGTAGCCGTAAACGTCCATGCCCAGGTCGACGCAGGCGTTGGCGACCTTGGAGCCCACGTTGCCCAGACCGATGACGCCGATGCGCTTGCCCTTGAGCTCGCGGCCCACAAAGGCCTTCTTGGCTTTCTCGGCATCGACCTGGATCTCGGGGTCGTCGGCGTTGTCGCGCACCCAGTTCATCGACTGCACTACGCCGCGGCTCGAGAGCACCAGCATGCCCAGGACGAGCTCCTTGACGGCGTTGCTGTTGGCGCCGGGGGAGTTAAAGACGACGACGCCCTTCTTGGCGTACTCCTCGACGGGGATGTTGTTGACGCCGGCGCCGCAGCGGGCGATGGCGCGGATGCCCTCGGGCAGCCCGTAGCCGTGCAGGTCGGTCGAGCGCATCAGGATCGCGTCGGCCTCTTCGGCGGTGCTCACAAATTCGTAGCCCTCGCCAAACTCGACTTTGCCGTCCTTGGTGATGTCATCGATGGTCTTAATCTTGCGCATGAAAAACTCCTTAGCAGGTTTTAATCTAAACAGGGTGGTTTGAGATGGCTGGTCGGCCCGCGTGCTGCGGGCTAGTTAGATCGCGGGCTCAAAATATGCTGCGCTTCGAAGTCCTTCATGTACGAGGCCAGTGCCTGCACGTTTTCCATGGTCACGGCGTTGTAGACGCTGGCGCGCATGCCGCCCACCAGGCGATGGCCCTTGACGTTTTGAATCTGGTGCTCGGCGGCGCCTGCAACAAAGGCCGCATCGAGCTCGGCGTCGCCGGTGCGGAAGGTAACATTGGCGATGGAGCGGCTGTCGGCCTGTGTGGTGCCATGGAACAGCTCGCTGTGCTCGAGCAGGTCATAGAGCAGATTGGCCTTGGCCCAGTTTCGCTCGGCCATGGCTGCAAGTCCGCCGGTCTGCTCGACCCAGTGGAACACCTTGCCGCACACGTAGATGCCAAAGGTGTTGGGCGTGTTGAGCATGGAGCCCTTGGCGGCCTGGGTCTTAAGGTCCATGTACTGCGGCGTCTGCGCAAAGGCGGGGCCGTCGGCGATGAGGTCGTCGCGCACGATGACCACGGTCACGCCCGCGGCACCGGCGTTTTTCTGCGCGCCGGCGTAAATGAGCCCGTAGCGCTCAACATCGAGCGGCTGCGACAGAAAGCAGCTCGAGACATCGGCGACCAGCGGCACATCGCCACAGTTGGGCAGCTCGTGGTACATGGTGCCAAAGATGGTGTTGTTCTGGCAGATGTAAACGTAGTCGAGCCCGTCGCTCGCGGCCTCGGCGGCAATGCGCGCGTTGATGTCGGCCATGTCGGGGATGCGGTCGAAGTTGGTGTCCTC
>DBFBEA010000042.1:0-4071 GCA_048248475.1 Collinsella sp. | reverse complement strand
AAGGCCTGCTTTGGAATTAACTGGCGGAGAGTCAGGGATTTGAACCCTGGAGACGCTTTTGACGCCTACACGATTTCCAATCGTGCTCCTTCGGCCACTCGGACAACTCTCCGTTAAATGCGAAAGTCAGTATACACGAGGAATCGCAAAGTGCAAACAGAAAAGTTGGCATTTTTTAAAACGCTTGGCCGCGCTTGGCCGCGCTTGGCGTTGCAGTGGGGTTTGAGGTGCCAAAAAACGGCTTCCGACCAGCGTGGTTGATCAACTCAATTGTTCAAAAGGGGTATTCATAAGCGACTTAGCAATGAATTTAAAAATCTTTGAGTGGTGCTGCGGACCACTGGTATGCATTTTGCGACCACGGCCTTGTGCCCGTTGACCTGCGGCTTGGCTCAGCTTGTCCCCGCGGCACCGTATCTTGTCCACAAATCCGTCAAGCATTTGGTCAGCATTTGGTTGGAAGACGCATGAAGTGCCGTGTGAGTATGGACATATGTGGAGGTCATGAGGTTGTAGCTGCATATTCTTGCAGCCTGGGAGGTTGAAAGATATTATTACCAAGTCTTTTCCTGCTTCAGGCGCACCTTCACGACCTGAAGCCACATTTGCCCAGAGGAGGTGACAATATGAAGGCTTATGAACTGCTGTTCTTTGTTGACCCGTCGCTCGACCCCGAGACTCGTCTCGCTGTTATGAAGCGTATCGATACCACGATCGCTGAGGGCGCTGGCAAGGTCGACTCCGTTGACGAGTGGGGCAAGCGCAAGCTCGCCTACGAGATCAACGACCTCACCGATGGTGACTACACCCTCATCAACTTCCACGCAGATCCTACCCAGATCGCCGAGCTTGATCGCGTCCTGCGCATCACCGACGCTGTGGTCCGCCACATGATCGTCCGTCGCGACGACCAGGAGTAAGACTGTCGTTTTGGACTGGGCTTGTGCCCCAAGAGGAAGTAGTGAGTTATGAGCATCAATCGAGTGAACATCACCGGTAACCTCACGCGTGATCCCGAGCTGCGCGCCACCGCCGGCGGAACCCAGGTTCTGTCCTTTGGCGTCGCCGTGAACGATCGTCGCCGCAACCCGCAGACTGGCGAGTGGGAGGACTATCCCAACTTTGTCGACTGCACCATGTTCGGCACGCGTGCCGAGGCCGTGAGCCGTTTCCTGGCAAAGGGAAACAAGGTCGCGATCGAGGGCAAGCTGCGCTACAGCTCTTGGGAGCGCGACGGCCAGCGCCGGAGCAAGCTTGAGGTCATCGTCGATGAGATCGAGTTTATGAGCTCCCGTGGTGGCCAGGGTGGCTACGATCAGGGCGGTTACGCCCCCGCAGCCCCCGCGCCCGCAGCACGTCCTGCCGCACCGGTGGCTACGCCGCCCGCGGTCGACGTCTACGATGAGGACATCCCGTTTTAAGGGCTGTTCACCTATTTTTGAGTGAGAGGCGGCTTCGGTTCGCCGAAGTTGCCAAACGAAAGGTATTTTGACATGGCTAATGATTTTTCTGCACGTCAGCCGCGTCGTAAGTACTGCCAGTTCTGCAAGGAGAACACTGAGTTCATCGACTATAAGGACACTCAGCTTCTCCGTAAGTACATGACCGACCGTGGCAAGATCAAGCCCCGTCGCGTCACTGGCGCTTGCACGCAGCATCAGCATGACATCGCCAACGCCATCAAGCGCGCCCGCGAGATGGCTCTCCTGCCGTACACCGTCCCCGTGGTTTCCTCTCGTGGCAACCGCGACCGCGGCTAAGAAGGGAGACACATCATGAAGGTTATTCTTCTCGATGAGATCAAGGGCAAGGGCGGCGAGGGCGACGTCGTAGAGGTCGCTCAGGGTTACGCTGAGAACTTCCTGTTCCCCAAGAAGCTTGCTGTTGCCGCCACCAAGGGCAACCTCAAACAGCTTGACGAGCGTCGCAACAACATCGCCAAGCGCGAGGCCGTCCGTCTGGCTACCGCCAACGAGACCAAGGCTGCCTTCGAGGGCAAGACGGTCACCGTTGACGTCAAGGTCGGCGACGAGGGCATCCTCTTTGGCTCCGTTACCGCCGCTATGATCGCTGACGCCATCAAGGCTCAGCTCGGTATGGACATCGACCGCAAGCGCGTCGAGCTCGGTAAGCCCATCAAGGTTGCCGGTGCCCACACCGTTGCCATCTCGCTGTACCGCGAGATCAAGGCCGAGGTTGTCGTTCTCGTTGGCGTTACCGCCGAGGAGCTCGCTGCCGAGGCTGAGGCTGAGGAGACCGCTGAGGTCGCCGAGGCCGAGACCGCCGAGGTCGAGACTGAGGCTGCTGCCGAGTAGCATTTGCTGCAACGCAACAATCTTGTTCTAAGAAGGGCGCTCTGGGAGACCAGGGCGCCCTTTTGTTTTTTGCGCTGAGTGAGTGTCATGGTGAACGGTGCGTCGAAGTCCTATATACGGGACCGTTCATCCGTTTCGTTCGGTGATGATTGCCGGGGCGCGGCCCGTTTTGGGACCGTGGCTGATACTATGGATGCTCGCAAGCGATATGAATGAGGATGCTCATGGCATATGACGAAAGGGAGACGGGGCTGACGGTCGAGGACCGTGGCTCCAAGTTGGGTCTCCCTCAAAACCAAGATGCAGAGGCCAATGTACTGGCCGCCATGCTGCTGTCGCCCGAGGTGGTCGAGGAGGCCCAGGTCGAGCTGCAGCCCGATGACTTCTACCGGCCCATTCATAAGACCATCTACACCGCGATGGTCGATATGTACAACAGCCGCATTCCCATCGACTCTATCTCGCTGATTGATTACCTGCGCAGCATCAACAAGCTTGATGCCGTGGGCGGCGAGGCCTACATTTTGGAGCTGATGGGTCAGACCCTGTCGCTCGTGAACTGGCAGCACCATGCCGCCATCGTCCGTCGCGACTCGATGCTGCGCGAGCTGATCGGTGCCACCAACGAGATCAACGCCCTGGCCTATAACGCCCCTACCGACACCAAAGAGGTCGTGGAGCTGGCCGAGAGCAAGCTGCTCAAGGTCACGGCGCGCGAGGTCAAGTCGAGCTATAAGACACTGACCGAGTTTATGGTCGAGGCCTATAACGAGGCCGAGGAAGTGTGTAAGGCCGGCGGACAGGCCGCGGGCGTGCCCACCGGCTTCCCGTCGCTCGACCGCATGCTCATGGGTTTCCGCGAGGGCCAGCTCATCATTATCGGCGCCCGCCCTGCCGTGGGTAAGACGTCGTTCGCTCTGAACCTGGCGCTGAATGCCGCCGCTGCGGGCTATACCGTCGGCTTCTTTTCGCTGGAGATGTCGGGCAAGGAAATTGCCCAGCGCCTGATTTGCGCCTACGCCATGATTTCAATCAGCGACTTCCGTACGGGCCGCATTAGTCCCGAACAGTGGGCCAACATCAACGAGGCCACGCAGACCTTGTCTAAGCTCGACATTCTGATTGACGATACGCCCGGCACCACGGTGACCGAGATTCGCGCCAAGAGCCGCCGCATGCTCCACAATAAGGAGAAGGCCATCATTATCCTGGACTACCTGCAGCTGGTGAGTCCTCCGCCGGGACGTCGCTCCGAGAGCCGTACCGTCGAGGTCTCCGAGATGTCGCGTGGTCTGAAGATCATGGCCAAGGAGCTCAAGATCCCGCTCATCGCGCTGTCGCAGCTCTCGCGTCAGGTCGAATCCCGTACCGGCAAGCGCCCGCAGCTTTCCGACCTTCGTGAATCGGGCTCTATCGAGCAGGACGCCGATATCGTTATGTTCTTGGACCGCTCCGCCGATGAGGCCGAAGCCTCGCGCGACGATCGACCCGACGAGGGCGTTACGCGTATCGTCGTGGCCAAGAACCGTTCGGGCCCGATCGGCGACGTCGATCTGATGTTCTTGCCGGCATCCACCAAGTTCTATGAGCTTGATGGGGCACATGCCGAGGAGTAGGACAGGCGCCCGTTGCACGGGTATACTGGGAATGTTTTGTGCTTCTGCGTGCCGGCGTGGCGCGTAGACAGTCCATGAATGTAAGGAGTAAACATGCCGTCAACCGTTTTGGTCGGTGCCCAGTGGGGCGATGAGGGCAA
>DBFBEA010000041.1:0-21867 GCA_048248475.1 Collinsella sp. | reverse complement strand
AGGCCGGTAAGCTCGTGGCCCGAGGCCTCCATCTCGGCCTTGACCGTGGGGTTGCGCGCCAGCTCGGCCTCGGACACCAGCGACAGGAACGGCAGCATGAGCTGGTTGGCGGCGGGCACGGCGGAGTGCGCGTAGATCATGGTCTTGTCGGGGTCGATGCCGCAGGCAAGGTAGTCCATGACCATGTTGTACACGTTGTCCTGGATGTGCTCGGTGGTGTCGCGGTCGGTGATGACCTGGTAGTCGGCGATGAGTACGTTGGTCCTGGCGCCCATGTTCTGCAGCTCCACGCGGCCCTTGAGGGTGCCAAAGTAGTGACCCAGGTGCAGACGGCCGGTGGGGCGGTCGCCGGTAAGCATGGTGAACTTCTCGGGCGTATTGGCCAAGCCCTCGCGAATGGCGTTGCTCTTTTGCAGCGCGACTTCGTAGCTGTTCTCGTTTGGCATGATTGCTCCTAACGTTCGTTCGCAGGTTTTGATGATAGCGTGTTTATTGAGAGGGGTGGGCGTGAGTGGGTGAGGGACTGCCAGGGGCCGGCTTTCAAGTCCGCCGCGGCGTTCGCGCGAACGGCTGCCAACGCCTTGGCACATCCTCGGCAGCTTGCCCTAGAGCTTGTGGTGGCGCTCTTCTTTGCGCTCCTCGGCTGCCTGCTCCTCCTGCTTAAAGGCGGGGTCGTCGGGGGTGACCAGTTCGTCCTCGTGCGTGCGCTTGTTGTAATGGTGGCGCAGCACGGGTTCAAACAGGTGCAGGTGCTTGGCAAAGGCCGCCGAGCCAATGGCAAGCACGGTAAAGATGAGCACGCGCATGGGCACCTCGACCTGATTGATGGCGGCGGCGCCGGCCGAAAGCATAATGCACCAGGCATAGATGAGCAGCACAGCCTGTTTTTGGTTGTAGCCTTCTTGGATCAGGCGGTGGTGGATGTGGCCCTTGTCGGCCTGCCCGATGCTAATGTGGGCGCGCTTGCGGCGCACGATGGCGCTAAACGTGTCGATGATAGGCACGCCGGCAACGATGAGCGGGATGATAAGCGAGGTGAGTGCGGCGGTGCGGCTCACGTTGAGCAGCGAGATGGAGCCCAGCGCAAAGCCCAGAAGCAGCGACCCCGAGTCGCCCAAGAAGATGCTTGCGGGGTTGAAGTTGTAGCGCAAAAAGGCCAGACAGGCGCCAAAGAGCGCAATGGAGAGCGCGGCGGCGTCGATGCGGCCCGAGAGAACGGCCATCGAAAACATGGTGAACGAGGCGATGCCGCAGATGCCCGTGGCCAAGCCGTCGAGGCCGTCGATGAGGTTAATGATGTTGGTGAATGCCACCAGATAGATTACGGTGATGGGGTAGGCGAGCCATCCGAGCATGATCTCGCCGGGAGCAAACGGGTTGACGATGACGCCGATTTTTAGGCCGCCCATGCAGGCGATAAGCGCGGCGAGGACCTGTCCGGCCAGCTTTTGCTTGGGCGTGAGCTGGAAGACGTCGTCGATAGCGCCGGTCGCAAAGATGACGGTAAAGGAGAGCGCCAGCATGGGATAGCTAATGTGAAGGCGCGGGTGCGGCACCAGGACGGGTGGCCAGCCTAGGTACCAGGTGCCTAGGATTTGCACAATGCAGGCAACGACCAGGCCCAAAAACACCGCCGTTCCGCCCAAACGCGGGATGGGCTTGGTGTTGATGCGGCGCTTAGAAGGATAGTCGACGGCATCGAGCTTAATTGCCAAGCGCTTGACCAGGGGCACCGCGAGGAAGGTCGTGATAAAAGCCGCCGCTGCCACGCATAGGTACGGTATGTAGCTCGGGGATGAAGCCATGAATCTAAAAACCGCCAAGCGTCGAAGGAAAAGGTCAAAGGTTGCTACGCGGAAATGGCATAGCTGTCCCATGATACTCGACCGAGGGGGGTGCGGAGGTTTGCACCGTGCGATTATCACGCGCATACCAGATATTGGAATGTTGTCGATGGCTTGTCGGGATGCCGGCGGGGATCCATATGGACTGTATGGTGATTTTCGGCAAAAGAAAACCACCCCCCACGTTACGAAAATGAACCCACCTAAAACAGGTGGGTGCCCTCATCGACTGTTCCAGCGTCCTTAACAACGAAGGATACCTGTACTAGGCACGACTGTGTGGGCTCCCTAAATAAACGCGACGGTTCACCCAGTTGCTCCGCGGGGGGCGGAATAACTACATCATAAAGCGGCACTTTATCGATTCCAGTCTTGACATTACAAAAATCGTGTCGGACGATTACGGCGCCTTAGGGACGGAGCCGTCTACCCGGTCTGGCCCTTTACGTTTGAGCTGCTGAATCGTTGTTTTGGAGCATGTTTTTATGCCGACGTCGTTGACCGAACTTTTTTCGCCCGCCTGCCATTTGTGTCCGCGCCGTTGCGGTGCGGCGCGCGATGAGGGCGCGCACGGCGTCTGCGGTGCTAACGACACGCTCAAGGTGGCCCGCGCCGCGCTTCATATGTGGGAGGAGCCGCCTATCTCGGGCGAGGCCGGTTCGGGCGCGATCTTCTTTAGCGGTTGCTCGCTTAAATGTATCTACTGCCAGAACCACGAGATCTCGACCGGCAATTTTGGCCTTGAGATTTCGCCTGAGCGCCTGGTCGAGATTATGCTGGAACTGCAGGACCAGGGTGCCAACAACATCAATTTGGTGACGGCGACGCACTATGCGCACCTGTTGCCTGCCGTGATTGCCGCGGCACGGGCGCGCGGACTGGTTATCCCGATCGTCTACAACACGAGTGGTTACGAGCGCGCGAGTGCCGTGGCGGCGCTGGGCGACCTGGTCGATGTGTGGCTTACCGACTTTAAATATGCCAATGCCGGGCTTGCGCAGTCGCTCTCTCATATAAAGGACTACCCACGTGTGGCCGTGTCAGGCCTGGCTCAGATGGCGCGCGAGATCGAGCGCCGCGGGGGAGAGATGGTGGATGAGGGCGGGCTCATGAAGCGCGGCATGATTGTGCGCCATCTGGTACTGCCGGGACATGCAGACGATTCGTGTCGCGTGCTGGACCTGGTGTGGCAGACGGTGGGCGATGTGCCGATCTCGGTCATGAACCAGTACACGCCCAATGCACTTATGCGCGAGCAGGGCGGCGACCTGGCGCGTGCCGTGACGCGCGAGGAGTACGAGCAGGTGCTCGACCATGCCGACGACCTGGGTTTTACGACGATGTTCTGGCAAGAGGGCGGCGCGGTAGACGAGAGCTTCACCCCGGCCTTCGACACCACCGGTGTTCTTACCAGCGCAAAGTAGTGCGTTCGTCGATGATTTTTCTGGGACGGGGATTAAAAAATCATCGAGAGGATCGCCTGTTCGAAAAGTTGTCAAAATAGCCGCGCTCCAAAAAGACTGGTTATTGGGCGTTGACAGTTGGCGAGCCGTAGGTAAAATATCGACTTGTCCTGGGGACGTAGCTCAGTTGGGAGAGCGCTGCCGTCGCATGGCAGAGGCCGAGGGTTCGACTCCCTTCGTCTCCACCCTTGGATTTGATAAGCCGCTGACATTGTGTCGGCGGCTTTTTTTAAAAGAAAGGGCTGTACCATGGCCGAGCTTGAGTCCCAACCATTGTCCGACGAGGAGCGCGCTGAGTTGGAAGAGCTCCGCGCCGAGAAGGCCCGCCGCGAGGCTCGTGAAGAGGCCCGTCGCGAGCGTGAGGAGCTGGCTGTCCTGCGTGCCGAGCGTGCGAAGGCCGAGGAGATCGCCGCGAACGCCGCATCCGCATCGGCGCCCGCGCCCGCACCCAAGCCCGCTGCTGCGAAGCCTGCACCTGCCGCGCCCAAACCTCAGCCTAAAAAGGCCGCTTGTCCCAAGTCCGTCGAGCCTAAGCCGAGTCGTGACGAGATGACCTTTGCCCAGCGCATGGTTACCTCCAAGGAGCCTACGGGCGAGAACGAGATCCCTGGCATGGCGCCGGCTCAAAAAATCATCATTGTCCTTGCCCTCATCGCGTTTGTCATCTTTATGGGCTACACGATCCTGACCAGCATGGGCCTGCTCTAACCGATTTGCATCGGGCGTCATGTCCGCATGCTCTGCTCTCGTCCAACCCTCAAATTCTGCACCACACATCCGAAAGGTCGCCCCATGGCTTTGACCGACATCTCTCATCCCACCGACATCGCAATGCTCACCGATCTGTACGAGCTCACTATGGCCCAGGGCCTGTGGGAGAGCGGCAAGGCCAATGAGCAGGGTTGTTTTACCGCGTTTTACCGCGACCATCCCTTTGGCAGCGCCTATGCCGTCATGTGCGGCACCGCCGAGCTGCCCGAGCTGGTCGAGAATCTGCGCTTTACGCCCGAGGACATCGACTACCTCGCCTCGCTCCAGGCCCCTGCTGGCGGTGCGATGTTCAAGTCTGGATTCCTCGACTACCTGCGCGATTTTCGTGCGCATGTAAACATCGACGCCGTGCCCGAGGGCGAGCTCGTCTTTCCGCGCGAGCCCATGGTGCGCGTCACCGGCCCCGCGCTGGAGTGCCAGCTGCTCGAGACGGCGCTGCTCAACATCGTCGGGTTCCAGACGCTTGTCGCCACCAAGACGGCGCGCGTGGTGCTTGCCGCCGACGGTCGCCCCGTGGCGGAGTTTGGCCTGCGCCGAGCCCAGGGTCCCGATGGCGGCCTGGCCGTCGCGCGCGCGAGCTACGTCGCCGGCTGCTCCTCTACGTCCAATGTGCTCGCCGGCCGCCGCTACGGTATTCCCGTCTTTGGCACGCATGCGCACAGCTGGGTGATGAGCTTCGATTCCGAGCTCGAGGCCTTCCGTGCCTTTGCCAAATCGAGCCCCAAGAACTGCACGCTGCTCATCGACACCTATGACGTGCGCGAGGGCTGTGAACATGCCATTACGGTTGCCAAGGAGATGGAAGCGGTGGGCGAGCGCTTGTCGGCCATTCGCATTGACTCCGGCGACCTCGCCAAGCTCTCCAAGTATGTTCGCGGCCGTTTTGATGCCGAGGGCCTGCCCTATGTGGGGATCTCGGTTTCTAACGATCTGGATGAGTACACGATTCAGTCGCTGCTCGACCAGGGCGCGCCCATCGACAGTTTTGGCGTGGGTACCAAGCTCGCGACCTGCTATGACCAGCCGGCGCTGGGTGGCGTGTACAAGCTTTCCGCCCGCCGTGCGAGCGAGACAGATCCATGGACGCCGGTGGTCAAGCTCTCCGAGCAGCCCTATAAGCGCACGATCCCGGGTGTGCAACGCGTGCGCCGTTATTACGACGGCTTTGGCGGCCCAGTCTGCGACATGATCTACGACGAGGACCATCTGGCGGGGGAGGGCGCCGCGCGCGGCAATACCCTCGTGGCCGTGAATGATGCCGCCCTGGTGACCGACGTGTCCGAACTTGAGTATCGCGAGCTGCTGGTGCCGATCGTGCGCGATGGCAGTGCGGTGGCTCCGCGTGAGAGCATCCAGGACGCGCGCGAGCGCTGTGCTTGGGCGCTCGATCATCTGGACGCAGCTTTCAAGCGCTTCCTGTACCCGCAGACCTATGTGGTGGGCATGGAGCAGGGCCTGGCTCAGGTGCGCGACGAGCTCGTGCGCAAGAACATGGCCGCGGCTTCTGCCTTTCCCTGGGCTCACTAATTTCTTGGGTGGTAGGGGCGAGTCACGCTCCCTTGGCCGCCAGCTCGGCCGTTCGCTGAACAGTTGATTGGTTTGACGTATGACGACTTCTTATAAAACGATGGTGGTAAAGATCGGTTCGTCCACGGTTGTGGGCACTGACGGCAAGGTCAACCGCTCCTTTATCGGCGGGCTTGCCGATCAGGCCGCAGCGCTGCGCAAGCTCGGCTGGCGTCTGGTCGTGGTGAGCTCGGGCGCTATCGCCTGTGGCTATCCCGTGCTGGGCTTCGACCGCAAGCCGGTCGGCGACCTGCCGAGCCTGCAGGCTTGCGCCTCGGCTGGTCAGTGCATCATCTCGTCGGCCTACGACGAGGAGTTCCATGCGCGCGACCTGCTCACCTCGCTCGTGCTGCTCACGCGCCACGATACGGCCCGCCGCACGTCTTACCTGCACGCGCGCGACGCCCTGCTGCGCCTCGTGGAGCTTGGCGTGGTGCCGGTCGTCAACGAGAACGATACCGTTACCGTCGACGAGATCAAGTTTGGCGACAACGACACACTGGCGGCGCTCGTGAGCTGCCTGGTATCTGCCGATCTGTGCGTGACGCTCTCGGACATCGATGGTCTCTATACTGCCAATCCGCATGAGGACCCCACGGCCGAGTTTGTTCCTGTCGTGCATAAGATCGATGCCAAGATTATTGCCTCGGCGGGCGATTCTTCCACATCGGTGGGCACGGGCGGCATGATTACCAAGATCCGCGCGAGCCGCATCCTGATGACGGCGGGCATTCAGAGCGTGATTTGCTCGGGCGAGGAGCCCGATGCGCTCGTGCGCCTCGCCCGCGGCGAGAGCGTGGGCACGCTGTTCGATCCGCCGGCGGAGCGTCTGGACATCGCACCCCGCAAGCTGTGGATCGCGCTGGGCGACAAGGCGCATGGCTCGGTGACGGTCGATGATGGTGCTGCGAAGGCGCTGGTCAGCCGTGGCTCTTCCTTGCTTGCGGTGGGTATTCGCGAGGTCGATGGCCAGTTTGCCGAGGGCGATGTGCTCGACGTGTGCGACCCGAGCGGCATGGTTGTCGCCCGCGGTATCGCCGAGGCCGATTCGGACGTGCTGGAGCTTGCAGCCGGACGCCGCCAGGACCAGATCGCCAGCAACCGCCTGCTTGCTAACCTGGCCGAGAAGCCGGCGATACACAGGGATAATTTAATCGTCTTCGCATAACCAATTGACGCTGCAAACGCCCCTAAGCGGCAATCTGACGTTCAATCGTCGGGCATGACCAAAAGGTCAATGCCCTCCTCTTTTACGTCACCTTGCTCGCTTAGGGGCGTTTTCGCTTTCCGTCCTCTTCCTGCAATGTTGCTGTTCTCGGCACTTGGGGACGTTCCTTATGTGCCGGCAGGTGGGGACTCTCTTTTAGTTAGAAGATCCGGCGCAGGTCTCCGCGGTTGAGTGCTTCGTCGAAGAGGTGCTTGAACACCACGCTGCCGTGCAGACCGTCGTGCTCGAACTCGTTGGTCACCCAGGCATGCGAGTTGCCCACGCGGCTGAGCGTATCAAGCTGCAGGCCCGAATCCACGTACATGTCGTCGAAATACACCGCGGCCTGCAGGGGCACCTCGTTGCACGCCAGTCGTTGCGGGTCGTAGATCTTGTCCCAGCTGGTGTCTTCCATTAGCAGGTCCATGGCGGGCTTGAAGGGCTTGAGCTCGGGCATCTGCTCGAACATCCACGGGAACATGGCCTCGCCGGTAAACATGAGCGGGCGCGCGAGGGTGTCGAACTCGGCGCGATGGGCCTTCTCCTCTGCCGCGGCCCAGCGAATGGGCATTGTGTCGCCGTCGGCGTAGATGAACTCCTGCAGTGTCCAGTACAGCGGGTTTGTACGCGTGCTGGTGCGCTCGAAGGCGCGCATCAAAAAGCTGTCAGATACCGAGGCGCCGCAGGTCAGCGTGCCGTCGCCGTCAACAAAAGCGTGATCGATAATCCAATGCATGCGCTCAAAGCTCGGCTTCATGCCAAAGTCGCTGCCCATAAGCTGCAGGCGCTCCACCGTCATTGGCGAGCCGTCGGGCAGCGCGGGCTTCTGCTCCTCAAGCGCATCGGCCAGGGCTGCCACGCGCTCGACGTCGGCGGGGTAGCGGTCGTAATACTGCTGCGTCTTGGCTGCCATGCGTGGGAAGGTGTGCGCGTAGACCTCGCTGGCGCTCGCCGGCACGTGCGGAATGCCGCCGCAGGTAAAGCTTGCCGCCACGCCCTCGGGGAAGAGCGACAGATAGCTCAACGTCAAAAAGCCGCCGTAGCTCTGCCCCAGTGTGACCCACGGCTTGCCGCCAAAGCCCACCAGGCGCAGGTACTCAAAATCGCGCACGATGGAGCTGGCAAGATGGCGCTTGAGGAAATCCGCCTGCGAGCGTGCTGTATCGGCGCCGGCGGCCGTTGCGCGATCACCCAGTGCCTTGATCGTGCGTCCGTCCACGCAGCTACTGCGTCCGGTGCCGCGCTGGTCGGGAAGGACCACGCGGAAGTGCTTGACGGCCTCCTCGATCCAGCCGTCGCTTGTGGGCGACAGCGGACGCGGGCTCTCGCCGCCAGGGCCGCCCTGCAAAAACAGGAGCAGTGGCAGATCGTCGTTGATGCGGTCGGGCGCGCAAACCACGCGGTAGAAGAGCTTGATGCTCTCGGGCGCGCCGGCGATGGGTGCCGGCATAGCGCCGCGGCGCATGGTGCTGCCGACGGCCAGGAGCATCGGCTCCAGGCCGCGCCAGTCAAGGGGGACGTCGATGCTGTGGTCCTCGACGTAAAGGCCGGGGACGTGGTACGAAGTGATGAGGGCCATGTGAGTCTTCCGTTCGTTGCGGTGTTTCGGGTTGACCAATTCTACCGCCGCGGGCGAGGCCATGCGCAAATCGGCTACCATGGTTGCAAACTTCTAGGAGAAAGGGCCGCCCATGTCGGTCGATATAGCCACGTATGTCCACGATCTTGCCGTTGCCGCCAAGGCAGCGTCGGCCTCGCTTGCCACGGCGAGCGACGAGCAGCGTCAGGAGGCCGTGTGCGCCATGGCCGCGGCGCTGCGCAACGGTGTCGACTCCATCGTCGCTGCCAACGAGCTCGATATGTCCGCCGCGCGCGATGCGGGTACCTCGGCCGGACTGCTCGATCGTCTGCTGCTGACGCCCGAGCGCGTCGAGGGCATGGCCGCCGGTCTGGAAAAGCTCGCCGAGCTGCCCGATCCCGTGGGCCGCGTGCTCGACCACCGCATACTCGCAAGCGGCGTGGACCTGACCCGTGTGAGTGTTCCGCTGGGCCTGGTCGCTATGGTCTACGAGGCGCGCCCCAACGTGACGGCCGACGCCGCAGGCATCTGCATCCGTACCGGCAACGCCTGCATTCTGCGCGGCGGCTCGCTGGCCTATCACTCGTGTGCCATGATCGCCGAGCTGCTGGCCGATGCGCTCGAGGCCAAGGGCTTCCCGCGCGAGGCCGTGTCGATGATCGAGTCCACCGACCGCGAGGCCACTGGCGAGCTCATGAAGCTCCGCGGTATTGTCGACGTACTCATTCCGCGCGGCGGTGCAGGCCTGATCCAGCGCTGCGTGCGCGAGTCGCTTGTGCTGGTGATCGAGACGGGCACGGGCAACTGCCACATCTACGTGCATGAATCCGCCGACTTTGATAAGGCGCTCAACATTATCGTTAATGCCAAGACCCAGCGCGTAGGCGTGTGCAATGCCGCCGAGTCGCTGCTGATCGACCGTGCTGTGGCCGATGCGTTTTTGCCCGCAGTCGTGGCCGTGCTGCATGACCACGGCGTGCTCATTCACGGCGACGAGGCAACCTGCGCCGCATGCGCCGATGCCGGGCTTGCCGAGGGTGATGACTACGTCGCCGCGACTGAGGAGGACTGGGGTCGCGAGTACCTGGCGCTCGAGATGAGCGTGAAGGTCGTGGCAAGCGAGGACGAGGCCATCGCACACATCAACCGCTACGGCACGATGCACTCCGAGGCCATCGTTGCCGAGGATACGGATGCTTGCGAGCGCTTCCTGGATGCGGTCGATGCCTCGGCCGTGTACTCCAACGCCAGCACGCGTTTCACCGACGGCGGCGAGTTTGGCCTGGGCGCCGAGATCGGCATCTCGACCCAAAAACTCCACGCCCGTGGCCCCTTTGCCGCCGAGGCCCTCACCACCTACAAATACAAGCTCCGAGGCACCGGCCAGGTTCGCCCCTAGCGTCCGCGCAAACAAAAACCACCACAAAGGTGCCTTTCCCCTTTGTGGTGGTTTTAAGTGGCGCGGGCGGTTAGGCCTGGAAGGTATCGTGGTCGGGGGCGAAGGACTGCATGGCTGCGATGGTGCGGTCGAAGAGCTCAGGAAGCTCCCAGCCCAGCATCTCGGCGCCCTGCGAAATCACGTCGCGCGAGCAGCCGGCGGCAAAGCGCTTGTCCTTGAACTTCTTCTTGAGCGACTTGGTCGTAAAGTCCATAACGCTCTTGCTCGGGCGCATGATGACTGCAGCGCCGATCAGGCCGGTGAGCTCATCGCAGGCAAACAGGATCTTTTCCATCTGCAGCTCGGGTTTGGGCAGCGAGGTATTAAAGTCGGACGTGTGCGTCTGGATGGCGCGAATGAGCTCGGGAGACGCACCTTCATCCTTAAGAATCTTGGCAGCATAGATGGTGTGGTTCATGGGGTCGTCCTCATGCTCCTCCCAATCTAGGTCGTGCAGCAGACCGACGATGCCCCAAAACTCCTCGTTCTCGGGGTCGAACTCGCGCGCAAAGTAGCGCATAGTGCCCTCGACCGTCTCGCCATGGGTGATATGGAACGGGTCCTTGTTGTGCTCATTGAGCAGTTCGAACGCGCGGTCGCGGGTGATTCCGGCGGTAAGCGGCTCTGCCATAAGAGACTCCTTGTGCTCGTGGGTATCGATAAGAATGAATACTACTAGAACAAGAAAACCACCACAAAGGTGCCTGTTCCCTTTGTGGTGGTTTTTGGCGCGGATGGGTTAGTTGAGGGCGGCTTGGGCTAGGCGGGCTTCGGCGGCCTCCTCGGTGACGCCCAAGGCCACGGCGAACTCCTCGATGGAGCGGCGTTTGGCCTCCTTGAGTACGCGCATGTAGTAGGAGCTGGGTTTTTTATCAGCTTCCTCGGCCTGGCGAATGCGGTGCATCATGGTCTTTGCCACGCGGACCGTCTCGGGTGCGCCCAGCTTGAGCTGCTGCTTAAAGTGCGTCTCCTCAAGCGAGCTGTTGCGCTCGGTAAAGGTGTCGCACTCCAGCTCGTCATAGTGGCTCAGCAGGTGCTCGGCATCTTGCTGCGAGATGGCGGCGTGCAAACGGTCGGCCTGCGCCACGGGGTACATGAGGATCGTCTGCGCATGTCCCTGCTTGGTCTCGAGCAGTAGCATGGGCTGCGGTGTGTCGTCCCTAAAACCGACGACGGTGCAGACTCCCTGACCCGGATGAATGACGTGTTGACCGATTGAGAACATGCTACCTCCAACTTATACGAATTTACGTATGTCTAGAATAACACGCTGACGTGCGCAAACCCTTACTTTATGCAGGAAAAGCACACAACTCCGATAGGTAAGAGTATTCGATAACAGGCGCAGCTCATTCACACCTTTATGCATTTTCAACGCCTGCATAATCTGCAGGCAGACTGGCATCTTTGAGTGACTCCATACAAGCTGTAGTCAATTTTGTGCATATGCAATATCGATTGGCTTTACCCTGCGACAGTGCCCGTCGCTTGTGATAGAGTGCTACAAACTCTGGCTTTTGCCCTACGAGTGACCAAGAGCTCGGGGGCTTTAACACAAGGAGGATCTATGCCCGAGAAGATTGAAGAGCTGGTACGCGCTGCGCTTGCTGCGGCCCAGGAGGCCGGCGACCTTTCCGCATTTGAACTTGACGATTGCGCTATCGAGCGACCGGCTGACACTTCTCATGGCGAGTGGACCTCCACCATGGCCCTGAAGTCCGCCAAGCTGGCTCACTGCGCCCCGCGCAAGATCGCCGAGGCCGTCGTTGCCCATATGCCCGAGGACCCCGCAATCGAGAAGGTCGAGATCGCAGGCCCCGGCTTCATCAACTTCTACCTCTCCGTTGCCGTCAAGAACGCCATCTTTGGCGAGGCCCGCGAGAAGGGCATGGACTTCGCTAAGTCCAACGTCGGTGGCGGCCTGAAGACCCAGGTCGAGTTCGTCTCCGCCAACCCCGTCGGCCCCATGCACATCGGCCATGGCCGCTGGGCCGCTCTGGGCGACTCCCTTTGCCGTGTTATGGATCACGCCGGTTACGACATTCAGCGCGAGTTCTACATCAACGACCACGGCTCTCAGATGAACACCTTCGGCAACTCCATCAGCACGCGCTATATGCAGCTTGCCGACATCATCGCCAAGCAGGGCGTGGATATCGACGAGGCTCACAAGCTGCTGATCGCCGACCGCGACGCCTTTGTTGCCGACGAGAACGATGAGCACCCCGAGACCCATCCGTATCAGGACAACTTTGCCGAGACTCTGGGCAAGGACTCCTACGGCGGCGACTACATCATCGACGAGGCTGCCGAGTTCTGGCGCACCGACGGCGATAAGTGGGTCAACGCCGATCCGCAGGAGCGCATGGAGAGCTTCCGCGAGCGCGGCTATGTAAAGATGGTCGACAACATGCGCGACCTTTGCCACGCCGTTAACTGCGACTTCGATCGTTGGTTCTCCGAGCGCTCTCTGTACGTGAAGGACACCGAGGGCGAGACCGCCGGCACCTCCGCCGTCGACCGCGCTTTTGAGAAGCTCGACAAGATGGGCTACCTCTACACCAAGGACGGTGCCCTGTGGTTCCGCTCCACCGACCTGGGCGACGACAAGGACCGCGTCCTGATCAAGTCCGATGGCGAGTACACCTACTTCGCCTCCGACGTTGCCTATCACTGGGATAAGTTCCAGCGCGTCGACCACGTCATCGACATCTGGGGCGCCGACCACCACGGCTACATCGAGCGCGTCCGCTGCGTCTGCGACGCTCTTGGCTATCCCGGCAAGTTTGAGGTTCTGCTGGGCCAGCTCGTCAATCTGCTGCGCAACGGCAAGCCCGTCCGTATGTCCAAGCGCAAGGGCACCATGGTGACCCTGCAGGAGCTCGTCGACGAGGTCGGCTCCGACGCCGCTCGCTACACGCTCATCTCCAAGAGCTCCAACCAGATGGTCGACTTCGATATCGAGGCCGTCAAGAAGCGCGACAACTCCAACCCGGTGTACTACGTGCAGTACGCTCACGCTCGCGTGTGCTCCATCCTGCGTCGTGCCGCAGACGTTACCGCTGAGCAGGCCGCTGAGATGGGCATGAAGGCCGTCGCCGCCAAGGCCATCGGTGAGAACGTCGATTACTCTCTGCTGACCGACCCGACCGAGCTCGCCCTTTCGCGTAAGCTCAACGAGCTCACCGACCTCATCGCCAGCTGCGCTCGCGATCGTGCCCCGTTCCGCCTGACTCACTTTGCCGAGGAGCTCGCCGGCGACTTCCACAGCTTCTACGCCGCCTGCCAGGTTCTGCCGAGCGAGGGCCGTCCCGTCGACCCCGAGCTCTCGCGCGCCCGTCTGGCCGCCTGCGATGCCGTCCGCGTGACGCTCGCCCTGGTGCTCACCCTTGTTGGTGTCTCCGCTCCCGAGCAGATGTAATCTGCGGGTCATTTGACCGCGCAGGTTTGGTTTAACTGAGCCTTGAAAGCCCGATCTCCCCACGGAGGTCGGGCTTTTTGCGTTTGGTTAGACTGTTTGGTTTGCTGGGAAATGCTACCAAATCGCAACTATACCGGTTTACGGGGCTGAATCGCCAACTGGCGACCATGGTGCCAATAGCAAAATTAAACCCGCAGGTAGATGGCTTATTGTTTCTTGAAAATGCAGGGTATGGTTGGCTTGCAGCATTCTGGCCCCGTAATCCGGCGTAGTTTTGAAAATTGTTCCTTGGGGACGGAGGAAAATGGATCATTTTTGTCTCGCGGAGGGGTGGCGCGGACCCGTCCGCCGCGAATCGTGCCCATCTCCTACGTTTTGTCGCATACCCCGAACCGTGCCGTAAAGTTCGATATTAAAACCGCAGGTAGCGAACTCGCTGTTTTTGATTAGACAAGGGTATGGTCAGGGGTCCGGGGGCAGTGTAGTAGATAGGCGCGTTTCGTGGCACGGCGAATCCCGACGCCACGGATTTGCTCCCTAGTCGCTTCATTTCAAGGCGCCTTAGGGGAAGAGTGTCCCTTTTGACTAGTCGTTTAAGAACGTCCCCAATGACTAAGTTGCAGGTGTCGGCGGTTGTGTTACACTAACGCTGCGTATATGACGCAAATATCTCGATACAGATCAATGATGTCCGTCGGTATTTGACGGAGCTAGACTGTTTAGCCGCCCTGAAGGTTTATGCAGGGAGCATGTGATCACAGGGCTTGAAAAGAAAGTTGAGCAAACACTGTGTCTGATCAACAGCAAGAAAACGAAATAACGACGACGCAGACCGCTCCCGCTGCACCGGTTGCGTCGGACCAGGTCGCGGCGCCCGCGCAAGCCTCGGCTCCTGAGACGCCTAAGGCTGCTTCGACGCCTACGCCTGCAGCGGCTGAGAAGGCCGTGCCTGCAACTGGTGAGGAGGCTGCTCCGGCAAAGCCCAAGCGTACGCGCCGCACGACCAAGCCTGCTGCTGACGGCGAGGAGGTCACCAAGCCCAAGCGCCGTACCACGCGCACGACGCGCGCCAAGCGCATCGTTGCAGCTGACTCCTCGGCGCCGATTTCCGATGAGGTCGCGCAGGCACGTGCGTTGGCGCAGATTAGCGAGGCTCAGGTGGTGCGCGCCCGCCGTCGTGCTGCCGAGCGCGAGGCCGCGGCTCTGACCGAGCTTGCAGCCCCGTCTGTGCCCGAGACCCCTGCCGCCGACCAACCGACCGAGAAGCCGGCACCGCGCACACGCCGTCGCACGGCTGCTAAGGCCGAGCAGGTTGCTGAACAGGTAACCCCCGAGCTCACTGAGGCTTCGGTCCGTTCCGCGGCAGGGGAGGGCGCATCGCCAACTGAGCCCGCTGCGCCTGTCGAGGCCAGCGAAGTTCCCGTTGTCGATCCGGCTTTGCGCCCGCACCGTCGCGGTCGCAAGCCTAAGGCCTTCGTCGAGGCAGAGAAGGCCGCAGCCGCAGCCGCAGCTGCTCGGGATGCTGCGGCGACCGCCGAGTCTGCAACCGCTGCCGATGCACCCGTTCAGGATGCTGCGACTTCCGAGGCCGCTCCCGCCGATGCCGAGCCCGCCGACGTCCGCCCCGGTCGCAGCCGTCGCACTGCTGTTAAGCGCACGTCCAAGGCTAAGGCTGCCAAGAAGGGTACGTCCGAGGATTCCGACGAGACGACCGCCGATGCATCGACTGATGCCGCCGAGCCCCAAGACGTCGAACAGCCTGCGTCCGAGAAGCCCAAGCGCGGTCGTAAGAAGTCCGCTAAGGCCAAGGCGTCCGAGCATCAGGCTGATGTCGAAGCGCAGGTCGATTCTGGCGCCGAGGCCAATGAAGCCGCTGCGGTCAATGCCGACGCCGCCACAGCCGATGCTGCCGCGCCCGCCGAGGCCGAAGACGGCACTCGTTCCAACCGTCGCCAGCACAAGCGCAACGAGGAACGCAACGAGCGCAACAACGACCGTCGCAACCGCCAGCGCGATCGCAAACAGCGCAACAAGGAGCGCAACGCCGCCCCCACCGAGCCCACGCTTTCGCGCGAGGAGCTCGCTGCCATGAAGGTCGCCGAACTGCGCGAGAAGGCCAAGGAGTTCGAGATCGAGACGACCGGCAAGAAGAAAGCCGAGCTCGTCGAGGAGATCTACGTCACCGCCGCGAAGGCCGAGGGCTTCCGCGACATCAAGGGCATCCTGCAGATTCGTCCGGACAGCTCCGGTATCATCCATGCCCACGGTTACATGAAGTCCAACGACGACGCCTTCGTCCCCGCCTACCTCATCCGCTCCGCGCGTCTGCGCACGGGCGACGTCATCGAGGGCTCGCTTCGTCCTTCGCGCGGCGGCGACAAGCGCGCCGGCCTCGCCAAAATCACGACCGTCAACGGTCTAGACCCCGAGCAGATTCGCAACCGCCCCAAGTTCGGTGACCTCACCCCGGTCTATCCCAACGAGCCGCTGCGCATGGAGCATGGCAAGGACTCCATTACCGGTCGCGCCATCGACATCGTGTCGCCGATCGGCAAGGGTCAGCGTGGCCTGATCGTGTCCCCGCCCAAGGCCGGCAAGACCACAATCCTCAAGAAGATCTGCCAGTCTATCTCGATTAACAACCCCGAGGTGCACCTCATCTGCCTGCTCGTCGACGAGCGCCCCGAAGAGGTTACCGATATGCAGCGTTCCATCAAGGGCGAGGTTGTGGCGTCGACCTTCGATATGCCCGCCGACAACCACACTCGTGTGGCAGAGCTCGTCATCGAGCGCGCCAAGCGCATCGTGGAGCTGGGCGGCGATGTCGTGGTGGTGCTCGACTCCATCACGCGTCTTGCCCGCGCCTACAACTTGGCGGCGCCCGCCTCAGGCCGCATCCTTTCGGGCGGCGTCGATTCGGCGGCCCTGTATCCGCCCAAGCGCTTCCTGGGCGCAGCCCGTAATATCGAGAACGGTGGCTCGCTCACCATCCTGGCCTCTGCCCTCATCGACACTGGTTCCAAGATGGACGAGGTCATCTTTGAGGAGTTCAAGGGCACCGGCAACATGGAGCTTAAGCTCGACCGCGACCTGGCCGACCGCCGTATCTTCCCGGCTATCGACCCCGTTGCCTCCGGTACGCGTAACGAGGACCTGTTGGTCGACGAGCAGATGCGTCCGTTTGTCTTTGGTCTGCGTCGCATTCTTGCCGGCATGAACAACACCGAGCGCGCAGCCGCGTCGTTTATCAAGGGTCTTAAGGGCACCAACACCAACCAGGAGTTCCTGGTGCGTTCGGCCAAAAAACACAGCGACTACGAGCAGACGTTCTAGGTTGTCATCCACACCCAGCGATAGTCATCAATGCAATAAAGGGTCGGGGCTTTGAGCCTCGGCCCTTTTCCATATCGCCGCTCCGCGCTTATTTTTAACCATAAGACCGACGAGCAGCAGGTTTCCCGTTTCAATCCGACATCGTCGCTTGCAATCGACGGGGCGGTTTCGCATAATAGCTTTTAAGCTTCGCGACGGAAAACGCAGATGAAACGAACCATATACCGTTGCTTTGGGGCATAGCCCCGCTTCATCTTCTCTCGCGCAGCCAACTGAATGATGCGATTTGGGTGCTGGAAGATGGGGAGAGCTCATGGCTTCTTCTGATGCAACACAACGAGCAGTCCTTGCCGGACTTTCGTGCGGGATCGGCCTTGCCGCTCCCGTGGTTATGTATGCCGCGACGCTGCCGTTTTCGTCGGTGAACGAGACGGTCGTGGCGGGTGCGGTTCCCTTCGCCGTGGGCGCGGTGGCGGGCGTGGGCATCTATGCCGCCTCGTTGGGTATCTCCGAGTACCGTGCGCAGCGTGAAGAGCGTCTGTTCCAGCCCGATGCCATGGGCGGTGCCGCCAATCTCAATCAGCATCAAAGCGAGTTCAAGACCGCCTCGATTCCAGCTCAGCAGCAGGATGCGACTCCTTATGCTGCTGTTTCTGCTTCTCAGGCTCAGTCGGAGCAGTCTACCTCGGCATTCCTTTCCGGCCTGACTGGTGCGTTCCAGCGCCGTCATGCCGATGATGGTGTCCCTACCATCGCTCGAGCCGCAGATGCTATGGACGAGGACGAGGCTTGGTCCATGATCGACAGTATGCTCGACGACGATTCGCCGGTGAGCTGCGACCCTGCACACTCGCGCGACGTCTATCAAGTCGCCATCGACGAGCTCACCAACGGCGGGCAGACCGGCTCCTTCAATCGCGACGACATCGCCGCCGCGGCACGCGCCGTGTCTGGTTCCCAGGCCGCCCCTGCGGGCAGCACGGCGGCTTTCGTGGCACTCGTTGCCAACGCGGCAGCCAATAACGCCTACAGTGCTACCTCGGCGGACGCGAACGCTTCTGCCGACAATTCGTACGTTGATGAAGCCATGGCCGCTGACGAGGAGGCCGTTGCCGCCCGCCGTGCCGCCGAAAGCTCGCTTTGGGGCGCTCCTGCCCAGCGGCAGGCGGCTGAGGCTGCGCCGTACAATGCAAACCTCGCCAGCATGCCTATCATCTCCGGTGCCGCGGACATCGATCTCGATGACCTCGATGAGCCTGCAGCCATCACCGCATCGATTGATGCCCAAGATCGCATCGACACCGGCGACCTTCCGGATGCCTCGCTCGAGGTTGATGTTCCCATGGCCGATTACTCGGGCCACGAGGACATGTGGGCCGCCGCCACCGCGATTCTGGATGAGATTGACGAGCCTGCTTCTGTTGCAGCCCCCGCTCCCGTCGCTGCCCCTCAGCCTGCTGCCCCCGCCTATGTCGGCCGTCACAGTGCTGTGTTCCCCGAGGATACTGCCCGTATCTCGCGCGAGAGCATCGAGCGGGCCGAGGCTATTGCCGCCGGCATTATGGAAAACCGTCGTCACGAGCGCGTCAATCAGATCCTCGAGGAAGAGATCGAGCGCCTGCAGTCCTCAACCGCCAAGCGTACGGGCCGTGCCTATCTGAGCGTTATCGAGGGCGGTACCGCCAGCTTCGCGCCGCTCCGCGCGGAGGCATAACTTCTGCATGGTTAAGATCAATCGAAAATGGGCGGTTGTAACCTGCCTGATGGCGCTCTTGATCTGGGGCAATTCGCTGGTTCCCGGCTCGGGGTCGGGCTCGCTGAGCCTAACGGTCATGGAAGCTATCCGCGGTTTCCTGCACAGCGTGGGACTTCCATATGAATGGGTGACCAACTTTGTTGTTCGCAAGTGCGCGCATTTTACCGAGTATATGGTGCTCGGCATCTTGGCAACGCACGCCTTTGATTTTGAGGGCCGGCGCACCTTTGACGTGCTGCTGCCCACGGCGGTGTTTCTGCTGCTGATTCCCTCGATCGACGAGACGATTCAGCTCTTTGTGCCGGGACGCGCCGGCATGATCACCGATGTGATGATCGACTGCTGTGGAGCGGCAACGGGCGTTGCGCTCCGATATCTCTTACGGTCGCTGATGTGCGCTAAAAAGGCCGCCTAGGACGTATTGTTTGGTCCTAGGCGGCCTTTTTTATTTGAGGGCTTATATGAGGCGTGGTGGCGTCGTTCCGTAGGTCGGATTTGCCGGGCGCGCCACGCCCTGTGGGTGCGTCTGCTACTGAAGCGCCTGTGCGCCCAGGGCCAGGCAGCCCATAATGCCCTGCTTGCCCTCGAGGCTGTTGTTGACGATGTAGTTATCGATGTCGTTGACCTCGGGCGTGACGATATAGCCGTTGAGCATCTCGGCACACTTTTTGCGTGCGAGCGGCACGATGGGGGTGTGGTCGGCCACGCCGCCACCGATGATGATCTTTTGCGGCGCGTAGCACAGCGTGTAGGTCATGAGTGCCTGTGCCAGATAGCCGGCGAGCAGGTCCATGGCCTCCGGGTCATCGGCCATGTCTCCGGCGCTCTTGCCATCCCAGCGCTTTTTAACGCCGGGGCCGGCGATGAGGCCCTCGAGGCAGTTGTCGTGGAAGGGGCAGGCGCTATGCTCGCCGATGGTGTCGCGCGGGTCGCGCGTGACCAGGATGTGGCCAGCCTCGGGATGCATCATGCCGTGCACGAGCTGGCCGCCCGAGAGCACACCGGCGCCCACGCCGGTGCCGATGGTCAGGTAGACCACATCGGTGAGGCCCTGGGCGCAACCAAAGGTGACCTCGCCCAGGCAGGCGACGTTGACGTCGGTGTCGTAGCCGCAGGGGACCTTGAGCTCGTTTTGGATGGTGCCCAGCAGGTCAAAGTAACGCCATGCGGTCTTGGGCGTCTCCAAGATCTTGCCGTACTGGGGCGAGGCAGGGTTGACCGCGGTGGGGCCAAAGGCGCCGATGCCCAGGGCGGCGATGTCCTTGTCTGCAAACCATGCATTGACGGCCTCAACGGTCTCCTGCGGGGTCGTGGTCGCGATCTGCTCGCGCTCCAGGACCGTACCGTCCGCATAGCCCGTGGCGCACACCATCTTGGTGCCGCCGGCCTCGAGCGCTCCGATAAGCTGTTGTTCTGCCATGGTATTCCTCCCTTTCGGACGAGTTGCTCCGTGACTAAAGTATAGCGCTCTAAACAAGTTAAGAAAGCGCTATAAAAAGAAGCCCTTCAACGCGGCTGGCGATGAGGGGCTTCTTTGGTTGCTTTAGTTGCCGGGCCGTCCTTACCCGCGCGGCTTGATTTTATCACGTAGCGACTTGAGGTTCTCCAGCGCGGCGTTGAGCGTTTCGTCTCG
Source organism: Collinsella sp. (assembly GCA_048248475.1). Taxonomy (GTDB): domain Bacteria; phylum Actinomycetota; class Coriobacteriia; order Coriobacteriales; family Coriobacteriaceae; genus Collinsella. Next base: position 1,856 of record DBFBEA010000041.1, on the reverse strand, counting down.
CTTGGCAAAGTGGAAGCGGATCAGATGGTTGACGGGCTCGCGGAAGAAGCTCGAGCCGGGCACGGCGCCCACGCCCACCTTGGATGCGAGGTCCTCGCAGAATTCGAGGTCGCTGTCATAGCCAAACTCAGAGATGTCCATCATGACGTAGTAGGCGCCCTGCGGCACGTTATGCTCAAGACCGATGCTATCGAGCCCCTGGCAGAACAGGTCGCGTTTGGCGGTGTAGAGGTCGAGGACCTCATCGTAATAGCTGTCGTCGAAGTTGAGGGCGGTGACAACGGCTTCCTGCAGGGGAGCGGCGGCACCCACGGTGAGAAAGTCGTGGACCTTCTTGATGCGCTCGGTGATCTGGGCCGGGGCGATGGTGTAGCCCAGACGCCAGCCGGTGATGGAGTACGTCTTAGACAGCGAGCTGCAGCTGATGGTTCGCTCGAACATGCCGGGCAGCGTGGCCATGTAGACGTGCTCATGGGGCGCGTAGACGATGTGCTCGTAGACTTCGTCGGTGATGCAGTACGCGTCGTACTTTTTGCACAGGTCGGCGATAAAGGTGAGCTCTTCGCGCGTAAAGACCTTGCCGCAGGGGTTGGAAGGGTTGCACAGGACGATGGCCTTGGGGTCGTTGTCGCGGAAGGCAGCCTCGAGCGCCTCGCGGTCAAAGTCGAATGTGGGCGGGTTGAGCGGCACATAGATGGGCTCGGCACCCGAGAGAATGGTGTCAGCGCCGTAGTTCTCGTAGAACGGCGAGAAGATGACGACCTTGTCTCCGGGGTTCGTAACCGTCATCATGGCGGCCATCATGGCCTCGGTGGAGCCGCAGGTGACCACGATATTCTGGTTGGGGTCGATCGGCATGCCCATAAAGTGCTCCTGTTTGGCGGCGAGCGCCTCGCGCATGGCCTGGGAGCCCCAGGTAATGGAGTACTGGTGGTAGAGCGGCTTGGGGTCGGCGGCGATGGTGCTCAGGCTGTTGAGCAGCTGCGCCGGAGGATCGAAGTCGGGGAAGCCCTGCGAGAGATTGACGGCATCGTACTTATTGGAGATGCGTGTCATGCGGCGGATGACCGAATCGGTAAATGTTGCCGTGCGGTTGGAGAGTTCTTTCATGCCGGTCCTTTCGAGGATTTGCAGTGGGGCAAGTTTACTCCTATGGAACCGGTGGGAATTGCTCGAAACGCGCTCGAAAAACTCTTTGGTTGATTTTCAATCTCAACGCAACAGCCTGAACGGACCCCGCGTTTCCGCAGCTAGCGCAACGCGGAACTAGCTCCCGGCACCTGGCCGTCGCCTCGTTTCCGCAGGTGGAGAGGCTATGGAGGCCGGCGTCCCCACCCTGCCGCGGCATGCTCCGCCAGCCCGCCGCGCAGCCGCTCCGGACTCAGCGCAACGGGCCCTCCGGCCCATGTCCCGGCGCGCCGGCTATCCCGCCAGCGGCCCCTCGCCCCTCGCGGCCCTGGCCCTGTCGATGCAGCCGGGCGTGAGGTCGAGCCCGCCGGGCGCCAGCTCCTCCACCCCGAACGCGTCCATGAGGGCGGAGGCGTCCTCCCCGAGGGCCATCCGCAGCACGCGCGCCGGCGTCAGGAACCCGAGCGCCCCCCTCGGCTCGGAGTTCACCTGCGACATGAGCAGCGCGCAGTCCGCCGCCGTCAGCCGGTCGAACCTGACCCCGGCGCCCTTGGGCAGCAGCTTCCTGATCTCCACGTGGTTCTTCTCTGTTAGCGCTAATCTAAAATTAGCCACTTTCGCAAACGCATCTCGCCGAATGCGCTAACGCGCTTTCGCCGACCCCGCTAACGTACTTTCACCAACTGCGCTAACGGAACTATGCTCCGATCGGGTATCCGACCCGGGAG
>DBFBEA010000040.1:0-2955 GCA_048248475.1 Collinsella sp. | reverse complement strand
ACCAAGACCGTTGCAGTTGCAGCCACGGGAGCCAAGACCACCGGCAAGCTCGCGGCAACCGGCGACGCCTCGAGCGCAGCCATCGTGGCAGCCGCCCTTGCGGGAACAGCCGCCATCGCCGCAGGCGCCGTGGTGAGCCGCAAGCGCTCGTAAACACTTTTTCGCACGGGACGGGTGGATCGCGGCCCTTGCCTTCCTCGTCTACTTCTTCGTAGCGTAAAGGCAAGGCTGCAAAAGCTGAACAATAAAGCGCGGAGTCGCCATGCGGCCCCGCGCTTTTCTTTTAGCGCCGGTCCCTACGCCGGCGTGCGGCCTATTTCTCCCCCATTTTGGCCATTTTGCCCTCCAAACGGCACTACCGCCGGCAACATCCAGCAGATACGCTGAATCTAGTCGTATAGGCCCTATGAGAACGGGAGCAACCATGGCAGCCTTGTTCACGGCCCCCAAACGCAATGACACTACCGCCGGAACCCATGTTGCCGAACCCGACGTTCGCCGTCGCATAGGACTCGCGCACGACAGCTGGCGCCGCGTGACGCACCGCATCGTCGCGGGCGCCGTGTGCGCGCTCACGGTGAGCTCGCTGCTCATGCCGAGCGTCTCGCTCGCAGCGGAATGGGTCAAGGTCGGCGGCAACAAGTACAACACCGCGGCGAGCGACGAGGCCGGTACCTGGTCGTGGGACGGCGCCGACGACTTGAAGCTCAACAACTATAACGGCGGCGAGATCCAGGCCGCAGGCAAGCTCAACGTGAATTACTCGGGAACCAACATCGTCACTGCCGAATGGATCGAAAGCATCAACGTTTCTCATGGCACTAACGAGAATGCCGAGCTCAATATCCAGGGCGACGAGGGCGGCACGCTCAGCGTGACATCTACTGAGGACGCTATCCTCTCCACGGGTAATATCAACATCGACGGAGCCGGATCCGTCAACGCCACGAGCACTGGGTTTGATGCCATCAATGCCGGAGGTGATCTCGCTATCAAAGGTTCGGGCAACGTCAACGCCACGGGTGCATCGGATGGCATCAGGGCAAACGGCAATATCACGATTGACGAAAGCGGAGCCGTCACCGCCAGGGCTACCAAGGACAAGGGTATTGGAGCCGACAAGAACCTCACCATCAAGGGTGGCGGGACGGTCGAGGCAAGCTCAGCCGATGGTGAGGCCCTTTGGAGCGGCGGCAATATCAACATCTCGGACGGCAGCCAGGTCAAGGCAAGCTCCGAGAAAGACGCTGCCGTCGAGGCCAAGGGCAGCCTCGCAGCCACAAACGCCTCCCTCAATGTAAACGGTGTTGAATATGGCGTCTATGCCCACAAGGGCATCACCCTCGATCATGCAAACGTGACGGTCCGTGCAAGTAAAGGCAGATACGGTGGCGCCAACGCCCTCTTCACCTACCAGGACGACATCGTCGTCAAGAACGGCTCCACCGTGGACGCGTTTGCGGAAGGCGTGGTTTCGGCTGCATTCTCCACCAGAAACGATCGGCCCAACGAGAAGGGCGGCCACATCTACATCAGCGACTCCGTTGTCAAGGCCATAGCCCGCTATGTCGAGAACGGCGACGGCCCCATCCCCTACAGCGAAAACCAAGATGGCGAGACGAGGCACGAACCCCAAGGCGAGAACATCGGCATCATCGCCCAGACCAGCGAGGGCGTCACGCCCGCAGTCATCTCGATCATCCGCAGCAAGGTAACGGCCGAAGGAGATACAGCGGCAATCTTTGCCCGTGCCATGAGCGCTGACGGCAAGACAATCGGCACCATCAAGATTGAGAACGCCGCCATCCAGACGCCCGAAGGCGGCAAGGTCATTGACTATCGCAAGCTCCGTGACGGCATCTACGAAGCAGGCCAAGCCATCGGCACGGGCGACGCCACGGTCGACTCCCTCTATATCAAAGCAGTCGCCAAAAGTACGACCATCGCACCTCCCGAGGTAGCCGAGCCGGAAGACCCCAAGCCCGACGAGACCAAGCCCGCAGAAAGCAAGCCCGCGGAGTCCAAGCAGAACCCCAAGCCTGAGGGCTCAAAGCCGACCAAGGCCGTTGCGGCTTCAACCACGAAAGCCAAGACTACCGGCGTGCTCGCGGCAACCGGCGACACCTCGGGTGCGGCCATCGTGGCAACCGTCCTTGCGGGAACAGCCGCTATCGCCGCAGGCACCATGGCGAGCCGTAAGCGTTCTTAGACGCCTCTGCGCACATGGCAGCTCCCGCGAAGGCCCCGAGCCCCAGCACCGTTTAACAACGCCACCGCCGAGCTCCCCTCCGGCGGTGGCGTTTTCCATATGCGTCCGCAGGGGATGCACGAGATTGTCTTTGGTCTAGCCCAACCGGCATACGCTGGCGTGCGACAATTGGGGCTGCCGATATCACAACACTGAGAGAAGCCCGTCATGGAAGCGCATCAAAAGCAGATAACCGTTTATTCGAATCATACGGAAAGCGCGCCTGTCATCTACCTTCCTGTGGTCGTGGGCGACGGCAGCGAGGTTTATAAGTGTTGCCGAGAGCTCGACTGTCCGCCATTCGCCCTCGTCACCATTGGCGGGCTCGATTGGAATCGCGAGCTGAGCCCCTGGGCATGCGACGGGACCGTACGCGATGCCGAGCCTTTCGGCGGCCAAGCTGCCGATTTTCTTGATGAGCTGCTGAATCAGATAATCCCCCAGGTCGAGTCGTCGCTTCCTCAGCCGCCCACCTGGCGCGGCATTGCCGGTTACTCGCTCGCGGGCCTCTTCGCACTCTGGTCCCTCTGGCAAACCGACGCCTTTGACCGCGCCGCGAGCGCATCGGGGTCGCTATGGTTTCCCGACTTTGTCGACCGTGCCAGCACGGCCCCTTTTGCCGGCAGCCCGCAAGCCGTCTACCTGTCACTCGGCAAAAAGGAAACCAAGACGCCCAACCGCATGATGCGGCATGTACTCGACGACAC
>DBFBEA010000039.1:0-34457 GCA_048248475.1 Collinsella sp. | reverse complement strand
TGCCATACAGTCGATTGAGCTCGGACATTTCCGCCGTTCTTCCGATAAACATAGGGCCATCCTTCCTTTACGTTATAGCTAGCTATATTATACCTTCCTATAATATAGCTAGCTATAACGTAATTCGACAAGCGGCGCACGAAAAGAGGCGGTACACCCCCGCACGTGGACCGTTCCGGAAAATGTATCCCGTTCTGGAGCCAAAAACTGGGCCGTAGTTTCCGCCAAACATGTCATCCGGAAAGCGCTTCCCGCTCTGAGCCTGAATTCTGGGATGCACTTTCCGCTGAAGCTTCTACCGGAAAATGCATCCCATTCCGAGCGCTCATTCCGGGTCACAGTTTCCGCAGATACAAGGCGACAGTCCGCTGCCCTTATCACATGCCTTCAAATATGCGATCCAGAAACACAAAACAGCAGATAGAATGCTCTTTTTCAAAAAGTACACGTCCCGAAACTTACCAAGACTTCATATCCAGCTACCGTTCACGGTCGCCGATTACCGCTCACCGATTCAAACAAGAAATATGTCGCCAAAAGCAGGTCATCTACCTGCATGGTTAGATTTTGGTCAGCTTTTGGTCAGCTGAGCGGCAAGTTCCAGCTGATACGTTTTTGCTATCCAAAAGGAGGCGGTAGCTCATGACCCATTGCAACGACCAGCTCATCGACCAACTGCTCACTCAAGCCGAACAAGAGGGGCGCTGTCTGATTCCCCCGAGCACGGCGATCCGAAAAGCGCTCCTTCGGCGCACCGGCGGCACGGTTGTCTCGCCCATGCCGGGGTTGTTTGCGCGAAAAACGCACTGGGATGAACTCAACCGAGCGCAACGCCATTGCGAGATTATCCGCACCCTTGCGATCATCCATCCCGATTGGACGTTCTGCTCGTTTTCGGCAGCTTGCCTGCTGGGGCTCGAGGTCTCGTGGCGACACCTGAACGTCGTGCATGTTTGCAGCTCGACAAAGCCGTCGGCTCGTCCGGGCGCACATATTCAGCGACACCAGATTGAGCCGGCCGGAGCAATACGCAGAGCCGGCATATCGGTAACGCCGCCCATCCAAACGGCCACAGATTGCCTGCTGCAAACTGGTTTTGCCGACGGCATGCCCATTGCCGATTCGGCGATCTCAAAGCTCGGCCTTGCGCCGGAACAGCTGATGGAGGCCGTTGAGCAACGAGCGACTGCCCGCAATGGTCGCGCGATTCGCACCGCCCTCACAACGCTTCGATATGCCGACGCCCGCGCCGAAAGCGGCGGGGAATCGGTCGCCCGAGCCGTCATGATCGAGACGGGCTTTGCGCCCGACTGGCTTCAATACGAGCTGACGGACCCCTTCGATTCGGCCAAGCCCATACGAACGGACTTTGCCTGGGAGCGCCAGGCACGGGAACTCACGCTGGGCGAGCTCGACGGGCTCATCAAATATACCGACCAGACCATGCTGGCCGGACGCACCACCGCCGAGGCGCTCGTTGCCGAACGACAGCGCGAGGCGCACCTATCGCTCTACGGCCACCCTCTGCTGCGCTTTACCATGAACGAGGTCCGCTCGGCAGGAATGCTCGCCAAAAAGCTGCAGACGGCAGGCATCCGGCAGACCGCGCTGCCGACATGGCTCAACGAGGTGGACCTGTAGGAGCTGCTAGGCCACGCATCGCCGAATCGCATCCCCCCCCCTATCTGGGCCGCGTTTTCCCAACGGCCACGCCAACGGAAAGCGCGTCCCAGCCTGGACACTCAAAACGGGATGCGCTTTCCGGATGGCGGGCCTAGCGGAAAGCGTGTCCCGGAATCAGGTCTCGGAACGGGTCGTGCTTTCCGGTTGAGTCCTTCAGCGGAAACCGCATCCCGGAATAAACGCTCAAACTGGGATGCACTTTCCAAACGGCCGGCCAGCGGAAAACACATCCCATTCTGAGGCATGATTCCGGGACACAGCTTCCGCATGCGGCCCCGTTGGGAAAGTTCATCCCGTTCCGAGGCTGGATTCCGGGACACAGTTTCCGCATGCGGAGGCGCTCCAAACAAAAGGCCCCGGCTCGCGATGGAGCCGGGGCCAAAGGCGCAGCGTATGTAGTTGATGTTGAGCGCGAACAGCCCATCAGCAATGACTGTCCGCGCCCTACCCTACCCGCGGTGACGGGCGCGGCTGTACGGCGTATCCGCCATGGGCAGATCCGGACGCAGCTTGCCGTCAAACGCGCGATAGGCGTTCTGCACGGCGGGCGCCGTGGGGATCGTTGCGATCTCGCCGATGCCCTTGCCGCCGTATGCCACGGGCAACAGTTCGTCCTTCTCCACGTAGATGGCGTGGATATCCGGAATCTCGGGCGCGCGGAACAGCCCGAGCGTGCCGTACCTCGCCTGGGGCACGCAGTCCTTGAGCGGCCAGTCCTCGGTAAGTGCGTAACCCATACCCATGAGCACACCGCCTTCGATCTGACCCTGGATGGAGATGGGATTGACCACCTTGCCGGAATCGTGCGCGGCGTAGACCTCGCTCACGCGGCCGTCATCATCCAGAATGACCACATGCGTGGCAAAGCCGTAGCAGATGTGGCTCTTGGGATTGGGAACGTCGGCGCCCAGTTTGTCGGTCGGCTCCAGGTACACGTAGCCAAACTCGCATCCCTCGAGCGCCTTGATGGCGGCCGCGGGATCCTGAGGGTGCATACCCTGGCCGGCGACGAGTTCCTGCGTGTGCAGCTGATAGGCGCGGCCGTCGTCATACTCGATCTTGACGCCGTCGCCATGCGCACTCACGGGAGCGGCGGGCGCAGACTTGCCGGCCTCGATATCAAGCATGGCATCGCGCAGCAGGAAGGCGGCACCGCGCACGGCCTCGCCGGTCACGACCGTCTGACGCGAGCCAGACGTGGTGCCGGAGTCGGGAGCGTTCTCGGTTGAGCACTCGCCGTTGGCGATGCAGCGAAGCGGCAGACCGCAGGCCTCGGCAACGTCCTGCAAAAAGACGGTGTTGCAGCCCTGGCCGATGTCGGACGTGGCGGCATAGACCACGGCCACGCCGTTCTCGACGCGAATCTTGCAGCGGCCGGCATCGGGCAGGCCAACGCCCACACCGGCGTTCTTCATAGCGCAGGCAATGCCGGCGTGGCCGGGATGCGCGTAGTAGGCATCCTTGACCTCGAGCAGTGTCTCCTTAAGCGCCGTGGAGCAGTCGGCAATCTGGCCGTTGGGCAAAACCTCGCCCGGCTCGATGGCGTTGCGGTAACGAATCTCCCACGGATCCAGGCCGACCTTCTCTGCCAGCAAGTCGATCAGGCTCTCGAGTGCAAACTCGGACTGGCAAACGCCAAAGCCGCGGTACGCGCCGGCGGGCGGGTTGTTGGTGTAGTAGCCAAAGCCGCGAATGTCGGTGTTCTGGTACTTGTAGGGGCCGACGGCATGCGTGCAGGCGCGCTCGAGCACCGGGCCGCACAGCGACGCGTAGGCGCCGGTATCAAAGTTGATCTCGCAATCCAGGCCGGTAAAGTTGCCTTCGGCGTCGCAGCCCAGTGTAAAGGTGCCGTCCATGGCATGACGCTTGGGATGAAAAGCAAGCGACTCGGCACGCGTGAGCTTGCACTTCACAGGACGCTGGAGCTTATAGGCAGCAAGCGCGGCCAGGTGCTGGATCGAAACGTCCTCCTTACCGCCAAAGCCGCCGCCCACGAGCATGGTCTCGACGACCACGCGCTCGGGCTCGTTGTCCCAGCCAAACATATGGGCGCACTCTTTGCGCGTGTCGTAGGCGCCCTGGTCGGTCGACTGCACCTTGACGCCGTTCTTGTACGGGAAGGCAACGGCGCACTCGGGCTCCAAGAAGGCATGCTCGGTAAAGGGCGTGGTAAAGCGCTGCGTCACGGTGAACGCGCTTTCGGCCAGCGCCTTGGCGGCGTCGCCGCGCGTCACGTGGCGGCTCTGACACACGTTGTCCTTGAGCTCCACCGTGTTGCCGAAGGCAAAGAAGCTGTCATGTAGGCGCGGGGCGTCGGCGGCCCTGGCCTCGGCGATGTTGCGCACGGGCTCCAGAGGCTCGTAATCGATCTTGACGAGCTTCTTGGCCTTCTCGAGCGTCGCCTCGTCCTCGGCGACCACCAGCACAATGGCATCGCCCACGCAGCGGGTGATATCGCCCTGGGCGATCATGACGTCCCAGTCCTGGATAAGGTGGCCGACCTGGTTGACCGGCACGTCCTCGGCGCGCAGGATGCCCACCACACCGGGCAGGGCCTCGGCCTTGGAGGTGTCGATGGAGAGCACACGGGCGCGCGGATACTTGGAGCGCACGGCGCTGGCATAGGTCAGGCCCGGCTGATCGAGCTCGTCGATATCGTCGGGGTACTTGCCCTCACCGAGCACCTTCTTGCGCACGTCGATACGGAAGGCGCGCTTGCCCACGCCGTAGTCATCGCCGCGCTCCAGGTCCTCGTCGATCTGCTTTTCGCCGCGGAGCACCGCAGCGGCCAGCGCAATGCCCTCGATAATCTTTTTGTAGCCGGTGCAGCGGCAGACGTTACCGCGAATGGCGTACTTGATCTGCTCCTCGGTGGGCTCGGGGTCCTCGGCGATGAGCGCTGCACCCGCCATGACCATGCCGGGAATGCAAAAACCGCACTGCACGGCGCCCACGGCGCCAAAGGCGCACACAAAGGCCTCGCGCACGTCCTGGGGCAGGCCCTCAACAGTCACGATGTTGCGACCAGCGGCAAGAGCAGTGGTCAGAACGCACGCCTTCACGGCCGCACCGTCCACATGGATGGTGCAGGTACCGCAGGCGCCCTCGGAGCAGCCATCCTTGGCGGAGTGAATGTGCAGGTCGTCGCGCAGGTAGCGCAGCAGCGGTTTATTCTCCGTCGTTGTGCGCTCGACACCGTTAACGGTAAAAGTGAATTCCTGTGCCATGGTGATTCCCTTCTACACGCCAGCGGCGATGCCGGTGCGGTCGTGGATGGCGCCATGCGGGCAGACGACGGCGCACATGCCGCACGACAGGCAATCCGCACCGTCGATATGGGCGCAGTTGTCCTCGATGCGGATAGCGCCGGCAGGGCACTTTTTGGCGCACATACCGCAACCGATGCAGCTCGTGTCGCAGATCTTGCGCGCAATGGCGCCCTTATCGGTGTTGTTGCAGCGCACCAGAATGTTCTGGTAGCCGGGAACGAAGGCAATCACGCGCTGCGGGCACGCCATGCCGCACAGGCCACAGCCCGTGCACTTTGAGCGATCCACGCGGGCGATGCCATCGACCAGCGCAATGGCACCGTGGGGGCAGGCCGTGACGCAGGCGCCACAGCCAATGCAGCCTTCGCTGCAGCGGGCGTCGCCGCCTGCGGAAGCACAGCCGCTTCCACAGGCAACGTAGGCCACGTTATGTTGAATGGATTTGGCCATAAGAGACTCGCCTATTTCTTAAGAAGGTACGAATAGTTGTCGCGCACGGCCCTGATGGTCAGGCGGACGGCCTCGGGAAGACCGGTGTTGACGGCATCGACCGAGACGGTGCGGACCGTGCCGGCGACGCGGACCTTAAAGTGGTCCTCGTCCACAGCCAGGAAGCCCTCGTTCTCGGAGTTCTCCATGTCCTGCTCGCTCCAGAACAGGGTGAGCTTGTCCTTGTAGGGACGACCCTCCTGGTAGGGACAGAACACGGCGCAGTTGCCGCACTCGTTGCACATGCCATCGACGTGGACGACCTGATGCTTGGCGAGACCCGGCACCTTAATGGCAACGTTGGCGCGGTTGGGGCACACGTCGCAGCAGACCTCGCACACCGAGCCGCAGCCCAGGCAGCGAGTCTTGGTGCAGTTGCGCTTGTCGCGGCACAGCGACCCCTTGCGCTCGTAGCAGGTGTCCTCGCGACCGGCCTGCTCGTTGCAGTCGGCGTACTTGTTAAAGTCCACACCGGCGATGGCACGGGCGACCTCGGCGGCGTCGGCAATAGCCTCGACCACGGTAGCAGGACCGCGACGGCAGTCACCTGCAGCCCAAACGCCCTCGACGCCGGTGGAGGTGGCGGCAAGGCGGCCGCGACGGTCGTGCTCGACGCCCGCGGCATCGTACAGGCTGGCATCGATGCCCTCGCCCACGGCGCAGATCACCGTGATGGCGGGAAGCTCGACGGTCTCGCCCGTGGCGACGGGGCTGCGACGGCCGCTTGCATCCGGCTCGCCAAGCTCCATAACGTCGCAGGTCAGCACGGCGCCGTTGAGCGCCTTAGGCGCCAGCAGCTCGCAGAACTCAACGCCGTCGGCAAGAGCAAGATCGAGCTCTTCCTCGTCGGCGGGCATCTGCTTCTTGGTGCGGCGATACACCAGGCGCACGCTCTTCACGCCAGCCAGGCGCTTGGCCACGCGAGCCGCGTCCATGGCGGTGTTGCCGGCGCCAATGACTACGACGTCCTCGCCCAGCTCGAGCTTCTCGCCCTTCTTGGCGGCCTCGAGGAACTCCAGCACGTCGAGCTCGGCACCCTCGCCCAAGCCCGCAGAGCCGGGCATCCAGGCACCGGTGGCCACGACCACGTCGGTAAAGCCCTGGGCCTTGAGCTCGTCAATGGACTCCACGCGGGCATTGAGCTGCACCTTGGCACCAAAGGCCAGGCAGAGCTCGGCATCGTGGGAGATGTCATCGCTCGCAATGCGGAACTCGGGGATGACGTGACGGACCACGCCGCCGAGCGAATCGCGGGCCTCGAAGATGGTGACGGGCACGCCAGCGCGCGTCAGGAAGAACGCCGTCGCCAGGCCGGCCGGGCCGCCGCCGATAACGGCAACGTTGCGCTCGCCGTCGTTGGCGATGGCCTGGGCGCGCAGCTTGGGCAGCACGGCGGTCATGGCCTCGCGGGCGGCCTTGAGCTTGCTGGCGCGGATCTGGGCGCCCTCGGGCTCGTAGAACGCACGCTCGCAGGCACGGCCGCAGGGATGCGGGCAGATAGTGCCGGTAATGAACGGCAGGGCGTTGCGCTCGATGATGATGTTGAGTGCGTCCTCGTAGCGGCCCTCGTCAACAGCCGCCAAGTAGGCGGGAATATCCTGCTGGATGGGGCAGCTCGTGCGGCACGGCGTGGTAAAGCAGTCGGAAAGCGGGCTCTTGCCGGCGACCTTGCGGTCGGGCAGCGGGCGCAGCGGCTTCTTGTATAGCGGGTTGGTGAGCGAATCGGTCTGAATCGCGGTCACGGCGTCGAGAGAGACACCCGCGAACGGCTTGCCGTCCAGATCGGTAAACTCACCAGCCATCTGGCTAAAGCGCTCGTAGCCACCGGGCTTGAGCACGTCGGTCGCCAGGGTAACGGGCCAAATGCCGGCATCGTACAGGGCGCGGATATTGTAGACCGTGGCACCGCCAGAGTAGCTAATGCGTAGTTTGCCATCGAACTGCTCGGTAATGCGGCGGGCAGCCTCGATGGTCAGCGAGAACAGCGAACGGCCCGACATGTACATCTCGGTGGAGGGCAGCTCGTTTCTCGTCACGTCGACGGGGAACGTGTTGGTCAGCTTGACGCCAAACTCCAGGCCGCGCTCGGCGCACAGGGCAATCAGGCGCTCGAACATAGGCACGGCGTCGGCCCATTGCAGGTCCTCGCGGAAGTGCGTGTCATCGAAAACGATGTAGTCAAAGCCCAGCTCGTTGAGGCGCTGGCGGGCAAACTCATAGCCCAGCAGTGTGGGGTTGCACTTGATGTAGGTGTTGAGGCCCTTCTCGGTGATCAGATAGGTCGCGATGCGCTCGATCTCGGCCGGCGGGCAGCCGTGCAGGGTAGACTCGGTGATGGAGTTGGAGACGCGTGCCGGGATGGACTCGACGAACGCGGCGTCGACATGCTCAAACTTGTCCAGGTTGGCGAGCGCCCATGCGCGGCACTCGTTCCAGACGTCGGAGCCGCTGGCGTCCTTCATGCCCTCGATGTAGGCGTCGACCTTGGGGCTCTTGATGCCCTCCAGGTCATAACCCACGGACATGTTGAAGACAAAGCCGTCCGGGCTGCCCAGGCCGTACTCGCGAGCGATCAGGTGGCAGGCAAACCATGCCTTCACGTACTCGGCAAAGGCCTGCGGAACCTCGAGCTCGGTCGACCACTCGCAGTTGTAGCACTCGTCCTGCGCCACGATGCAGGGCTTGTTCACACACTTGGAGAGCTCCTCGCCGTCCATAACCTGAACGGTCTTAAGCTCAAAGAAGCGGGAACCGGCCACATAAGAGGCCACGATGTTCTGGGCAAGCTGCGTGTTGGGACCGGCGGCCGGGCCAAACGGAGTCTCGATGCGCTCGTCAAAAATGGGAAGCGCGCCCTCCTGGTTGGTCGTGACCATCTTGCGCACGCCAAAGACGGCGCCCTGAGTCTTGTGCTCCTCGATGATCCAGTTCATCAGCTGCGAAAACGGGATCGGCCTCATGATGTCGCTCATAGTGAGCTCCTCTCTGTAACGCCCGGCGAGACCGCGCGGCGGGCGCAAATACGGTGTAGCGCTAGCACAGCGCCGGCGACCCCGCGGAGGCCGCCTATGCGCGCGCCGGATGTGGCGAAACATCCGACGCGCGCGAATCTACTTGTGAATTAGTAGGTGCGATCGTTGAGCGTGCTCCAGAGCTTCTTGGACTCGGCCATGGTCCACGCGTTGATCTTGTCCTCATCAATGCCAACGAACTCGCGATCCTTGTACAGGACGCGGCCGTTGATGATGGTGGTGCGGCAGTTTTTGCCCATCATGCCAAAGAGCATGTGGCCGTCGATATTCTCCTCGCTCAGCGGCGTAAAGGGCTTGTAGTCCATAACGATAACGTCGGCGGCAGCGCCGGCCTCGAGCACACCGAGCTTGCGATCGAAGTACTTGCTCGCCATCTTGGCGTTGTTCTCGAACAGCATCGTCATGGCCTCGCACCAGCCCACGTTGGGCATGGCGGCGTTGTGGCGCTGAATAATCAGGAAGACCTTAAGGCTCTCGAGCATATCGTGGGTGTAGGCGTCGGTGCCCATGCACACGGGGATGCCGCGGCGGAAGAACTCGAGCACGGGGGCGCAGCCCACGGCGTTGCCCATATTGGATTCGGGGTTGTTGACCAGCCAAGTGCCGGACTCCTTGACGATATCCATCTCGGCAGGCGTCACGTGGATGCAGTGGCCCAGCATGGTGTCGGGACCCAGCAGGTTGTGCTGCAGCAGGCGCTCGACGGGGCTGATGCCACCGCGGTTGAGGCGGGAGTCCCACACGTCGTTCATGCCCTCGCACACATGGATGTGGAAGCCGGTCAGGCCGTTGTTGGCCTCGGCCATCTTATCCATGGTCTCGTCCGAAAGCGTAAAGGTAGCATGTCCGCCAAACATGGCGGCGATCATGTGGTTGTCGTTATCGCGACGCTCCTTGGCGGCCCACTGGGCAAATTCGGCGTTCTCGGCAATGGCCTGGTCGCACTTTTCCTGGCCGCGGCGATCGGAGACCTCGTAGCACAGGCACGAACGCATGCCCAGCTCCTGAGCTGCATCCTTAATGGTAAAGAGGCTTCCCGGAATCTCGCAGAAGCTCGCATGGTGATCGAAGATCGTGGTGACGCCATCACGGATGGAGTCCAAAATCGTAGCATAGGCGCTGGCCTTGGTGCCGTCGAGCGTCAGGTTGTCGTCGATCTTCCACCACTGCTGCTCGAGATTCTCCAAGAAGTTGGTGGGGTTGCAGCCCTTAATGGCAAGGCCGCGGGCCAGACCCGAGTAGATGTGGGTGTGGCAGTTGATGAGTCCGGGCATGATGAGGTTGCCCTGGGCATCGACGTACTCGGCATCCGGGTACTTGGCCTTGAGCTCGCGCTCGGGGCCCACTTCGACGATCGTATCTCCGTCAATGGCGACCGCACCGTTTGGAATAAACGGGGTCTGAGCGTTGCGGGTAAAGACGGAACCGTTAGCGACCAGAAGCATGGATGCTCCCTTCAACATCAGAGGCGGGGTTTGACACCTCTGACATGGCGGAGTGCGAAGCGCCGGCCTACACCGGAAACGGGCCCTCTCCCGTCAACGCTTCACCAAAGGGACAAACCCTTTGAAGTGCGGCTTGGTGCCGCATGGCGTCGGCGGACGAGGCGATGCGTCCGCCGACGAATAGCACCGAATTGGTTACTTCTTGCTCTCGGGCAAGACCAGATCCACGGCAGCGTCCTTGGCAGCATCGATGTGCTGAGCCACGACCGGCGTCTGCGGAAGGATCAGGTTAAGGACAATGGCCATGATGGCGGTGGGGGTTACGGCATTGGAGCCGATGACGGTGGACACCCAGGCGGGCATACCCTCGCCGGCAAGGCAACCGCTGGCCATCCAGATACCCAGGCCAAAGACGACGGAGGTGCCGACGATGGTGGTAGTGCGCTGCGTGAGGCCCTCGCGGGTGAACATGCGCACGCCGTTCATGGTGATGGTGCCAAAGACGCCGACGGTCGCGCCGCCGATGACGGGCTGCGGGATAGCGGAAAGGACGGCAGAGAGCTGCGGGAACAGACCGGCGATGGCAAAGACGGCCGCAATGATCACAAAGACCCACTTGTTGACGACCTTGTTGGAGCAGATGATGCCCACGTTCTGGCCAAGGGCGCTGGTGGGAAGACCGCCCAGCAGACCGCCGACCATAGAGGTGAGGCCCTGGGACACGATAGCGCCGGAGAGCTCGCGCTCGGTGGGCATACGGTCGATGGAGCCCAGGCAGGCGGCGGAGACGTCACCGATAACCTGGATGGCAACCATGGGGAACACGACGGCGAGGGTAATGCAGACCTCGGGATCAAACTCGAGCGCGTAGGGCATGAGCTTGGGAAGAGCGAAGACCTGAGCGGTGGCGACGCTGGAGAAGTCGATCATGCCAAAGGGGATGGAGACGATCATGCCAACGATCATGCCAAAGAACACGGATCCCAGCTTGAGCGTGCCCTTGCCAAAGTTGGCGAGCGCAAAGACCACGGCGAAGGTGATAAGAGCGACGCACCAGGCCTGCGGGGTGCCCCACAGCGGCGTACCCATACCGCCGGCCATATACTTGACGGCCGTGGGATACAGCGAAACGCCGATGGAGAAGATGACCGTACCGGTCACGACGGGCGGGAACAGCCACTTGATCTTGCTGTAGGCCAGACCAAAGAGGACCGCGACGGCGCCGCCGACGATCTCGCCACCCAGCAGCGCACCAAAGCTAAAGCCCGAGGCACCCATGGCCTGCAGGGCCGGCAGGAACGCGAACGAAACGCCCATGACGATGGGCAGGCCGCCGCCGATGCGACGGAAGGGAGCGAAGGCCTGAAGGGCCGTGTCGATCGCCGAAAGAATGAGCGCGACCTGGATGATGTCGGTACTCTGCTGGCTATTAAAGCCGTAGACGCCGGCCATGATGACCGCCGGGGTAATGATGCCGGCAAACGATGCCAGTACGTGCTGAAGGGCACACGGGATCATTTCCTTAACGGGAGGCATGCCTTCGCGAGTGAACAGGGCTTCAGTGCCGTTCGTAACCGTCTCCTGGGTCATTTGACCACCAATCCTCGAAGTAGTTGTTTTCGCATCTGACGCTCTATTGTGACGCAGTGCGGGGTTGAGGTTGTGCCTTCATTGCATATCGTATTAAAGATGATTCTCATTCTCAATAATAATTTTTTGTTATCAGACTATTCTTCAGCTGAAATTACGCATTTCCGCAGGTCAGGAAAGTGTCTGGTCAAAATAACATCTAACATTTCTTTTGGTCAACCGTTTACCGCTAAATTCCTACCGTTCGTCTGCATTACGCAATGTACCTGCGGATATACGAGATGATGGGCAGCGTGTTACCATGAGAAAAAATTGTTATGAACATTTCCGATTTCACCCAAAGGAGTTGCCCGTGAACGAGACCGTACGTCGCTTTTTGCCGATGGTCGATTTTCTGGAGCAGATACTCGGCAAAAACAGCGAAATCGTGCTGCACGATTTTTCGGATCCCGACCACGCCATCGTCGATATTCGCAACGGCATCGTGAGCGGCCGCAAGGTCGGCGGTCCCGCCACCGATCTGGCACTCAAGATCATGCACGACGCCAAGTATCGCGACCTGCCGTTTATTACGGGCTACGAGGGGCGCGGTGCCGGCGGCAAGACGTTGGAGTCAGCGACGTACTATATCCGCGAGAATGATGAGATCGTCGGCATGCTCTGCGTCAACACCGATCTTTCGGCCGTGCGCAACATCAGTGCCATGGCCCAGCAGCTTATGGCCTGCTTTGACGCCGCTCCCGCACGCACCGAGCCCTCCCCCATCGAGGTCGAAAGCCTTTCGGAGTCCACGCAGGAGCTCATCGACCGCAGTATTTCCGAGCTGCTGAGCGCTCGCGGGCTGGATGTGACGTCGCTTGGTCAAAGCGACCGCGTGGACGTCATTCGCCACCTCAACGGCAACGGAGTGTTCATGCTCAAGGGCGCCGTAGCCTGCGCCGCCACCGCGCTGGGCATCTCGGAGCCCAGCGTCTACCGCTACCTGCAAAAAGTCCGCAAGGAAGGCTAACCCGCTGACTCCTTGGGGACGGAGGAAAACGGATCATTTTTGTCGCATCGCTTGACAAAAGACCCTGCAGTTCACACGCACTGCAGGGTCTTTTTGCATGTCATGTTTAGTTGTTGCCAACACCTTAGAGAGCGGCGACGACCTCGATCTCGACCAGACCGCCGGCCGGAAGAGCGGCAACCTGGAAAGCACTGCGCGCGGGGAACGGAGCCTCGAACTTGGAGGCGTAGATCTCGTTCACGGCAGCGAAGTCGGCAATGTCGGCCAGATAGACCGTGGTCTTAACGACATCGGCAAAGGTGGCGCCGGCAGCGGTCAGCAGAGCCTCGACGTTAGCAAGGGACTGCTTAGCCTGGGCCTCGACGCCCTCGGGCATCTTGCCGGTTGCGGGGTCGATGCCCAGCTGGCCGGACAGGAACACCATGTTGCCGGTCTGGATGCCGGGGGAATACGGGCCGATGGCTGCAGGTGCGTTATCGGAAGACACGACGGTCTTGCTCATGTTTTTCTCCTTACGATCAGATAGAGAGCGTGAGCGCGGCGTTCACACCGGGAGGCACAATTCGGTCTGAACACCGCGCTTGATTTGGGATAGTACTCAAGGTTTCCGCGCGATGCAAGATTATTATCACGTTGCGAGAATATTTTATCGCCCAACGGTGCCTGTCGGCCGCTGAACGGCACGACCGGACAGTGAAGCTCAAAATGATCCGTTTCCCTCCGTCCCCATCGGATCAGGCGATCCATAGGGGACAGAGGGAAGCGGATCATTTTTGCTGCAAGGGCTGCTGAAGACTTTATCCTGCTTGGGCCACAGGGCTCGTCCGCCGCAACAGCACCACTATACTTTTGAGTATCTGAGCATTTTGAAAGGCAGGATATGACCGCAACCGCCAGTCGAACCACCAACCGCAGACCCGAGCTTTTGGCGCCCGCCGGAGGACCCGAGCCCTTTGCCGCCGCACTCGCCGCCGGGGCAGACGCCATCTACTGCGGCATGGGCAACTTCAACGCCCGCCGCAAGGCCACCAACTTTACCGACGAGGCCTTTGAGCAAGCCTGCCGCGCCGCACATCTAGCCGGGTCGCGCGTCTACGTCACGGTCAACATCGTCATCAAGCAGTCCGAGATGGGCGAAGCGCTGCAACTCATCCATCGCTGCTCCACGCTGGGCGCCGACGCCTTCATCATCCAGGACTGGGGTCTGTTCTTTGAGGTCAAGCGCACGATGCCCGGCATCGAGACACATATCTCGACCCAGGCGAACATCCATGACGACCGCGGAACCCTTTGGTGCCGCGAGCAGGGCGCCGACCGCGTGACCCTCTCGCGCGAGCTTTCCATCGACGAGATTGCCGCCATTCACGATGCCGCGCCCGATGTGGACCTTGAGGTCTTTAGCCATGGCGCCATCTGCTTTTGCTACTCGGGCCTGTGCCTGCTTTCGAGCTTTGCCATGGCGGGACGATCGGCCAACCGTGGCATGTGCGCCCAGCCCTGTCGCCTGCCTTACGAGCTGATCGACGAGAACGGTCGCGCGCTCTCCCCTGCCGGTCGCGAGCGTGCGCTATGCCCGCGTGACACCAACACCTCACAGCTTGTTCGCCGTCTGTATGACGCCGGCGCCGCATCGCTCAAGCTCGAGGGCCGCATGAAGGCGCCCGATTACGTGTACTCCATCGTTGATGTGTATCGTCACGAAATTGACGACATGCTATCCGGAGCCACCGTTACCAAGGACGAGGAAGCTGCCCGCCAGCGCCAGCTCAAGCGCTGCTTCAACCGCGACTTTACGCACGCTTATCAGGACGGCACCTCGGGCGACGAGATGATGAGCTATGAGCGTTCCAACAACCGCGGCCAGATCGTGGGCACGGTGCTGGGCAGCCGCCCGGCCAACCGCGATGTGCGCGGCCTCAAGCCCGACGACCGCCGTCGCCGTGCCGCCATCGCCCGCATTGAGCTGTTTGAGCCCGTGAGCAAGGGCGACCTGCTGGAGCTTCGCCACGATAACGAGTTCGACCAGTTCCTGACCACCATTGCCGCCGATGATGCCGCCGTGGGCGACATCATCGAGTGTCGCGTGCCCCGCAGCATGCCCGAGGGCTGCCGCGTCCGCGTGATTCGCAGTCAGCGTGCCATTGACGCCGCCGGCGCCGCGCTCAAGCGCGATGTGCTGCGCCGCCGCGCCGTAGATGTGTCCGTCGTGGCGCGTCTGGGCGAGCCGTTTACCGTTACGCTCACCTGCTGCGACGACCCCGCGCTCACCGCCACCGCCACGGGCTTCACCGTCGAGGCCGCCAAGACCCGCGCGGTCGAGGCATCCGACCTGGTGGAGCACGTCGGCCGCATGGGTTCCTCGCCCTTTGAGGCAGCGAGCTTTGATGTGGCGCTCGATGAGGGCTGCGGCATGGGCTTCTCCGCCGTGCACAAGGTGCGCGCTGCCGCCTGCAAGGCGCTGGAGGAGGCCATTCTGGCACCGTATGAGGAGCGTGCGAAAACGCTCGAGATTCCGGGGCTCGACAAATGTACGCGCGCCATGCCCGAGCATTACCGCGATGAGCCGCAGATCTGCGCCGCCGTCACCACGCTCGAAGCCGCCGAGGCAGCTCGTGCCGAGGGCGCCACGCGCATCTACATGACCACCGATGCGCTCGAGGCTGTCGGACTCTCCCCTGCCGATGCATTTGAGCAGGGCATCATACCCGTACTCGACGAGGTCTGCCGCGCCGTCGACCACGAGCGCGTCGATCCCTGGATTAATGCCGGAGCCACCGTCGCCGTCGGCAATATCTCCGAGCTCGCCGTAGCCGTGCATGCCGGCGCCACGGCGGAGGTCCGCTCTTGCCTGCCGGTGCACAACACGCCCTGTATGGAGGCGCTTGCCAAGCGCGGAGCCGGTGCGTTTTGGCTCTCGCCCGAGATCACGCTCGACGAGATTGTCTCGCTCGGCGCCGCCGCGCCCGCGGCTCTGGGCATCACCGTTTTCGGCCGTCCGCGCGTCATGACAAGCGAGCATTGCATTCTGCAGGTTGCCAACGGCTGCATCCACGATTGTGCCAACTGCCGCCTGCGTGCCCGCAAGCTCTCGCTCAAGAATATCGATGGAAAGGTCATGCCCGTCCGCACCGATATCCACGGCCGCTCTCGCCTGTACGACGCCTACCCCATCGACCTCACGCCGCAGGTTCCTCAGCTGCTCGATGCCGGCGTGCGTCGTCTCATGGTAGACGGAACGCTGCTCGAGACAGATGAGGTGGGCCGTGCCGTCGCCCGCGTCCGTCGTGCCGTCGAAGCAGCACAGGCCGGCCGCAAGCCCGCCGCCCGCCTGCGCGGCGCCACCTCGGGCTGCATGTTTGTGGGAATTAGCTAACCGAAAGGCTTACACGTGAACGAAGAACCTCAAGTCCTTTACTGCGACGCCTGGCTCATGGCCATCGACAAGCCCGCCGGCATGATCGTCCACGGCGACGGCACCGGCGAGCGCACGCTCACCGACTACGCCAGCGACCTGCTGCTGGCGATGGGTGACGGCTTTGCCGCGACCGACATGCAGCCGCTCAACCGCCTGGACCGCAACACCACCGGCGTGGTGTTGTTTTCGCTCGACAAACAGACGCAGCCCGCCTTTGACCAAATGGTCATCGACCACGCCTTCGAAAAGCACTATCTGGCGCTGGCCGAGGGCAAGATCGACTGGAACGAGAAGCTCATCGACAAGCCCATCGCCCGCGACCGTCACGACAGCCGAAAGATGCGCGTCGGCGCCAGCGGCAAGCCGTCTCAAACTCGCGTGAAGGTGCTCAAACGTCTTAAGAGCCGTCGTGGCCTGCCCGCGCGCTCGTATATCGATGTCGAGTTGCTCACCGGCCGCAAGCACCAAATCCGTGTGCACCTGGCAAGCGAGCATCATCCCCTGGTTGGCGACGACCTGTACGGAACGCCGCGCCCCTGCGGCCTGATGCTCCACGCCCACAGCGTGTCCTTCACGCATCCCGTAACCGGCGAGCACATCCACATCGAAGCCCCCTGCCCCTGGGAGCCCTAAACCACCACAATGGGGACAGGCACCTTTGTGGTGGTTTTGCCGCAATGGTTCAACCGCGGTCCCAAAATGTCTCGATCTGTAACAGTTAGAACCCATTTTCCGGTCTATCTGTTACAGATCGAGACATTCGAATCCCCCTTAAGGGAAAATCTCAATCTGTAACAATAACTCGGCAAAATCGGTCCCAGATGTTACAGATCGAGACAAAGGGACGGCGCGGTTCGGAAGAATCTCAATCTGTAACATCTATCCCACTTTTGACGGTCCAGTTGTTACAGACTTAGACAAACCGGCAGACAACGAAAGCGGCAACGCCCGTGATGGACGTTGCCGCTTTTCTATTGAGAAAACTAATCGGTTTTCGTTGCTAACCACCACAATGGGGACAGGCACCTTTGTGGTGGTTTTGGCCTTGTCCCATCGCTAGACCGTGATGACGTTGTCCATCGACTGGTACTTGGCGGGCACCTCGCCCGTAGTGATGATCGTTGCGTCGCGGAAGTCCGCAAACTTGACGGGCGCCACCATGCCAAATTTGCTGGCGTCCGAGATTACGAAGCGTTTAGCGGTATGGCGCATCGAGATACGCTTGACCTGTGCTTCCTCGATATCCGGTGTGGTGAGACCTTGCTCGGCGGCGATGCCATTGGAGCCCCAAAAGCCGCAGTTGAAGTTATAGCGGTCCAGGGTTGCCAAAGCATCGGGGCCAACGAGCGCCTCGGTCTCGGGCTTGAGTTCGCCGCCCAGCACCACGGTGCGCATACCGCGCAGGGCAAGATGCTGAGCATGGAGCACAGAATCGGTCACATAGGTGACGCCGTCGAGATGCGGAAGATGCTCGATGAGCTTGAGCGTCGTGGAGCCCGAATCGATATACACAAAGCTATCGGGCTCCACCAGGGCCGCAGCACGGGCGCAGATGCGCTCCTTGTCATCGTTATGGAGATCGCTGCGCTCGCCGATCGTCAGGTCGCGCGTCACATGCGCGCGCTCCAGACTCGTCGCGCCTCCGTGTACCTTGGCGATGCGGTGTGCGCGGTCGAGCGTCTGCAAGTCGCGCCGAATGGTGGACGGTGTCACGCCCAGGGCTTCAGCAAGCTCCGGTACGGTAACCGAGCCGGCCTGCTGCACCATCGACACAATCGCGTTGAGCCTATCTTCCGCAAGCATCGCTTACTCCTCCTCGGGGTACACGACTCCCCAGTCGGCGCGGAGCTTGGTCATCAGCTCCATAACATCAGAAGCATAGCCCAGAAGCTCGCGCTTCGAATCATCGCCGGCAACGGCCTTCTCCAGGTCGGCCATCTCGTAGCACAGTGCGTAGGCTTCGGTGCCAGCGTGGACCTCCTCACGGTGACCGTCCGCAGTCCACACGATGGTCGCATGGTCGGCACGCGGATACTCGTTGACCTCGATATAGCACTTGTCGAAGCTGATGACCGAGCGCTTGGGCTGCTTGGAGTGGAGCGTAAGGCTCACGACGCCCAGCTGCTGCTCGGCGTTACGGCAGACAATGCCGCCCGCAACGTCGACACCGGTCTCACAGGTGTTGCCCAGAGACACGACCTCGGCTGGCTGGCTGGCCATAAACAGGCGCATGACGGACAGGGCATACACGCCAATGTCGAGCATGGCGCCGCCGGCAAGGCTACGGTTGTAGAAGCGGTTGGTCAGGTCGCCGTACTCCTTATAGCTGCCAAAGTTGAGCTGGGCGAGGTTCATGCGGCCAAAGTCGCCCGCATCCATGCGACGGCGCAGCTCTTGATACAGCGGCATGTGGAGCACCGTGGTGGCGTCCATAAGGACCACGTTGTGCTCGTCGGCGATGGCACGGGCCTCGTCGAGCTCGGCAGAGTTGAGGGTAATGGCCTTTTCGCAGAGCACGTGCTTGCCAGCTGCCAGAGCGGCTCGCAGGTAGGTGATATGCGTGTTGTGCGGCGTGGTGATATAGACGGCGTCGATATCCGGATCGGCGTAGAGGTCCTCGACCGTCTCATAGACCTTCTCGATGCCATACTGCTCGGCAAAAGCTTGAGCCTTGGATAGCGTACGGTTTGCGACGCCCGCAAGCTTGCGGCCGGCAAGAGCTAGAGACTGGGCCATCTGGTTGGCGATAACGCCGCACCCGATCACAGCCCAACGAAGCTCGGGAGCCGTAAAGATATCATCGGGGAATGGCTTGTCCTGGACCGAAGTGAACGCTGCTTTTGCGGCTGCTTCGGCGTCGAGCGGAGCCTGTTTGGAATCTGCCATTATGTGCCTCCTGAGTCATCGGAAGTCCTTCATTTCCAACAGCCCTATATTCGCACAAATGCGCGCGCATTTGCTTGTATTTGCGTGTTTATTTGTTTATCGGTCATTATTTAACCATAGTTAGCAGATATTTGCGCGGCCATGCGCATCATCGCGCAAGACTCTGCGCGTAAATGCGCATGCGACAAACCTTGTGAAACATATAGGGGCGGAGCACCATAGCCCTAAAGACAGAGCCAGCTGCATTACTTCACCCCTCTGGGGGCACCAGACATCAAAGGACTGTCCCTAGGTGCCGCTTTCGTTGAAGCCTATCCCAGATGGCCAGATATACAAATCTAAAGACTGTCCCCATCAACTAGCCGTTTAAGAACATCCCCAACGACAAGTCATTTAAGTCTGTCCCCAATGAGTAGGGATAGAAAAAGGCCCGGGTGCCTTGGGGCATCCGGGCCTTTGCTAGCAACTTGATGTTGCGGGCAGCTTAGAACTTGTGGCCGCACTTCTTGCAGACGCGCAGCTTGTTCTTGCCGTCCTTCTCGTGACCGACGCGGGTAACCTTACCGCACTCGGGGCAAACGAGATTGACGTTGGAGGCGTCGATGGGAGCCTCCTGCGAAACGATGCCGCCCTGCTGGTTGGCAGCGTTGGGCTTGACGGCCTTCTTAACGACCGAAACGCCCTCGACAACGACCTTGTTCTCGGCGGGGAGAGCACGCAGGACAACGCCCTGCTTGCCGCGATCCTTACCAGAGAGAACCTGGACCTTATCGCCCTTCTTGATATACATATATCTCCCCTAACTACAGGGTCTCGGGAGCGAGCGAGACGATCTTCATGTACTTCTTGTCACGAAGCTCGCGAGCGACGGGCCCGAAGATACGGGTGCCGACGGGCGAACCATCGTTGTTGATGACAACGCAGGCGTTCTCATCAAAGCGAATGTAGGAGCCATCCTTGCGGCGGATCTCCTTAACGGTGCGAACGACGACGCAACGGACAACGTCCTTCTTCTTGACGTTGGCGCCAGGGGTAGCCTCCTGGACAGCACCGATGAACACATCGCCGATGCCTGCATAACGACGCTTGGAACCGCCAAGCACCTTGATGCAGCGAATCTTGCGAGCGCCGGAGTTGTCGGCGACGTTCAGCATGGTTTGCATCTGAATCATGGTAGATGTTCCTCCGAACTAAGAACCGAAGAGAGGTGCGCAGCCTTTATACGGCCCGTGGTATGCAAGCCAGGCATACGCACATCTTCGGAAACGTACAAGTCGTAAGAGCGACTGCTTATTTAGCGCGCTCGACGACCTCGATGAGGCGCCAGCGCTTCATCTTGGACATAGGACGGGTCTCCATAACGCGGACGGTATCGCCCACGCCAGCCGTGCACTCCTCGTCGTGAGCGTGCAGCTTCTTGGAGCTGGTCATCATCTTGCCGTACTTGGGGTGACGCTTGCGCTCGGTGATGGTGACAACGATGGTCTTGGCACCGGAGACGGAGGTAACGACACCCGTACGGACCTTACGCGAGTTACGCGAATCAGTCATGTTCTCTCCTTAGGTCCTACTCGGCGACAGCGGACTTCTCCGCTGCGATCTCGCGGGCGCGCTGCTCCGTGAGGACGCGAGCGATGTCCTTCTTCACGGTGTTGACGCGAGCGGTGTTGTCCAGCTGGCTGGTGGCCATCTGGAAACGAAGGTTAAAGAGCTCGGCGCGCATTTCCTTCAGCTTCTCAACGAGCTGAGCGTCCGAGAGCTCACGAATCTCTGCGGGCTTCATTAGTTCTCCTCCTTGGCGGCGGCGGCGTCCTCAGCAGCCCACTTGGCCTCGAGAGCGGCCTCCTCAGCCATCTCCTTCTGGATGCGCTGCTCAGCGTTCTTGGCAGCAACAATCTTGGTCTTGATGGGAAGCTTGTGCTGTGCAAGACGCAGAGCCTCGCGAGCGACCTCCTCGGGCACGCCCTTGACCTCGAACATGATGCGGCCGGGCTTGACGACGGCCACCCACTCCTCGGGGTTACCCTTACCAGAACCCATGCGAGTCTCGGCAGGCTTCTTGGTGATGGGCTTATCGGGGAAGATCGTGATGTAGACACGACCGCCACGCTTCATGTAGCGGGTCATGGCAATACGAGCGGCCTCGATCTGACGGTTGGTGATCCAATGGGCCTCGAGAGCCTGGATACCAAACTCGCCGAAATGCAGCTCGGTATTACCCTTGGCCTGGCCCTTCATGGAGCCACGCTGCACCTTGCGGTGAAGAATACGCTTAGGGGCAAGCACTACTGACCCCTCCTCTCGGAGTTACGACGACGAGGACGGGAAGAGCCCTCGAGTGCAGGGTTGGGAACAGGCTGGCCCGGGAGCTTCTCGCCCAGGTAGATCCAGACCTTCACGCCGCAGGCACCCATGGTGGTGCTGGCGACAGCCGTGCCGTAGTCGATCTTGGCGCGGAGGGTGTGCAGAGGCACGCGACCCTCACGGTACCACTCACGACGGCCCATCTCGGCACCGCCGAGACGACCGGAGCACTGGATACGGATGCCCTTGGCGCCGGCCTTGCGGGCGGACTGGACAGCCTTGCGCATAGCGCGACGGAAGGCAACGCGGCCCTCGAGCTGCTCAGCGATGGACTGAGCAACGAGGTTGGCGTCGAGCTCGGGGCGCTTGATCTCGACAACGTCGACGGAGAGCTGGCCCTTGGAGACGCCAGCGACCTTCTCGAGCTCGGTGCGGAGGGTATCGATCTCGGCACCCTTCTTACCGATGACAACGCCGGGGCGAGCGGTGAGGATGATGACCTTCACCTTGTCGCCAGCGCGCTCGATCTCGACGCGGGAGACAGCTGCGCGGGAAAGACGCTTCTCGAGGTACTTGCGGATCTCGAGATCGTTACCGAGGGTCTTAGCGTAATCCTTCTCTGCGAACCAGCGGGAGCGCCAGTTCTCGGTGATGCCAAGACGGAAGCCGGTGGGGTAGACTTTCTGACCCATACAGCTTTACGCCTCCTTTCGAGGAGCAACGACGACGGTGATGTGGGAAGTACGCTTCAGAATGCGAGAAGCGGAACCCTTGGCGCGGGGACGGATGCGCTTAAGCGTCGGACCCTCGTCAACATAGGCAGCGGCGACAACCAGGTTGTCGGCACGCAGACCGTTGTTGTTCTCGGCGTTCGCAACGGCGGAACGGAGAACCTTCTCGACATCCACGGCGACGGCGCGGTCGCAGAAGTGGAGGATGTCGAAGGCCTGAGCGACAGGCTTGCGGCGGATCAGATCGACCACCAGGCGGGCCTTGCTGGGGGAAACACGCACGTACTTAGCGACGGCGCGAACCTCGGTGGCCTCAGTTTCAATAGACTTAGTTGCCATTTACGGTTAACCCCCTATTTGGCCTTGTGGCCACGGAACGTACGAGTCGGCGCGAACTCGCCGAGCTTGTGACCAACCATGGACTCGGTAACATACACGGGCACATGCTTGCGGCCGTCGTGGACGGCGATGGTGTGACCAACCATCTCGGGGAAGATGGTGGACGCGCGGGACCAGGTCTTCACGACGTCCTTCTTGCCAGCCTCGTTCATCGCGGTGATACGCGAGAGAAGGCGAGTCTCCACGAACGGGCCCTTTTTGAGACTTCTGCTCATAAGTGCTTTCTCCTAAAACTCGGTATCCGAAATTACTTCTTACGGCGACGAATGATGTGCTGGTTCGAGACCTTCTTCTTCTTGCGCGTACGAAGGCCCTTCGTCGGCTTACCCCAGGGGGTAACAGAGGGACGACCAGAGGTGTGGTTCTTGCCCTCGCCACCGCCCTGCGGGTGGTCGACAGGGTTCATGACGGTACCGCGGACGGTCGGGCGCACGTTCATGTGACGCTTACGGCCGGCCTTGCCGATGACGATGTTGGCGTGATCGGCGTTGCCGACCTCACCGACGGTGGCGCGGCAGGTAACGAGGATGCGGCGCATCTCGGAGGAAGGCATACGGACGATAGCGTACTTGCCCTCCTTACCCATCAGCTGGCAGGAGTTACCGGCGGAACGGGCGATAGCAGCGCCCTTGCCCGGCTGGAACTCGACGGCGTGGATGAGCGTACCGACGGGGATGTCGGCGAGGGGCAGAGCGTTGCCCGGCTTGATGTCGGCGTCAGAACCGGACATGACGGTCTGACCGACCTCGAGGCCCTTGGGGGCCAGGATGTAGCGCTTCTCACCGTCAGCGTAGTGCAGCAGAGCGATGCGAGCGGAACGGTTCGGATCGTACTCGATCGTGGCAACCTTGGCGGGCACGCCGTCCTTGTTGCGCTTGAAGTCGATCACGCGGTAACGACGCTTCACGCCGCCGCCCTGGTGGCGGGTGGTGATGCGGCCGTTGTTGTTACGACCGGCCTTCTTGGGCAGGGGCTCGAGAAGAGACTTCTCGGGCTTGGTGCAGGTGATCTCGGAGAAGTCGGAGATCGTCTGCCAACGCCTACCAGCGGAGGTCGGCTTAAGGTGCTTTACAGCCATTACAATCCCTTTCAATAGGAATCCGTTAGCCACCGCAGACAGGGATTCGAGGTTCTGCCTCGGGTGCGATGACACCGGACGTATACACGGCTCCGGGCGTGTCCATTTTATACGCCCAAAACCTTGAGCTCTCGCCTCCCCTATTTGGGAGGCATGAGCTCACTCAACAGCAGCGAGTCTTAGGCCTGGTTGCCAAAGACCTCGATGGTGTCGCCCTCGGCCAGCGTGACGATGGCCTTCTTCCAAGAACGGGTCTTGCCGGCGACATAGCGCACGCGCTTGGTCTTGGGCTTGACCGTCAGGGTGTTCACGCGAACGACCTTGACGCCGAAGATCTCCTCGACAGCGTCCTTGATCTGATACTTGTTAGCATCCTTGGCGACCTCGAACGTGTACTTGTTCTGCTCCATGCCGGAGAAGGAACGCTCGGACACGATCGGACGGATGATGATCTCGTGGGCGGTCATTTATGCAAGCACCTCCCCGAAGTGAGCGGCGATGTCGGCGGGCATCAGCACGGCGTTGTTGTTGACGAGATCGTAGGTGTTGGCCTCGTCGGCAGTGATGATGAACGTCTTGGGAATGTTGCGGAACGACAGGTAGGCGTTGACGTCCTCATCGCGAACGATGATGGTCAGACGCTTGCCCTCAAGGCCGAGAGCCTTGAGCATGGCAACGGCAGCCTTGGTGGAAGGCTTCTCGAAGCCGTAGTCGTCGACGAGCACGAGCTCGCCATCGGCCAGCTTGGCGGACAGCGCGGAGCGCATAGCCAGCTTGACCTCCTTGTTGTTCATACGCTTAGCGTAGGAACGGGGCTTGGGGGCGAAGACGACGCCACCGTGACGCCACTGGGCAGCACGGATGGAACCCTGGCGGGCACGGCCGGTGCCCTTCTGACGCCAAGGCTTCTTGCCGCCACCGGAAACCTCAGAGCGGCCCTTAGCGGACTGGGTGCCCTGACGCCAAGAGGCCATCTGGCACTTGACGATGTGGTGCATAACGTGGATGTTCGGCTCGATGCCGTACACCTCAGCGGCGAGCTCGGCCTCGGCGACCTTCTTGCCCTCGCTGTTCTTTACTTCAAACTTTGCCATTTAAGTGTTCTCCTTGGTATGACGCTGGGCTAAATGGGCTGGGCCCTTAGGCCATACGGATGGCGACGAGACCATTCTTGGCACCCGGGACAGCGCCCTTGACCAAGATGAGGTTCTGCTCGGCATCGATGCGGACAACGGAAAGGTTCTTGACGGTAACGCGCTCGTTACCCATGTGACCGGCCATCTTGACGCCCTTGAGGACGCGCGCAGGATAGGCGCACTGACCGATAGAACCGGGGTGACGCTGGAAGTGAGAACCATGCGTCATAGGACCGCGGCGCTGACCCCAGCGCTTGATGCGACCCTGGAAGCCCTTACCCTTGGAGGTACCGATGACGTCGACCTTCTCGACATCAGCGAAATCAGCGACGGTGACGACCTCGCCGACCTTGTGCTCCTCGCCGTTCTCGACGCGGACCTCACGAAGGAAACGGACAGGCTCGACGCCGGCCTTGGCGAAGTGACCAGCCATGGGCTTGTTCACGTTCTTGGCCTTGATGTCGCCGAAACCGATCTGGACGGCGTCATAGCCGTCGGTTGCCTGAGTTTTAACCTGCGAGACAGCGCAGGGGCCAGCCTGGATGACCGTGACGGGAACGACGTTGTCGTCCTCGTCCCAAACCTGGGTCATGCCAATCTTGCGGCCGAGAATCATGCTGATCAAGATATGATCCCAACTCTCGCGTGGTCTTGGGACAATGCGTACACCACCGAGCGTACGCCCCTAGAGGACCACTACTTACACGACGTGCTCCCCAGCCTTGTATTGCGTCCGGACTACCTGACAACCCTATTAAGCAGGCATTTTGTCCAGCCAGAATACTCCCCTGGTTTCACACAGCTGTTTAGTATACACGGCTGCGGGCGTATCCATCGAGATTCATATTTCACTCACATTGTTTACGCAGGTAAAGTGCGTGGCACGTCTCCCGAGCTTTGGCGGAGGGGCGGGGCCGAGAGTAGTTAAGGTTGCTGCTCTACAGTCCTGCTCACGACGGAGAGCACATTAAGTGCTCTCCTGTTCGTGCGGAACTCGCGACAACCTTAACTACTCTCGGCCCCGCCCCTCCGCCAAAGCTCGGGAGACGACACGTTGATGTCTGCTTAACTCTGCTCTCTCAGCTAATTACTTTGTTGAGGGTCCACTATTTGCTGGAGGGTGAACTTGCATTGCATTGGCTCGCCTTCTGCTTGTGGCTTTGCCTCATCGAAATCGAAGATCATGATGGCGCAGTTGGGGAGTTTTGTTGGGAGCTTGAAGCCCTCTGGGGCTGCAGCCTTGATGAATTGGCGGCTGGCGCTGCCGTGGCTTACTGCTAGGAGGGTTTCTATGCCCTCGGCGCCCATGAGATTGGTGAGGGTGGCTACCATGCGTTCTTGCAACGCTTTGCTTCCCTCTCCTCCAAAGGGGACCAGATCTTCGCCTGGATCCCAGACGTCGGTGGGTAGCGCGTCGTGGGGGCCTTCTTCGAAGGAGCCGTAGCAGCGCTCAATAATGCCTTCGCAGGACTCGACAGCAGCGTCCGGACCGAGGAGCTCGCATGCGACGAGCTGAGCTGTGTCCACGGCTCGGCCTAAGGGTGATGAGGCCACTTTGTCGGGAACGACGTTGTGGGCTTTGAGCCATGCGGCTGCCATCCCGGCTTGCTGACGGCCCAAATCGGTGAGCGGTGAATCGCAGCGACCCTGGACGAGCTTTTTAACGTTGAATTCTGTCTGGCCGTGGCGGAGTAGATATAGACGCTTCATGCTCTCCCCTTCTGTATAACTTGCTTTGCCGGCGCAGCCCTACTCGTGGGTATGGCCTACGTAGTCTTCATCGATCGTGATCTTGGCAATCGACTTGGGGTATTCCGACTCGACCCGTTGTGCCAGCGCGTGTTTTACGTCTTCGGCACTCATCTGCAGATCCGAGGGACGCACGCAGTCAAAGATCACGTTGGTGTGCGTGGGACCCGGCACACAGCGCAGATCGTGAATCGAAAGGCGGCTATCGATCTGTTGGGCCATGGCGTTAATGCGTAAACGCATGCTCGCCACCTTTGGATCGTCGGTCACGATGGGGTCGTAATGGAGCGTGACAATCATGCCGTCTTCGTTCCTAAACGCCTGCTCGATGTTATCGAGCGTGTCGTGACTTTCCAGCGGGCTGGCCTCGGCTGCCATCTCGGCGTGAGCGCTTGCGAATTTCCTGCCCGGGCCGTAGTCATGAACCATCAGATCGTGAACGCCCAAAACGCCGGGATAGCTCATGATCTTGTCTCGAATGTGCTTGACCAGCTTAGGATCGGGCGTCTGGCCCAAAAGCGGGCTCACCGTATCCTGGATGAGTTCAAAACCGCTCCAGCCAATATAGGCGCCAACGGCAAGGCCGACCCATGCGTCAAGATTGATGTGCGTCACCTGCGAAACAATTGCGCACGCTAACACGGCGCCTGTGGCAAGAACATCGTTCTTGGAATCCTGGGCAGTCGCATGCAGTGTCTCGGACTCGATACGGTCGCCGAGCTTTTGGTTGAGGGCCGCCATCCACAGCTTAACGACCATCGAGAGCACGAGAACTGCCACCAGGGCAAGCGAGAACTCGACAGGTTCGGGGTGAATGACGCGCTCGACCGAGGACTTCACCAGCTCAACGCCAATCAGCAGCACGAGGGCCGCCACGACCAGACCCGAGAGATACTCGTAGCGACCGTGGCCGTAAGGATGCTCGGGGTCGGCCGGCTTGCTCGCCAGCTTAAAGCCCAGCACGCTCACGATATTCGAGCTGGCATCGGACAGGTTGTTCATGGCATCCGCCACGATCGAAACCGATCCCGAAATCACACCGATGGCGCCCTTCGCAGCACAAAGCGCAACATTGGCGACAATACACACCATGCCCGCTAACGTGCCCACACGCGCACGATCGCCCTGCGCGCGCTTAACTATCCACTCGACCATCTGCATCCGCCCCCACGGTACTACCTATATATCTATTGCTCAAACGGATTGTAGTGTAGCCACTTTGTCCTCAAGATACAAAAAGGCCGCAGCCCACACGGGCCACGGCCTTGGAATGTGACAAAGGAATCGTCCTTTTGTCGCACAGGTTTATGCGCTTACTTCAGCAGCGCTCGCCACCGTTTCGGGCGAATCGGCTCCGTTCCCCGTCGCCTGTCCCTTCGCCGGCACCACGCCAAAGCAGTAGCTCAGCGCCGCAGACACCGCAAATGCCGTGCCACCGGCAACACAGCACCACAGTAGGTTCGAAATGCCGCCCGTGGCAAAGCCAATGACCATGAGGACATTCGTCATGCCGATGGTATAGGCCGTAACGTGGCCCACGGCCGCAACAAGGCCTCCGACGGCGCCGCCAATGGCCATGCACGTCAGGCACCTGCCATATTTAAAGCCGCAACCGTACAGCGCCGGCTCGCTTACGCCGCCAAGAACACCCGAGATCGAATAACCCAGCATGAGCGCCTTCTCGTCCTTATCCGCAACGCGGAGCGACGCGCCAAAGGGCATGCCCCAAACGGCGAACGTTGCCATCGTCGCAGCGATCAGAATGCACGAATCCGTCCCCACACTCATAAACTGCGCATAGGCGAGCGATAGGACAACATTGCTGACACCCGCGATCTTAAGGAACTCCCAGCCCGCGGCAAGCCCCATGAGCGTGAGCAGCGACACGATGCCACCGGAATTGCCAAGCATAAACATAAGCTGGCCCAACAGCATGCCCAGATAGCTGCCCGCCGGCGCCGTGATACACAGCGAAACCGGAACCATGACAAGCATGGTCGCAAACGGAACAAACGAAAACGCCACGGCCTTAGGGATAACGCGCTGAAAGAAACACTCCACTTGCCAAAGCACGGGTACCGAGATGAGAACCGGAATAACAGTCGTCGTGTAATCGTTGACCGGCGCGGGAAGCAGGCCATACACGGAAGTCATCGATGTCCCCGTCGTCGATGCGGCATCGACGAGCTTAAGCAGATCGGGCGCAATCAATACGCCGCCCAGCATCATGCCCAGCTGCTCCGAGCAACCGAGCTGGCGGGCGGCCGCCCAACCAAGATAAATGGGCAAAAAGTAGTAACCGGCGTTATAGAGCCAACTGTAGAACAGGCGATAGATTTCGGAATCGGCAGACCATAGGCCCAGCATGCCTTCGCCCATAATGACGGCGACGGTGCGGAACAACGCCGCGCAGACAATAAACGGCAACGCCGACATCATGCTTTTGGACAGATAGTCCACCACGGCCATGGCGTTTGATGAGACCATCGTTGTAAACGAGGTGTTAGAAACTTGTGACACAGAAACCCTTTCCCAATGTGACATGCGGACTGTCCCTTTGTCACATCGTGCGATACTGACCGATTGCGCGGTACTTTTCGTAGCGGAGGTTTGTGAGGGTCGCGTCGTCGAGCCGCCCAAGCGTATCGAAGGCATCAAATGCCGAGGACATGACGGCGCCGGCGATCTCCTCATGCGACAGACCCCTATCGTCAACAATGCCGTCGATGATGCCGAGCGCCAACAGATCGGGAGCCGTGAGCTTAAGCGCCTCGGCGGCCTCATTCGCGCGCTCGGTATCCTTCCACAGAATCGACGCACAGGCCTCGGGGCTCACGACCGAATAGGCCGAGCTCGAGAGCATCAGGATGCGGTCGGCCACGGACAGCGCCAGCGCGCCGCCAGAGCCGCCCTCGCCTGTTACCACCGAGACAATCGGCGTCTTAAGGCCGCTCATCTCCATGAGATTCTGGGCAATCGCCTCGCCCTGGCCGCGCTCCTCGGCACCGATGCCGCAAAACGCGCCCGAAGTATCGACCAGGCACAGAACCGGTCGACCAAACTTTTCGGCCTGGCGCATCAGGCGACGCGCTTTGCGGTAGCCCTCGGGATGTGCCATACCAAAGTTGCGACGCATGCGCTCTTTGGTCGTGGTGCCGCGCTCGATGGCGATGACCGTTACGGGGCGTCCATCTTTCCAGCCAATGCCACCCACCACAGCGGCGTCGTCGCCAAAGTAGCGGTCGCCGTGCAGCTCCACAAATCCATCCAGGCCCAGCGAGATCATCTCGCCTGCCGTGGCGCGATCTGCCGAGCGGGTCTGCTTGACAATCTCGAGCGCGGTTTTTGGTGCGGCCGAGCGCTTGAACAAGTGTCCCAGCTTTTTGCCGCGGCGACCCGTATGCACGATCTCATGCGGTGCCCCCAGGCCGGGCGCGTGCCCTTCGTGCAGCGCCAGCAGCTCGCCTACCGTGAGCGCAATCTCGCCACGCGGAACAACGGCATCGCAAAAGCCGTGCTCCAGCAAAAACTCGGAGCGCTGGAATCCCTTGGGCAGGCGCTTGTGCATGTTCTGCTCGATCACGCGCGGGCCGGCAAATGCCGTCAGGGCATCGGGCTCGGCCAGGATAATATCGCCCTCCATGGCAAAGCTCGCGGTTACGCCTCCGGTCGTGGGGTCAGTGAGCACCGTGATATACAGGCCGCCCGCCTCGCTATGGCGCCTAACCGCCGCAGAGATTTTGGCCATCTGCATAAGCGACGTCACGCCCTCCTGCATGCGGGCGCCACCCGATACGGTAAAGCCAACGACCGGCAGTCCCAGCTCGGTCGCACGCTCAAATGTGCGGCAGATCTTCTCGCCCACCACGGAGCCCATCGAGCCCATCATAAAGATGGCATCCATAAAGAAGAGCGCGGTATCGCAACCGCAGATTTTGCCCCTGCCGCACACAACGGCATCGCGCTCGCCCGAACGCTCGCTCACGCTCTTGAGCTTGTCGGCATAGCCGGGAAACGAGAGGAAATCCTCCGACGCCAGATTAGCATCCCATTCCTCAAACGCGCCCTCGTCGACCGTCATGCGCATGCGCGCGCGACCGCTCACGCGAAAGTGTTTGCCGCAACGAGGGCAGACCTCGAGGTTGTCGTGCAGGCGTGCCTCATCGATTACGCGGCGGCACTCCGGGCACTTGATAAACACGTGGCGCGCGGGAAACTCGGCGCACGACTCGGTCATCGGCCCCTCGAGGACGTTGACCGTCTTCGCTTTTCTATTCATCAGCATAGAGATGCCCCATCAGATCGGTGTGATACATGCCCGACAAGAACTCGTCGTTTGCCAGCACGTCGAGCTGAAGCTCGCTGTTTTCGCTCACGCCCTCAATCACGAGCTCGCCCAGGGCCGAGCGCATCTTGCGAATGGCGCCGTCGCGCGTGGGCGCACACACGATGAGCTTGCCGAGCATGGAATCGTAGTACGGCGGGACTTTCGCGCCGGTAAACATGGCGGAATCCCAGCGCACGCGCGGACCACCCGGCACACGCAACGCGGTGATCGTTCCGCATGACGGCAGAAAGTCCGGCGTTTCGGCATTGATGCGGCACTCCATGGCGTGGTTGCGGACTGGCATGTCCTCCTGCTCAAAGGGCAGAGGCTGGCCGGCTGCCACGCGCAGCTGCCACTTGACCAAGTCGGTATCGGTCACAAACTCCGTAACCGGATGCTCCACCTGCAAGCGCGTGTTCATTTCCATAAAGTAGAAATTGCCGTCGTCCGAATACAGGAACTCGATAGTACCGGCTCCTTCGTAGCCGACGGCACGAGCCAGGTCGCGCGCGGCTTTGTGCATGCGAGCACGAATGTCATCGTGTCCGTCGAGGCACGGCGCGGGGCTCTCCTCGATCAGCTTTTGGTTGCGGCGCTGCACCGAGCACTCGCGCTCGCCGAGCGAAAACACATGGCCCTGCTTATCGGCCATAATCTGCACCTCAACATGGTGCGCCGGCGCGACGAACTTCTCCATGTAGCACTCGCCGTCGCCAAAAACGGCCTCGCCCTCGGCACGCGCCTCGATAAACGCCTTTGCCGCATCTTCCACGCGCTCGACCTTGCGAATGCCGCGGCCGCCACCGCCGGCACGCGCCTTAATAAGCACGGGGCAGCCAATGCGCTCGGCCTCGGCCGTCGCCTCCTCGGGACTTTTGAGCAGATCGCAACCCGGCACGATGGGCACGCCCGCCGCAGCAGCCGTTCGACGTGCGGCGTCCTTGTCGCCCATGCTGTCGATCACCTCGGCCGAAGGACCGACAAACGCCAGGCCATACTTGTCGCAGTCTCGCACGAAGCTCGCCTTCTCGGAGAAAAAGCCATAGCCGGGATGAATTGCCTTAGCTCCCGACTTTACGGCACAGGTGAGCACGGCATCGTCGTTGAGGTAGCTCTCGGCAAGACGCGGGCCGCCGATGCAATACGCCTCGTCGGCAAGCTGCACGTGCAACGCGTCCGCATCGACCGTGGAATAAACGGCGACGGTCTTGATGCCCATATCGCGGCACGCGCGGATAACACGGACCGCGACTTCGCCGCGGTTGGCGATGAGCACTTTGTCGAACATGAAAACTTCCCTACTTTTCGTGCATGAGTGCAAAAGACATATCGGCGCGGCAGCAAACCTCACCGTTAACGCTCGCAGTACCTGTCGCAAAGCGGAACGGCCCGCGCGCACGCGTGATGGAGCACACCAGATCCACCGTGTCGCCCGGGCGCACCGGACGCTTAAAGCGCACCTTGTCCAGACTCGTGTAGAACGGCGTCGCGCCGCGCGCCTCCTCATCGCCCATCAGCAGCACGCAGCAGTTCTGGGCGAGCATCTCGCACTGGATCACGCCGGGGACGACCGGGTTTCCCGGAAAATGCCCCTGCAAAAAGTACTCGTCGCCCGTAATCGTGATCTTGCCGTGGGCCTCGTCGCCCACCAGCTCGGCTTCGTCAAGCAAAAGCATCGGCTCACGATGCGGCAACAGCTTCTTGAGCTCTTCTTTGTTCATGGATATCACCTATCCGATCCTCATGAGGCAGCTGCCAAACTCCACGAGGTCGCCGTCGGCCACGCAGATCTCGAGCACCTCGCCGTCTGCCTCGGCCGTCACCTCGTTGAGAACCTTCATGGCCTCGATGATGCAGAGGGTCTCGCCGGCCTTGACCTTGGAGCCCACGTGCACAAACGGTTCGTCGCCCGGTGCCGGGGCAGCATAGAAAACGCCGACCATGGGAGCGGTCACCTCGGTGCCCTTGGGCTCCGGTGCGGCGGCAGGTGTCTGCGCGGCGGGTTCCGGTGCGGTGGGCGCGACTGTGGGAGCTGTAACTTGAGCGGCCATGGCACTCGACATAGGCATGGGCACGGCAACCGGCTGTGCGGCGCCCGCGCGCTCGAGCTCGACCGCAGTGCCATCGGGCTCCTCAACGCGTACGCGCGTGAGGCCGCGGTCCTCCATAACATCGGCTATCTCGGCAAGTCTTTTGGAATCCATGCTCTAGCTCCTCGTATATCTACGCAGCGCGATGGCGGCGTTATGCCCACCAAAGCCCAGATTGGTCGAAAGCGCCCAGGTAAGGTCGGCGCGAACCGCTCGATTAGGCGTGTAATCAAGATCGCAGACGGG
The DNA here is from genome assembly GCA_048248475.1 of Collinsella sp. GTDB lineage: Bacteria > Actinomycetota > Coriobacteriia > Coriobacteriales > Coriobacteriaceae > Collinsella. The sequence goes on along the minus strand of DBFBEA010000039.1, from coordinate 1,579 downwards.
ATCGGGCGTGTGGTAGTTAATGGTCGGGGGCACCACGCCCTGCTCGAGCGCCATGGCACAGGCCATGACCTCGATGGCGCCCGTAGCACCGATCATGTGGCCGGTCATCGACTTGGTCGACGAGACGTGCGCGGCGCGTGCCGCGTCCTCGCCGAGCGCACGCTTAATGCCCGCCGTCTCGGACGAATCGTTGAGCTTGGTCGAGGTGCCGTGAGCGTTGATGTAGAGGCCCTCGGAAGGCTTAACGTCGCCCTCGGCCACCGCCAGCGATATCGCACGGGCGATGCCGGCAGCCTCGGGATCGGGGCTCGTGATGTGATAGGCATCATCGGTGTTGCCGTAACCCACGACCTCGGCATAAATGTGCGCACCGCGGGCCTGTGCGTGCTCCATACCCTCGAGCACGAGCACGCAGGCGCCTTCGCCCATCACAAAGCCATCGCGGTCTGCATCGAACGGACGGCATGCCGTCGACGGGTCAGGATTAGTGGTGAGCGCACGGCAGGACGTAAAGCCCGCAACGGCATCGGGGATAATTGCGGCCTCGGCACCGCCGGCGAGAATCGCATCGGCATAGCCGTGCTTGATGGCGCGGAACGCCTCACCCACCGCATGGGCAGAAGTCGCGCAGGCTGTCACCACGGGCAGGGTCGGGCCCTTTGCCTTGTGGCGGATCGCGATATTGCCCGAAGCCATATTGGGGATCATCATCGCGATCATATAGGGCGATGCGCGGCGGGGCCCACGGTCGGCAATCGTGTGGACGTTGTCGACGAGTGTCTGCATGCCGCCCACGCCCGAACCCACGTAGACGCCCAGGCGCTCGCGATCGATGGCGCCCTCGACATCAAAGCCCGCATCGTGCATGGCCTCGTCCGACGCTGCCAGGGCAAACTGAACGCAGGGGTCCAGGTGCTTGGCGTCACGCTTGCCAAAGTACTCGTTGCCGTCAAAACCCTTGACCTCGGCCGCCACCTTAACGGCAAACGCATCGGTATCGAAGTGCGTGATCGGGCCGATGCCGCACGTGCCGGCGCACATGGCCGCCCAGGTAGCAAGCGCCGTGTTACCGAGCGGCGATACGGCACCGATACCGGTGATTGCAACTCTCTGTTCCATCATGGTCTCCTCATTCAAGCCGTTGTTCGGCCCTGGTTTCTACATCGCCATTCCGCCGTCGACGCGTATGACTTCGCCCGTAATGTAGGCAGCCGCATCGCTCACTAAAAATCGCACCACACCGGCCACCTCTTCGGGCTGCGCCATACGCTTAAGGGGAATCTGCTCCTCGCACGCCGCGCGCACCTTCTCAGAGAGCTTTGCCGTCATATCGGTCTCGACAAACCCGGGGGCGACCGCGTTCACTCGTACGCCGCGGGGCGCAAGCTCGCGCGCCACCGCCTTGGTCAGGCCGATTATGCCCGCCTTGGAGGCAGCGTAGTTGGCCTGCCCGGCATTGCCCATCAGGCCCACAACCGAGCTCATGTTGACGACGCAACCGCCGCGCTGGCGCATAAAGGTCTTGGTGAGCGCGCGCGTCGTATTGAACGTGCCCTTGAGATTGACATCGAGCACGCGG
>DBFBEA010000038.1:0-17319 GCA_048248475.1 Collinsella sp. | reverse complement strand
GAGATTCCCGAGGAGGTTCTGCGCGAGGCAATCGCCAACGCCGTAATCCATCGAGAATACGGGGATCGGTTCTGTGGACAATCGATTGCCGTCGACGTCTTTGACGATCGTGTCGAGGTGACGAATCCTGGCGGCCTTTACGGGGGAATGACTCGCGAGAATTTGTTTGACGGCAGCTCCCGACGCCGTAACGCGACGCTTGTGAAGCTCATGCCGATTGTCCCGCTGCCGGATGGCGCAGGTTCGCCGGCTGAGGGCAATGGCTCGGGCATCCCGATGATGATCGATGCCATGCGCGCGCATGGTCTGGCCGAGCCCCTGTTTTGCCCGGGATTCGATCGGTTCAAGGTCGTACTTTACCGTTCAAAGATCGAGCCGGTCGATCATGGCGGGGGCTTAATTGTGACGGCACTCAAACACTACGGCGAGCTGGGGACGCGCGAGCTGGCAGAGCGCACAGGGCTCACAATTTCCCAGGTTAGGTCGCGCGTCAACGCGCTCATTGCTCAAGGCGAGCTTGAGCCCACGGCGCCGACGACGAGCCGCAACCGCAAGTATCGACTGTCGGAGCGCGTGGGATAGATGCGTTAGTGGACGAGGCGACCCAATAATCGACCCTCGATTGGCGTCCATTAAGGTAAAGCGGTTGTTGCCCAATCGACGGTGATGCTAAAGACTCGGCTTACGCCGGCATGGCCCCGAACCCGTCCATCAAGAACAGCCTAAGAACCAGCTTGATGATATATCCCGGTTTGACTTCAGCCGCGTCAAAGACGTGGCGCTCGGCGAGCTCGCTGCAGTATGCATAGATGTCGCGGATAAGGTCCGCGCCCGAAAGCGTAAACATGTAGCCTGCGTCCGAAAGCGCATTGGGCGCGGCAGACAACTTGGCCATGTGACAGAACGTTTGCAGGTCGGGCGCCATAACGTTCTGGTAGTCGAGGTGGCCGTTGGCATCCTGCGTGGCAAGCTCCAATTGGCGCACAAAATCCAGCGCCGCCGCTAACACAAAGCTCGGCGTAGGCGCATTGACGTCCTGAGTGGTCGCCACAAGCCTGCCCGCCGCCTGCGTGACAAGCCAAGCGACCTCGCGCTGGCAACGCACGGCCTTGCGCGTAACCGGCTTGATGGACGAAGAAGAAACGCTTCCCTTAGGCGGATTCGAAACAGCCACAAGAACCTCCCATGAACGACCCGGCCCAACAAGCCCGGATGAAACACGTGCTACATCAGTATACAGGGGAGTGGGGTAGCGGGGTACAAGCGCGCCAGCGGCAAACCGAGAGCATCAACGATGTGCCGATCGCGGAATGAGATCTCGTAATAATTGACTCTCGGCCATATTATTGAGGGGCATGACTCGCGTTCGTATGGTTGTAGGTGCTGGCGATGAACGACATTGACCTTGCTGTTCCGTTGATGGATGGACCAAGCTATGACCGCGCCTGCAGTCTCGTGCCTTCCGAATACGTTGAGGCATGGGAGTGGTTTCTGGGTGAGGAGCAGCGCGGCGGCGTTTGGACCAGCCTTCCGCACCACACCAAGGAAGATAGCCCTCAGTATCAGTACCGTTTGAGAATTGGCTCGGACTTCTTTCCCGTAACGCGGGATTCAGGGATCTTCTGGCCGGGCCAGGATCGGGTGAAGCAAGATCCCAATAAGATCTTTGCGCTTTCGGTCCATAACTCTAAAAAGAGCTTCTACACCGATGTGCCTCCGCTCTATTTGGACGATGGTACGTGGGTCATTAAGTACTCGGTTCAAGCGCCGGGTACCGTTGGTTTTCGAGACCAGAATTACAACCGTAAAATGCTCAACTGCATGGAATGTGGCGTTCCAGTCGGAGTCATATTTGCAACCGAGGTGGGCTACAAGGTGCTCGGCCTTGCATTTGTTGAACGGTTCGAGCCCGAAAACGGATGGTTTGTTCTGCACGGTCCTGTTCATAAAGGCGGACCGGACCCTCGTTTTGCGCCCGACATGAGTTATCTGAAGCACATGCCCGTCGATATTGAGTTTGCCGGACAGGGTACGACCGACGACAAAAAGGTCCGCTATGCGTTAAGGCGCGAGCGATTGGGGCAGCAATGGTTCCGCAAGCAGCTCGTTGCCGCCTATGATGGCCGTTGCGCGGTGTCGGACTGCGGCGTCAGCGAAGCTCTGGAGGCTGCACATATCGAGAATTACTCGGGACCCAAATCGCAGGTTGCCAGCAACGGCATTCTGCTTCGGCGCGATCTTCATTCCCTATTTGATGCTCACCTGATTTCGTTTGAGCCTGTTTGCGGCGAATATCGGCTGTGCGGATCGTACCTGCTGGATAAGACCGACTACGTTTCCTTTGCGGGTGCGACGCTAAGGCAGCCGAATGAGCGTCAGTGGCGACCCAATACGGTGTTTCTTGAGGCCCATCGCATTGAGTTCGATCGCTCGGAAAAGAAGCGTGAAAAGGCGGGGCTTCTGCCGTATTAGCGTATTTGGCTTTGGCATTCTTTGACGATCGTGTTGTTTGATCGGATCGCGTGGCGATGCAATCTCGCGCACGCCTGCCGGTACATGCTCTTCCTGTTTTGTATAGCGAGAGGGGAGCGTGTATGAGCTGGCGAGGCGATATTGCGATGGGGAAGTACGGAAAACTGCCGTGTGCCCTTATAGACAACAATATGTTTCCGAGCGTAGAGGTTGATTGCGGGTCGTTTGTCGTCACCTGCCCTTGCTGCGGCTCGCAAATACCGCGTCTCGACATTCGGTTCATTGATGCGCGTGACAGACTCAGCGACGAAGTGAGAAAACAGACAGGCGTTCATATGCCGGTGTATCCGGAGAAATGCCCTGTTTGTGGCCTCGATATCGCGTATGACGCCGGCGACGAGGGATAGGTGATGCGGAGGAGCTGGCTGTGAAGGCATCTCCGTCCCTACAAATAAACCCCCTCACCGAGCTGCTTGTGGAACTCGGCGTGATGGTCGCGTGCCCAGGTAAAGAGCGCCTGGTCAAAATTGGTACGCGTGGCCGGGACGCCAAAGACGCCGGCAACTTCGACGCGTATAAACTCCAGTGCCGGCAGCTTGTTGATGGCAGTGAGGACAAACGGGGACGAGGGCTCCTCGAACAGATAGCGGCTGCCTTGCAGCGCGTCGCAACTGGTGCACGTGTTGCCGAGCGACGGGGCTTTGGAAGCTCGCGCTCCTACGGGCTTGTAGCCGCAGCGCTTATGAAGGTAGTCGCGGATCTCGCCCGGCACGCAGCCAAGAGCGGGCACGATGGCGAGTGCGTTGGCTCTGGCCGTGTCGATGGCAATGTGCCCGGCTTCGTTGGGCGCGTGCGCGATGGCGATGCTCTCGTTGCTATCGGTTCGATAGGGAATGCCGAAGGCCGCGACCGAGGTCTCTTTGTGACACTTCCAGCATTCGCGCTTGCCCAGTACTAGATATATATACGGCGCCGAGGGGTCGGATCGGTCAACACCGGGCAGCCACTCGGCAAAGGGCTCGGGGTTGACGCCGCTGGGTACATACCAGACCTTCTTGGTCCGGTCCCATTTGGCACCCAGTGCCTTGGCTTCTTCTTTGTGCGAAAAGGGGACATCGAGCTCGGTGCGCATGGCGGCTCCTTGGTGCTGCAGGTGCAAGTGGCTCAAGGATACCGCAGGGCACAGACATCGCGGCGTTTTGCCGAGAAGTTGCGGTGCGGACTGATTGGTTATGCCGATGGATAGATCGGCAAGTAGATGGTCGGCTTTTGGCCAGTTGGGTGGTTGGAGCAGCTTGCGGCGCAGTTTTGTGCCTGGCTATTGTTTATGTTGGGGTATTGAATTTGTTTGGCTGCCATTCGTCGGGTGAATTGATGTTACGTTGCGATGACGGTTGGAGCTGCCAGCTGATTTGGCGACATAAAACAAAACAGCCCAGAGAGCATAGCCTCTGAGCTGCGAACATTTGGTGGGCGTTAGAAGATTTGAACTTCTGACCTCTTCCGTGTCAGGGAAGCGCTCTCCCCCTGAGCTAAACGCCCGATCAAGGGTGCGCAAGTGCGCAAGGGATAATATAACGGAGCCTGAACTCGGTGGCAAGAACATTTTTAAAAATCGCTTACATTGTGGAATTCGGGGGCTTTGTCATATCCATTTCAAAAGAGTCTGCTGCCGCGATTTGGCTGTCGACTAATGCAAGGCCATTGCGGTATCGAGCTATGGAAAGACGCCTGCGGAATTGTCCTACCGATAAGCGGACAAGCCTCAAGCTGGTGCCTTCGCCGTGGTAAGGTAAGCCGAATTGTTTCCAAGCTGCTTCGGGGGAGTGGAATGAGCAAAGAGTGTGTCGAGCGGGTCGAAGGCGCAGGGGCTTCGGTGCCGATGACCGATATATCGAACATAGATGTGTCCGAGGGCACCGATGAGCTCAGCCGCAACACCCGTCGCGCATGGCGCGACCGCCTGAACAGCGCTTCGACGCGCAAGATGATCACGGGCGTCTTGGCTACGCTGGTGGGCGGTTCGTTTTGGGGCTTCTCGGGCACCAGCGCGAGCTTTCTGTTCGATACCTACCACGTCGACACCTTGTGGCTTATGAGCGTGCGTCAGATTCTCGCCGGTCTACTCTTTATGGCCGTAGTTGTTACGCGCGACCGCGAGCGCCTGATTAAGCTCTGGACCACACCCGCCGATCGCAAGCAGCTGCTGCTCTTTACCGCCTTTGGTCTGCTGTTCAACCAGTTTTGCTATCTTTCGGCCGTGCGCCTGACGAACGCCGGAACCGCGACGGTGCTCCAGTGCCTGCAGCTCGTTATCATCATGGGCTACACCTGCGTGATCGATCGCCGCATGCCGCGTACTCGCGAAGTCATCGGCATTGGCCTGGCTCTGGGTGGAACCTTTTTAATCGCCACCGGCGGCGACCCCACCAGCCTGAATATCTCGCCGCTTGGCCTGGCAGCAGGTCTTATGTGTGCGGTCAGCGCCGCGTGTATGGCGGTGATTCCCGCCAAGATCCTGCCCGAATACGGCAGCCCCATCGTCACGGGCTCGGCAATGCTCACGGCGGGCGTGATCTCATGTGTCTTCGTGCAGCCCTGGGCGCATATGCCGGCACTCGACGCTGCCGGCGTCGAGGCGCTCGCGGTGTTCGTGGTTATCGGCTCGTTTTTTGCTTACATGCTCTATATGCAGGGCGTTAAGGACATCGGCTCGGTGCGTGCGAGTCTCATCGGAACCGTGGAGCCCGTCTCGGCGACCATCACCAGCGCCGTTATGCTGGGCACGGTGTTTTTGCCGACCGACCTTATCGGCTTTGTCATGATCATCGTGATGATGTTCCTCACGGTGTAGCTGGCGCCGCCACCAAGACAGAAAAGGTGTTGTGCCGCATTTTCGCCAATTGATGTCCGTGTCTGGAGTTTAGCTGTCGATGCTCAAAATGCCATAAACTAGTAACGTTATGGACTTTTTCATTGCGACTCAATTGCGAGGATTTCTTTATGGCTGGTAATCACTTTAAGGGTAGCGATAGCGGCCGCCCTGCAGTTCCGCCGCGTCCGAACGGGGCTGGTAAGGCCGGCACGCCGGGCGGCGCTGGACAGGGCGGTTCCGGTAAGCGCGTGTCCCCGGGCGAGACGGCGATGTTTACCGCTCTGTACGAGCAGTCTCAAAAGGCAAAAAAGACCGGCCGTGCAAGAGGGAATGTCTTTGCGGGCGGTGCAACCTCCACGTCGCAGCCGAGCGGGGCTCCTTCGGTACCCGCGAACAACGCAGGTGCTGCCAACGCCGCGAATGGCGCCGGCAACGTTAATGCCGGCAAGGCCGCCAACAATACTCCCTCTGCCGGTGGCGCGGGGCTTACGGGTAACCTTGGCACGATTTACACCGGCGCCTCCGAGACTGGCACGTTCGCCCGCCTGGATGATAGCGGTGCCGAGTTTGCGGGCTCGGGTTCCAAGGAAGATTATTACGATTTTGGCTTGAACTACGGTAGCGACGCTTCGTCGAGTTCGACCTCTGACGGTCTGGTCCGTCATCGCCATCGCAAGGGCGAGCGCAAAAAGCGTCACACCGGCGCCATTATTGCCGCTGTAGTCGCGGTGCTTCTCGTTGCGCTTGGCGCAAGCGGCTTTATGCTGCTTAACTCGGCAAAGACCGTAAAGAGTGAAGCGAAGGAGGCTGTCGAGATCGTCGGTGGCCTTAAGGACAAGGTCACGTCGGGCGATTTTTCGACGCTGCCTGACGACGCGAAGAAGATCGATGAGCTCTGCGACAGCATGAAGGCGGAGACCTCGAGCTCGCTGTGGACGGCGGCATCGTTTATCCCGGTGTATGGCAGTGACATCAACGCAGCCCGCACCATGATTGATGCCCTGTCCGATGTCTCGAGCAACGCGCTGGTTCCCATGGCCGATAACCTCTCGCAGGCCACGCCCGGCAAGCTGTTCCAGGACGGCATGATTAACGTGTCCGCGCTACAGGCGGTCGCCGATTCGCTTTCCAGCAGCTCGAAGGTGTTCAAGAGCGCCAACGAGAAGATCCAGGGCATTGGCGATACTCATATTTCCCAGGTGACCGAGCTGGTCGATAAGGCCAAGGACGGCTTTGCCACCCTCAACGGCGCGGTTGACGCGGCGGAGAAGGTCGCCCCCGTCCTTCCCCAGATGCTCGGCGTCAACGGCCAGACGCGCAACTACCTTATGTACGCCATGAACAACGTCGAGATTCGTGCTTGCGGCGGCTTTGGCGGTTCGCAGGGCCTGATTTCGGTCACAGACGGCCAGATGTCGATTGGCGAGTTTGTTCCCCGCATTGGACTCAGCGAGGATGAGGCAGTCGAGAGCGTCGACGAAGAGGATGAGGCGCTGTTCGGCAACCACAGTAACCTGTACAACTCGGGCAATACCTATTCGCCTGATTGGCCCCGCAACTCGCAGCGTGTCGCCGCGCTGTGGAAGTCCCAGTATGGACAGGACGTTGATGGCGTCATCGGTATTGACCCGGTGTTCCTGCAGTATCTGCTGGGCCTGGTCGGTAACGTGTCACTGCCCGACGGAACGGTTGTCGACGGCACCAACGCCGCAAAGGTCCTCATGCACGATGTGTACTGGAACTATCCGGTCGAGGAGTCTGACGGCATCTTTGCATCCGTCGCCAGCGCTGCCTTCGACAAGATCCTTGGCGGTATCGGCGATGTCGATGTTACGAAGCTTGTCAGCGCCGTTGAGCGCGGTGCCGAAGAGGGCCGCCTGATCGCTTGGATGAGAAACGATGATGAGCAGAATGCCATCAAAGAGACGGGCATTGACGCTTCGCTGCCCGATCCGGATGATCCGAGTGCCGATCCCGTTGCCGGCGTTTACTTTAACAACCTGAGCTTCTCCAAGCTCGACTGGTATCTGAACGCCGACACGCAGATTGGCCAGGGCGTGAAGAACGGCGACGGCACGTGCTCCTATCGCATCACCGTTACCCTGACGAACATCATGACGCAGGAGGAGGCCGGCAAGCTGCCCGACTACGTCGCGGCGAGCGCGCCCGATGCCGCGCGCGACGACGAGCGTCTGAATGTCTCACTGTTTGCCCCGACGGGCGGCAACATCAGTGACCTTACGGTTGAGGGCACCCAGTTTGGTCTTGGCGCCGCTACGTGGCATGGAATCCCCTTCTATTCGGGCACCGTTGACCTGCATGCTGGCGAGACGACGACGATCACGTATACGCTGACCACGTCGGCTGAGGCGGGGGACAAGCCGCTTACATTGCGTCAGACTCCTACATGCCAGGCGGCTCGCGATAGCGCGTCGGCGTAGGGTTTTTCTGGTAGCGCAGATAATCGAGTACCATTTTGGGGCGGACAGGTAATCTGTCCGCCCCTATTTTGTAAGGAGAGCGCATGAAGTACTTTGGCACCGACGGCTTTCGCGGTGAGGCCAACGCTGGGCTGACGGTAGAGCACGCTTATAAGATTGGCCGTTTTGTGGGCTGGTATTACGGCGCCAACCGCAGTGCTAAGGCGCGCGTTATCGTGGGCAAGGACACACGTCGCTCGAGTTATATGTTCGAGGCGGCGCTGGTGAGCGGTCTGGTCGCGAGCGGTGCGGACGCCTATATGCTGCACGTGATCCCCACGCCGGGCGTAGCGCATCAGACCGTGGAAGGCTGCTTCGATTGCGGCATCATGATCAGCGCGAGCCACAACCCGTTTTGCGATAACGGCATTAAGCTCGTCAATAGCGACGGTTTTAAGATGGACGAGGACGTACTGGAGCTCATCGAGGACTACATCGATGGCAAGAGCGAAGTTCCGCTGGCCACGGGCAACCACATCGGTGCCACGGTGGACTACATGCAGGGCCGCAACCGCTACATTGCTTCGCTCATTGCAAGTGCGAACTTTTCGCTGCAGGGCGTCAAGATCGGTATCGACTGCGCCAACGGCTCGGCTTCCTCGGTGGCCAAGCCGGTGTTCGACGCGCTCGGTGCCGACGTGCGCGTGATCAACGCCGCGCCCGATGGCTTTAACATCAACGTCGACTGCGGCTCCACGCATATGGAGCGCCTGCAGCGCCATGTGGTGGAGCAGGGCCTGGATGTGGGCTTTGCCTATGACGGCGATGCCGATCGCTGCTTGGCCGTGGACGAGCGCGGTCGCGTGGTAGACGGCGACCAGATCCTGTACGTGTGCGGCGTGTATCTGAACAAGCACGGGCGACTCTCGGGCGGTACCGTGGTGCCGACGATTGCCAGCAACTTTGGCCTGGTCAAGTCGCTGGAGCTTGCCGGTCTGAGCGCCGTGACCAGCGGCGTGGGCGACCGTCACGTGTATGCCAAGATGCGCGAGGGCGGCTACAGCCTGGGTGGCGAGCAGACGGGCCATACGATCTTTGGCGATATCGAGCGCACGGGCGACGGCATTATGACCTCGCTGCGCGTGATGGAAGTGATTCGTGCCGAGCGCGAGACGCTCTCGCAGCTCACGGCTCCGTGCAAGCTGCTGCCGCAGGCGCAGGTGGCCGTGCACGTGGCGGACAAGGACGCCGCGCTCGAGAACATGGGCGTGCAGAACGCCATCGCCGAGGCCGAGGCGTCGCTGGCGGGCGAGGGCCGCGTGCTCGTACGCAAGAGCGGAACCGAGTCGGTTATCCGCGTGCTGGCCGAGGCGCCCGACCAAGCATCCGCCGATGCCGCCATGAAGCGCATCGCAAGTGCTCTGGAGGCTCTTTAGTTACGCGTTTTTACCAAACCGCGTAACTGCTCGACGCTACAAACGGCCCCAAGCGGCAGCCTGATGTTCAATTTCAAGGGCGCGACCAGAAGGTCAGCGCCCTTTCATTTCACGTCACCTTGCTCGCTTAGGGTCGTTTTCGCTGACGTTGCCAAGACATTAGCGTCAACGAACTAGTCATTGGGTACCTAGTTATTGGGTGAAAAAAGGGGACGCTGCGGATTGGTTCCGCGGCGTCCCCTTTGCGTTGGCGTGTTGGTTATGCCTTACAGCTCGTAGAGCGTGGTGAACTTGTCCTGCAGGTAGCTGCAGTAGTAGCGGGCATCGAACGCCATGCCGCATGCGCCCTTGATGAGTTCCGGTGCGTCCTTGGCGCGGCCCCACTGCCAAATGTGCTCGCCCAGCCAGGCACGGACGGGCGCCAGGTCGCCGCTCGCACAGGCGCCGTTAAGGTCGACACCGTCGCGGCACATGGCCGGCACAAACATGGCATCGTAGGCACTGCCCAGCGCATACGTGGGGAAGTAGCCAAACGAGCCGCCGCTCCAGTGCGTATCCTGCAGGCAGCCGTGCGTGTCGTCGGGAACGGGAATGCCCAGGTACTCGTCCATAAAGCGATTCCAAAGCGCGGGGATATCCTTGGCCATGGCCTCGCCGGCAAACAGCATGCGCTCGATCTCGTAGCGCACCATAACGTGCAGCGGATAGGTGAGCTCATCGGCCTCGGTGCGGATCAACGACGGCTGCGCGATGTTCACGGCGCGGTAGAGCGTGTCCTCGTCGACGTCGCCGTAGACCTCGGGTGCGTGGCGGCGCAGCACCTCGAGCAACGGTCCCATAAAGGCGCGGCTGCGACCCACGGTGTTCTCGAAAAAGCGGCTCTGGCTCTCGTGGATGCCCATGGAGGTGCCACCCTCAAGACAGGTGCGCGCATAGGCAGGATTGACGCCCAGCTCGTACATGGCGTGTCCCGCCTCGTGGATGATGCTGTAGACGTTGGAGATGCAATCGTCCTCGTAGATGTGTGTCGCGATGCGCGCGTCACCCACGGCAAAGCCCTCGCTAAACGGGTGCTCGGTAAAGGCAAGCGTGGTGTCGTCCAGGTTCAGGCCGACAAGCTTCATAAGGTCGAAGCTCATGGCGCGCTGGGCGGCCTCGGGCACGCGGGCGTGCAAAAAGTCGGCATCGGGCTGCTGGCTGCGCTCGCCGATGGCGTGCACGAGCGGCACGACCGTCGCCTTGACCTCATCGCAAAACGCATCGAAGCTCTTGGCGGAAAGGCCGCGCTCGTACTGGTCGAGCCAAACATCGTATGGGTCGCGCTTGGGGTCCATAAGTTCGGCCTGATGCTTAAGTTGGGCGACGATCCTATCCACATAGGGCTCAAAGCTCGCCCAGTCATTAGCCGTCTTGGCCTTGTGCCACACGGCATCGGCCTCGCAGGTGAGCCTGGTCCAGGCCTCGGCCTCCTCGGTGGGGATGACGCTTGCCTCGCGCTGGTCGCGACCGAGCACACGGATCTCGTCGAGCAGCTGCGGGTCGTCAATTTTGCCGCCGGCGACGGTCTCGCGCGCTAACGAGCGTACGAGCTCAACGGATTTCTCGCTGGTCAGCAGCTTGTGATGCTCACCGGCAAGCGTGCCCATGGCGTCGGCACGGGCGGCAGCACCATTGGCAGGGGCAATCGTCGCGCCGTCGAACTCGGCAATCTTGAGCAGGTACTCACGAGTCCACAGCTTGCCCTCGAGTTTGCGGAACTTTTTGACGGCCTTGTCGACTTTAGCGGCCTTGACGCCCTTGGCGGCCTTTGCCACGGCGGCCTTGGCCTTCTTATCGAGTTTCTTTCCCATACCGTATCCTTAATCTCGCAGGCCGAGCACCGCAGGCGGATGCACGGCCACTTTTCACAGCTACTTGCCTTGTACCCAGCGCGAACAAAACGGAACGCGGCGATGCGCTCGCGAAATGTGTTATCCTATAGCCCAATGCGTTGACGGAGAGGGTTTTGCCCGCCGCGTCGCCGGCAAGAGAGGGAAGGTCATGGGCTGCAAGCCTTCCTGCGGTGGCAAGGGCCAAGCGTTCACTCCCGAGCAGCGACCTCAACGGGCACGCGGCCAGTGGCAGCAAAGCCTCAGTAGGGAAGCCGTGAGCCTCGCGACAAGAGGCGCAGAGTGGGCGCGGCGGGCCAGACATCCGCCGGGTCAAACAAGGTGGTACCGCGGAATTTAACCGTCCTTGGGCAATGCACATGCCCGAGGGCGGTTTTTTGTTACCGAACCGGGCCGCGCATCCGCAGCATCGGGCGGCGTCAGCCGTCCCGGGGTGCGGATGCGCGAGAGACGAAAGGGAAGACATGAGTCTGATTGATGATCTGGTCAAACTCGAGGAAGAGGCCAAGGAGCTCGTCGCAGGCGCCGACGACGCCGCCAAGCTCGAGGCTGCGCGCGTTGAGCTGCTCGGCCGCAAGGGTCGTATTACCGGCCTGATGCGTATGATGGGCAAGCTCGCCCCCGAGGACCGTCCCGTGATGGGCAAGCGCGCCAACGAGATGCGCCAGCTGATCGAGGGCATGCTCGACGAGCGCACCACCGAGATGAAGGCCGCCGCCCTCAAGCATGCACTCGAGCACGAGGCCGTCGACATCACGCTGCCGGGCATCCGTCCGCAGATCGGTCACCAGCACCTGATCAAGCAGATCATCGAGGAGGCCGAGGATATCTTCTGCGGTATCGGCTACACCGTCGAGTCCGGCCCCATGGTCGATACCTCCTACTACAACTTCACCGCGCTCAACGCGCCCATGGATCACCCGAGCCGCTCGGCTCGCGACACGTTCTATGTGGTCGACAACAACCCCGGCAGCGTCGCGCATCCCGAGGCCCACGCTCACGGCGAGTCCGACGTACTGCTGCGCACCCAGACCTCGGGCGTGCAGATCCACACCATGGAGTCGCAGAAGCCGCCCATCTACATGATCTGCCCGGGCACCGTCTACCGTCCCGACACGGCCGACGCCTGCCACCTGCCGCAGTTCAACCAGATTGAGGGCCTGGTCGTCGACGAGGGCATCACCTTTGGCGATCTTAAGGGCACGCTCGACTACTTTGTTAAGTGCATGTTTGGCGAGGACCGCAAGACGCGCTACCGCCCGCATTTCTTCCCCTTCACCGAGCCTTCTTGCGAGGTGGACGTGAGCTGCCACGTCTGCGGCGGCAAGGGCTGCAACTTCTGCAAGCACAGCGGCTGGATCGAGATCTTGGGCTGCGGCATGGTCGACCCCAACGTCCTGATCAACTGCGGCATCGACCCCGAGAAGTACACCGGCTTCGCCTTTGGTATTGGCGCCGAGCGCGTCGCGGCACTGCGCTACGACCTGCCCGACCTTAGAACGCTCATGACTGGCGATATGCGCTTCTTGAATCAGTTCTAGGCTGCGGCTTGCCCAAGCACGGCACCTCGGCGCTCATTCGTCGCTTGCGTACCAAAGTACGCGGCGCTCCTCTTTCGGGCCGATCTGCCGCACTTGGACAACCCTCGCTTTGTAAGGAATGTTCACAAAGTTGAAGTTTCCACCTGCATCTCTTCGCAGGCTTTCAGTATGAAAGGAGAGCTAGATGCGTGTTTCTTACGACTGGCTCAAGACCATGATCGATATTCCGGAGGATCCCAAGACCCTTTCGGACGAATATATCCGCACCGGCACCGAGGTCGAGGCGATCGACACCGTGGGCGAGTCCTTCGACCACGTGGTGACCGCCAAGGTGCTCACCAAGACCCCGCACCCCGATAGCGACCACATGTATGTGTGCTCGGTCGACGTGGGCGACAAGAACCTCGACCCCGACGGCAACCCCGCTCCGCTGCAGATCGTCTGCGGCGCGCAGAACTTCGAGGCCGGCGACCACATCGTCACGGCCATGATCGGCGCCGTGCTTCCCGGCGACGTCAAGATCAAGAAGAGCAAGCTTCGCGGCGTCGTGTCCATGGGCATGAACTGCTCCGCGCGCGAGCTCGGCCTGGGTGGCGACCACTCCGGCATTATGATCCTGCCCGAGGATACGCCCTGCGGTATGCCGTTTGCCGAGTACGTGGGCTCGAGCGACACCGTGCTCGACTGCGAGATCACGCCCAACCGCCCCGACTGCCTGTCCATGATCGGCATGGCTCGCGAGACCGGTGCCATCTTCGACTGCGATTTCCACGTTGAGCTGCCCGCCATCAAGGCCGAGACCGGCCGCGCGACCGACGACGAGCTTTCCGTCGAGATTGCCGACGAGGGCCTGTGCGACCGCTACGTTGCCCGCATCGTGCGCAACGTCAAGGTCGGCCCGTCGCCCGACTGGATGGTCAAGCGCCTTAACGCCCTGGGCGTGCGCCCGCACAACAACATCGTCGACATCACCAACTATGTGATGATGCTCACCGGTCAGCCGCTGCATGCCTTTGACCTGGACACCTTTGCCGCGCGCGATGGCCACCGTCGTGTGGTGGTTCGCGCCGCCCAGCAGGACGAGAAGTTCACGACGCTCGACGGCGAGGAGCGCGTGCTCGACGCCGGCATGGGCCTCATCACCGACGGCGAGCGTCCCGTGGCGCTGGCCGGTGTCATGGGCGGCATGGATTCCGAGATCGAGGACGATACCGTTGACGTGATGGTCGAGAGCGCCTGCTTCAACGCCGGTCGCACCTCGCACACCAGTCGTGACCTATCGCTGATTTCCGACGCCTCCATCCGCTTTGAGCGCCAGGTCGACGAGACCGGCTGCGTGGACGTCGCCAATGTGACGTGCGCGCTCATCGAGGAGATCGCCGGCGGCGAGGTCGCCCCCGGCTATGTGGACGTGTTCCCCGCGCCCAAGACCATCGACAGCATTAAGCTGCGTTTGGCCCGCGTGCACGCCATCTGCGGCGCCGACATCGAGCCCGACTTTATCGAGCGCTCGCTTACCCGCCTGGGCTGCACCGTCGAGCGCGACGGTGAGAACTTTATGGTCACGCCGCCGAGCTTCCGTCCCGACCTGCCGCGCGAGATCGATCTGATCGAGGAGGTCCTGCGCCTATGGGGCATGGGTCGCGTCACGGCGACCATTCCGGCTGCCAAGAACCATATCGGCGGTCTGACGCGCGAGCAGAAGCTTACCCGCAAGGTCGGCGAGATCCTGCGCGCCTGCGGCCTCAACGAGACCACGACTTTTGGCTTTGCTGCCCCGGGCGACCTGGAGAAGATCGGCATGTCCACCGAAGGCCGCGGCTGCCCCGTGGTGCTCATGAACCCGTTGGTCGCCGAGCAGACCGAGATGCGCCGCTCGTTGCTGCCGGGCTTACTGCAGTCCGTTGCCTATAACGAGGCCCACGGCACGCCCAACGTGCACCTGTACGAGGTCGGCAGTCTGTTCCACGGTCGCGAGAACGCCAGCCTGCCCAAGGAGACCAAGTCCGTCGCGGGCGTGCTCTCGGGTCAGTGGAGCGAGCAGTCTTGGAACATGAAGTACCGCAAGCTGCGTTTCTTCTTTGGCAAGGGCATCGTCGAGGAGCTGCTCGCCCAGCTGCGCATTGAGAAGGTTCGCTTCCGTCCCGTCGAGGGCGAGAGCTATGCCTTCCTGCAGCCGGGTCGTGCTGCCGAGGTGCTCTCGGGCGGTACCGTGCTGGGCTGGGTTGGCGAGATCCACCCCGAGGCGCGCGAGGCTATGGGCATTGACGAGGTCGTCGTCGCCTTTGAGCTTGACCTGGACAAGCTGATCAAGGGCGCCCGTAACCAGGAGAACTACCGTGAGTTCTCGCAGTACCCGGCCGTTGAGCATGACCTCGCTATCGTGGTCGACAACACTGTGACCTGCGAGGATCTTGAGCGTCGTATTACGAGTGCCGGAGGCAAGCTGCTCGAGGGCGTGCGCCTGTTCGATGTCTACCGCGATCCCATCCGTATCGGTGCGGGCAAGAAGTCCATGGCCTTCGCGCTTACGTATCGCTCCGACGACCACACGCTCACCAGCGAAGAGGTCGAGAAGGCGCACCAGAAGATCGTCACCAAGGTGTGCAAGGGTGTGAACGGCGAGGTCCGCGGCTAGGTCCTGCGCTGGGGTATGGGTCAGCGGTGGCTGCTGCCGAGTCCTACGTGACTGCTATGCCCGGTATAAGGCACCGTTGAGCCTGCATATATGACACGCGCATTACATAACGGCGTGCTGCTTTGTCGGCAGTGCGCCGTTTTGCTATGATAGCCCGCGTCGTGTTACGAATCTGACATTACGTAACACTGGAAAGGTGATTCAAACGGCGTTGCAATTCCGTGCGCCGATAACCGGGAGGCGTGCATGCACATTCCAGATAATTATCTGTCCCCGCAGACCGATGCCGTCATGGCAGTGGCGATGGTGCCCGTTTGGGTTCACTGCATCAAGAAAGTGCGCGCCACGCTCGATCGCGAGCACATGGCTTTCCTGGGCATCTGCGCCGCGTTCTCCTTCCTGCTTATGATGTTCAATGTGCCGCTGCCCGGCGGCACCACAGGTCACGCCGTCGGCGGCGCGCTCATTGCGCTGCTGCTAGGCCCCGAGGCCGCGGCTATCGCTGTCTCGGTTGCGCTGGCGCTGCAGGCGCTGCTGTTTGGCGACGGCGGCGTTCTGTCGTTTGGCGCCAACTGCTTTAACATGGCCTTTGTGCTGCCGTTTGTCGCTGCTATCGTGTTCCGTGCGCTCAACAGCCGTCTGCACGACAAGAGCTGGGGCACCTCGGTTTCTGCCATCGTGAGCGGTTGGGTCGGCCTGTGCCTGGCGGCCCTGTGCGCGGCAATCGAGTTTGGTATTCAGCCGATGCTCTTTACCAACGCTTCGGGCGCGCCGCTGTACTGCCCCTTCCCGCTGTCCGTGGCTATTCCGGCCATGTTGATCCCGCATATGCTGGTTGCCGGCGTGATCGAGGGCGTGGCGACGGCCGCCATCTACGGTTTCATCAAGAAGACGGCGCCGAGCGTTATCGTCGGGCCCGAGGCCGTCGATGGCCAGCTTACTGCCGAGGGCGCTGCTGCCGAGAAGACCTCGCTGGTCCCCACGCTCATCTTGGTTGCCGTGCTTGTCGTGGCTACGCCGCTCGGCTTGCTTGCCACAGGTGACGCATGGGGCGAGTGGGACGCCGAGGGCGCCGCGACCGCCGTTCAGGAGGCTGGTGACGACAGTCTGCAGGCTTCGGTCGGCCTTGATACCCCGACATTTGCCGACGCTCTGCCTACGGGTGATTACCTGCAGGCCTATTCCGAGGAGCAGGGTCTTGGCTTTGCCGGTCAGGCTGCCATGTATATCCTGTCCGGCGTGATTGGCGTGGCGGTGCTCACCATCGCATTCCGTCTGATCTCGCTGACGGTTAAGGAAAGCGGTGCTCATGGCAATAGCCGAGCTGCCTAGCTGGCTTGCGGTCGAGGAGCGATACGAGCCCGTGGGGGCTCGGCATCGTGTGATGCAAAAGAACGTCCTGCACCTGGCGAGCCTGCTTGAGCGGGTTCGCCTGGGTGGGGGCGCGCACGAGGGCGGGTCGATGGTCGACCGCGCCCTTTCTTGCGTTTCGGCTCCGGTGCGCCTGGTGGGGATGTTCGTCTGCGTTCTATGCGTGTGTCTGACGCAGAGCCCGCTGTACCTCATGTTGATGGCGGCTATCGCGCTGGTGCTGGTCGCGGTGCGCCCCGCACGCGGGCTGCGTGCGACCATTGTACCGGCGCTCGGCGCCACGGGGCTTGCGGTGGTTCTGGCATTGCCTGCCCTGCTGCTGGGCGCGTCTGCCACGGGCGCCATGCTCAAGATTGCGCTCAAGACCTTCATTAATGTGTCGCTGGTGCTGGGCGTTTCGTGGACGCTTACCTGGAGCCGCATGTCGGCGGCGCTCAAAATGCTGCACCTGCCCGACGAGGTCATCTTTACCTTTGATATGGCACTCAAGCATATCGAGGTGCTGGGACGCACGGCGCACGATCTGTGCGAATCGGTCATGCTGCGCAGCGTTGGCCGTGCGCCTGAGGGATTTTCGCGTACCGATTCGATCGCGGGTATCATGGGCATGACGTTTATCAAGGCGATGGAATGCAGCCGCGCGATGGACGAGGCCATGCTCTGCCGCGGCTTTGCCG
>DBFBEA010000037.1:0-6878 GCA_048248475.1 Collinsella sp. | reverse complement strand
ATCAAAGCCGGGGCAGCCGTAGACACCCATAAAGATGGCCTGCCTCATGCGGCAGATGCCATCGATATCCTTGCCGTACCACTTGTTTTTGCCACCGTAGGTCATAAGGCCAAACACCTTGTCCTGCGGCTGCAGCACGTTAGTGAGCACGCGTGCCATATCTTTGTCGATCTCGGAGTAATAGATGCCCGTGGCGACGCCGATCAGATGATATTCGTGCAGGTCGGGGTACTCGTTTTTCCCGAGTGACTTCACGTCGAGGGTATCGATTTCGGGGTGCGCCTCGACGATGGCGTCCACGAGCTTTTTCGTATTGCCGTGGTGGCGTGAGGCATAAAGGATGATGGTTCGCATAAGAAGGCCTTTCAGCTGTAATGACGTCAATGTTTGTATGGTACCCCGTTGTATGGTCGGGATACCGGACACATCGACGAGCGCGCGGGTTTGTCCTCTGACTAGGATTGAGACGGGCGCTTGCATGAAAAAAGCAGTTGTCCGAAAGGATGGATAATGGAATACGCTCTTTCCAACGATTCGATTTCTATCAAGGTTTCCACGGCTGGCGGCTCGTTTACCTCGATTGAGGCTGACGGACGCGAGTATCTGTGGCAGGGTGATCCCGCGGTGTGGTCCGGCCAGGCGCCGGTCTGCTTTCCGATTTGCGGAGGCCTGCGCGATGGTAACGCTATGACGTTTGCCGGGCATCATGTGAAGCTCGCCCGCCACGGCTTTGCGCGCAAGCAGGAGTGGAAGCTGTTGAGTCAAAGCGCAAACGAGCTGGCTATGTGCCTGGCATCCGAGGATAACGCTGCATTGCTGAGCGATTATCCGTATCCGTTTAAACTTGTCGCTCGCTATACGCTCGAGGACGCCGCCGTGCGCGTTTCCTATGAGGTTACCAACGAGGGCACCGAGGACATGCCGTTCTTTATCGGCGGTCATCCCGGCTTTAGGTGTCCGCTCGATGAGGGCGAGTCCTATACGGACTACGAGCTGCGCTTTGAGAAGGATGAGGCTGCGGAGCTCTGCACCGCCGTTCCTTCGACTGGCTTGATTGATGTGGACAGGCGCTCCAAGAACCCCATGGTTGGAAAGACGCTGCCCCTGTCGCACGAGCTCTTCGATTTTGCGGAGACCATCTTTGACGTGCTCGAGAGCCGTCAGGTCACGCTTTCCAAAAAGGGCGAGGACAAGGGCGTCCGCCTGAGCTTTGAGGGCTTCCCATATCTCATTGTGTGGAGCAAGCCCGAGGGCGATTTTGTGGCAGTTGAACCCTGGGGCGGCCTTTCGACCTGCTCCGATGAGGACGACGTGCTTGAGCACAAGCGCGGCTGCCTTATCGCCAAGCCCAAAGAAACCATCGTGCGCTCGTTCACGATCGAGATTCTGTAGTCGCATGTAGCCAATTCGTTTTGCAAGGCATAAGGAGCCTGCGAGATAAGGAGCTAGAAATGATCCTCACCGTTACGATGAACCCGTCCGTCGATACGCGCTATCAGCTCGATGAGCTCGTTATTGACGACGTAAACCGTGTGACGCCCGAAAAGACCGCCGGCGGCAAGGGCCTTAACGTAGCCCGCGTCCTTGGTCAGCTGGGCGACGACGTTGTGGCAACCGGCCTGCTTGGTGGTCATATGGGCGCCTATATGGCCGAGCTCATGGATGCCAATGGCATTAAGAATGATTTTGTGCCCATCAAGGGCGAGACCCGCATCTGCCTTAACATCCTTCATGCCGGTAACCAGACCGAGCTGCTCGAGAGCGGCCCGACGATTGCCCCCGAGGAGCTCGATGCCTTTACCGCCAAGTTTACCGAGCTTGCGGGTAAGGCCGACGTCGTTACCATCTCGGGTTCGCTGCCCCGCGGCGTCGAGGCAGACTACTATGCCAAGATCACGGGCATTGCCGAGAACGCCGGCGCCAAGGTGCTGCTCGATACCTCGGGTGCTTCGCTCGAGGCAGCGCTCAAGTCCGAGGTCAAGCCCGAGCTGGTTAAGCCTAACCTGACCGAGATTAACGGCCTTTTGGGCACGAGCTTTACCACCGACGATGTGGAAGAGCTCCGTGCCGCGCTCGCCTCTGACGCCCGTTTCTCCGATATCCCCTGGGTCGTCGTATCCATGGGCGCTGCCGGCTCCGTGGGCTTCCACAATGGCCGTGCGTTCCGCGCGAAGACGCCCGATATCCCCGCCGTTAACGCCACGGGCTCTGGTGACTCCACTATCGCAGGCTTCGCGCATGCCATCGCTGCTGGCGCAGACGACGAGACGGTGCTGCGTACCGCCAACACCTGCGGCAAGCTCAATGCCATGGATCCTATGACCGGCCATCTGGTCATGGACCGTTGGGACGAGGTCTACAACGGCGTTGTCGTGACCGAGCTGTAAGGGCTTGGGCGTCGGCCCCGGCATCGATTGCTAGCTCATGTCGACGACAAGTGCGATAGCATTATGTCGGGGCGCGACGCCGACGTTGTCGTGTTCGATCCCGACCTTACCCTGGTCGAGACGTATGTGGGTGGCAACAGCGTCGGTAACGCGTTTGCCGAGTAGCTGCCAAAGAAACGATCCGAGAGGGGATTTAGATGATTTACGGTGCACTGGGCGATATCGAGGAATACCGCGGAATGCTCAAGGGCCTCGACGTGCTGATTGATTGGCTCGAGGAGAACGACCCGGCGCAGCTCGAGGTCGGCAGCCATCCGATTCTGGGCGACAAGGTCTTTGCGAACGTCATGGCTCCCACGACGCGTCCCGAGGCCGAGGCTCACTACGAGACGCATCAGCGCTATCACGATCTGCAGATCGACATTGAGGGTCGCGAGGCCTTTAAGGTCGCTACGGGCAGCCTGACGCTGGTCCAGGAGTTTGACGAGAAGGACGACTACGATCTGGTCGATTCCGACGCCTCGATTGCCGGCGATCTTGCCGACGACAAGTTTGCGCTGTTCGTTGCCGGCGAGCCTCACATGCCCACGCTCGAGTTCCCGGGCGATGGCGCACAGCCGGTCAAGAAGATCTGCTTTAAGCTGCTTGCAGATGCTTACTGGGAGGAGTAGCGCGCTGCTCGGCTGAGTTGTTCGCGTTGTGAGCGTTATCCCTTGGAGGAGCGCGCTTGAGCCCCGCTGATCGCGGTTCCTTTGGGGATTGCGGTTGGCGGGGCTTTCTGTTTTTGAGTAGGGGAGTTGACGCCGTTACGATACGTGGATTGGTGCGCAAGCACTCAAAATCGGCAACAAAAAAGCCGCCCGAAGGCGGCTATCTTGTGCAATGGAGCCAGCGACCGGGCTCGAACCGGTGACCCCCGCTTTACGAGAGCGGTGCTCTACCAACTGAGCTACGCTGGCGGCCATGTGGTGACGCAACTGAGGCGTCAACGGCTGTCTATGATACGGGACATCACACATCCGCGCAAGTGTTCTGACGGCTTTTCTCACTTTAAATGCACTAATATTGGAGACGCGATGTCTTGCTCTTACGGGTCTCAAGCAGAATGGGGCAGTGATGGGTCAACCCAAGATTCTTCTCACACGCATCGATGATCGTTTCATTTACGGGCAAGACGTTGCGCTGTGGAACGAAGCCGTAGGTTCCAACCTTATCCTAATCGTCAACGATGAGATCGCGGCGGATTCGCGCCAATGGGCACCCATGAGGGTGGCGGCGCCAGAAGGCGTTTGGACGCGGTTTTTCTCGGTGCAAAGGACCATCGACGTCATTCATGCCGCAACGCCACGCCAATGGATTCTCATCATGGTGGCGTCGCCCGCGGATGCGCTCGCGCTGGTCAAGGGCGGTGTGCCAATAACCAAGATCAGCATTGGCCATATGCAAGCAGGGGAGGGCAAGCGCCTCATAACGCCCGCGGTTGCCGTAGACGACACAGACGTCGCTGCTCTCAGAGAGCTGCAAAAGCTCGGCATAGAGCTAGAAATCCGCTACCTTCCCAGCTCCAACCCCGACCCCATCGAAGCCTTGCTCAATTGATCCCTTGGGGACGGAGGGAAAGGGATCATTTTGCCTTCGTAGGGGGTCTGTGTGGCGCCGTCTGCCAAAACTATGCCGGTTTACTACGATGAATTGCTTATCGCCGAGCATGCCAAATTTGCGGAGAATAAAACCGCAGGTAGACGAGTTGCTAATTTTTTATAAACCAGCGCGTGGTCGGACATCGTGGGTTCATCGTAGTAAACCGGCATAGTTTTGTTATGTCACCAATTCGGTGGCATCGAAAAAAGGATTTATGCATGAAAAAGCGCCCGTCGGCGGTGGTGCCGGCGGGCGCTGCTGTGCGATATGTTGCGTTATGGGCTTAGTGCCTCATAAAGTGGTATTCGATCACATTGCTGTAGGGGTGACCCGGGCCCACAATGCCCTGCGGGAACAGCGGCTGGTGCGGCGTGTCGGGGTACATCTCTGCCTCGAGGGCAAAGCCGGCGCCCCAACCATAGTTGGCATCGTCCTTGGCGTGCTCGTCGCCCAGCCAGTTGCCGGTGTAGAGCTGCACGCCCGGGGCAGTGGTGTAGTAGTCCAGCTCGCGGCCGGTCCACATCTCCTCGACGTGCATCGCGCGGCGCAGATTGCGGCCGTACTGATAGCCATCGATGCACAGGCAGTGGTCGTAGCCGCGTGCCTGCTTAATCTGGGGATCGTCGGCCTCCATGCCAGGCGCGACGGGGCGCAGCTCACGGAAATCAAACGGCGTGCCCTCGACCGGAGCGATTTCGCTGGTGGGGATGCTCTGCTCGTTAACGGGCAGGTAGTGGGCGGCGTTAGCAACAAAGAAGTGCTCACAGTCCATGCCGGCGTTATGGCCGGCAAGGTTAAAGTACGTGTGGTTGGTCATGGACACGTAGGTGGCGCGGTCGCTCTCGCAGCCATACTCGATGCGAAAGACGCCGGTGCGTGTAACGGTAAACACGGCCGTAAAGGTGCGGTTGCCAGGCAGGCCCAGCTCGCCATCCTCAAGCGAGGTGGTCATGTGCACGGCATTGTGAGTCTCGTCTAGCTCAACGTCCCACACGCGCTTGTGCAGGCCATGCTCAAGATCGCTGTGCAGGTTGTTGACGCCTTCGTTGGCCGGCATATGCCAGTCCGTGCCGGCGATGGTGATCGTGGCGCCCGCGGTGCGGTTTGCCACGGGGCCGATGGTCGCGCCAAAGCAGGCGGGGTTGTCAAAGTAATCCTCGAGCTTATCGAAGCCCAGCACCACATCGCGAACGTTGCCGGGAATGTCGGGCACATCGATACCAAGTACGGTGGCGCCATAGTCCATAATGCGAACGCAGATCTCGGGCCCGTTGAGGGTGTAACGATGAACAGGGGTACCGCACGGCGCGGTGCCGAAAAGCTCGGAAGTGATCATTTGGTTCCTAACATCGAGGTATTTCCGACAAACTGTAGCGCGAACAGGCGAGATTATCACTACACCCCACTAAAGCAGGGGGTATTTTTCTCAAAAAAGTGATGATTGGAGCTATATGGGCGTTCATTATGACGCGCACGGGTCTGTTACAATTTGTTCGTTACTGTTTGAATGATATGCACGCATAGAACGGCGAGGATTCATCGTGATTAAGGCAGAGCGACAGGATAGGGTTCGCCAGCTGCTCGAAGAGCAGGGCACGGTTTCGGTCAAGGAGATTTCGGATGCACTGGGTGTCTCGGATATGACGATCCGTCGCGATCTTGAGGAGCTTGCGAGCCTGGGCGAGATCGAGCGCGTACACGGCGGCGCCCGTAGTGCGCAGGGCCGTCCGCACGCTATGTTGCGCCATGAGTATTCGCACAGCGAAAAGCGCACCAAGCATGCCGAGGAAAAACTGCAGATTGCGCGCCGTGCTGTGGAACTTATCGAGGAAGGCTCGACCATCTTTTTGGGTACGGGCACTACGGTTGAGCAGATGGCCTCAATGCTGCCGGCGTGCCGCCTGCGCATTGTGACCAATTCGCTTTCGGTGTTTAACCTGCTCGAGGCGCGCGAAGACTGCGACCTGTGCCTCGTGGGCGGTATGTACCGTCGCCGCACCGCCGCTTTTGTGGGGCCAACGGCCGAGGATACTCTGCGTGCGTTGGGTATCGATGCGGCGTTTATCGGCGCCAACGGCATTCTGGATGGCGACGTGTCTACGTCTAATATGGATGAGGGTCGTATCCAGCAGCTCGCCTTTAGCAAGGCCGACTCGCGCTATCTGATCGCCGACTCCAGCAAGATTGGCAAGCGCGACTTCTACACCTTCTGCCGCCTGGACAGTTTGGACGCCGTGGTGTGCGAGCCGAGTATTGCCGCCGAGGATCGTGTCGCCATCGAGGAACACACGCAGGTCATCTGCTAGCTAGCGTAGCAGGCGATATTTCTGCCCCCTGCCGGCGCGGGGGTACCGCTTTACAATGACGCGCAAATAACTTTGGGCAACAAGGATGAGGCTATTTTGGGATATGACTAGACTCCGTATTTCGTCTTTATGTCCATTGAGAATGAATCGTAGTCTTCATAGAGCCCTTCTCTGCTTTCATCCTCGGCGTGGTTTACACGTTTAAGGAGCTTATCCTTTGGAGCCTCTTTTGTTATTGCGGCCTCGCCATCGGGTATTGTGGCTTGCAAGAATAGTTCTAGAGCATGGACGTCTTTGAGTATGTAGCCCGTCGAACGACCCGCTCCTGTTTTTTCGATTGCGCTGCAACTAA
Organism: Collinsella sp.; assembly: GCA_048248475.1. Taxonomy (GTDB): domain Bacteria; phylum Actinomycetota; class Coriobacteriia; order Coriobacteriales; family Coriobacteriaceae; genus Collinsella. Next base: position 192 of record DBFBEA010000037.1, on the reverse strand, counting down.
CAAGCTGACCGAGGGTTCGTTTAACGGTTACCTCGCTGATATCGGGGCAGTTGGACCGGATGTCGGATTTCTTAATGACGCCGGGTCTCTGTTGAAATAGAACAGCGATGCGCGCTTGCTTCGACATGGGACGAGTGCTTGATTCAATTAAGGTACGCTGCTCGAGCTGTCGGTAGGCGGCCAGGGTTGTTC
>DBFBEA010000036.1:0-8571 GCA_048248475.1 Collinsella sp. | reverse complement strand
CAATAATTGACCAGGAGATTCTTGATCGAAAGAATGAGTCCGCCAACGATGAGCGCCGGGACGATGGGCATGAATACCTGTGCAGAGACGTTCCCGAATTTCTCAATCAAGCCCATGGCGGTGTTACCGCTTTTAATGCCTTCTGCAAGGTCTTTGGCGGTTTGGGCATCGTCGGCAACCGTGCCGCCGCCGACTTCGATTCCCGCGAAGTCGAGGAAGTCGTTGTAAGCCTCGGTGACGTTGGGGCCGATGATCACCTGAAGCTGGCCACCGCTGACTACTGCCCCGAGCGCCTGGTCGGCCGATTTGGCGAGCTGGAGATCGATGATCGAGGTGTCTCGTGCGTCGATGCGAAGGCGCGTCGCACAATGAGTTACCGATGTAATGTTCTCTTTGCCGCCAACAGCCTTTAGGACTGTTTCGGACATTGCCTGATATTTCATCTCTTTCTCCTAACCTTCCTGCTCCTGATACTTCGAGATAAGGTCTCGGTACCAATACCAGCTCTTTTTGGGGGTGCGCTCCAGATTGTTCTCGAAGTCGATATGGACAAGTCCGTATCGTTTTTCGTAGCCGTTGATCCAGCTATACAGATCCATCGTCGACCAGAGGTAGTAGCCCTCAACGCGCGCGCCGTCGCGCTTAGCCCTCATCATGTGCTCGATGAACTGGCCCAGAAGCTCGATGCGGTCATCATCGTGGATCATTCCGTCTGCGTCTGGTTGCTCATAGGCGCCATGTCCGTTTTCCGTAATAAAGATGCGGGGCGCGTTATAGCGCTCGTGGACATCCATGATGGTTGAATACATGCAACTTGGGAGTATTTCGCGGCCCCATTTATTGCGGGGAACATTGCTGTCGCGGGCGCTTTCAAACAAGGGCGCAATGCATTTTCCTTCGACCTTTTTGCTCGAACCGCCCTTATTGTTCGCCGAAACGGCAAGCTCTCCACCGTGCCAGTCGGTTACATACTCTCGGCAATACACGTTGAGTCCAATAAAATCGACTTTACCGTCGCTGAATTCCTCTACGTCATTTGGGGATCGATAGAGCGAGACGCCAAGTTTTTCAAGGATTTCGTCCATTTCTGGCGGCAGTTGACCCTGAAGCGCTGGTGCCAGAATCATGCGATTGGCGAAAAAGTCTGCGTATCGAAATACGTCATCGGGGTGCTCGGTTGCCGGGTCGAGTTCGACAACGCCGCCATCGTGGACGGCGCCGATGATGCCGTCGTAGCCCATTTGACGATATGCTCGGACTGCGAGTGCGCTTGCGCGCATCAGGTTGTACTGAAACTGCATGTACGACTGAACATCGAGCGATCGATTGGGGGGATAGTTGCCCAACATGTTTACGCAGTAGCTGTAGAAATGCGGCTCGTTAACGGTAGCCCAGATTTTGACGCGGTCTCCAAAGCGCTCAAAGCAAATCTTGGCGTATTTGCAGAACCACTCTGCCATGTCGTTGTTCAGCCATCCGCCTTTGCAAGCAAGCGTGAATGGCAGATCGTAATGGAACAGCGTAACGTTGGGCTCTATGCCATTTTCGAGGCAGCAATCAATGACCCGATTATAAAAATCGATACCCTCTTCATTCACTTTGCCGATACCGGTGGGGATGATTCGACTCCATGAAAGAGAGAAGCGATAGGTGTTTTGTCCGCCTTCTTTCATCATGCGGATATCTTCTTCATAGCGATGGTAGAAGTCGCAAGATACATCACCGTCAACATGGTTGATGTTCTTATTGCTTGTGTGGCTAAAGAAATCCCACTCACCAAGGCCTTTGCCGTCTTCGTTCCAGGCACCCTCGCACTGATAAGACGCCGTGGCGGAACCCCAGAGAAACGGCATGTTGTTCACGTTGCCCATGAATCCCCTTTCCATCATTCAACACGGTGGATACGTGTGGCGGAATTATGATTAAGATGACGTCAACTGATTTGAATCATAGGAGAACGACCAAAGCTGTTTGATTCAATAAATGAATCATGATTTCGAGGAGAGCGGAAAGAGGGATCACGTGAATATCAATGACTTCGATGTGCTCAATCGCATTAGCTCCATCATCAACAGCGAGTTTGGGTCAAACGATGCCGCCATCGCTCGATATCTCATCGCTCACATTAGGCGTTCGAGCGAAATCAATGTTGCCGCAATAACCCGCGATGCATTCGTGACCCGTTCCGCTGTTCGTCGTTTCTGCAATCGATTGGGCTACCAGTCTCTTAGCGATTTGAAAGAATCATTTACTCAGTCAGTCTTTCCAAGCGACTTAAGCCATCGAGAGGAGGAATTTGGCTACGAGGAGTACAGGGCAGAGCTCGACGTTCGCATGATCGAGATGTTCGCTGAGGTTGAAAGCGGCGTGTCCGATATCGCTATTAAGCATCTTGTCGACGAAATTGATGGCCATAAAAACGTTGAAATCTGGTGCACCAATAATGTGAGCGCCAATCTCGTACGATTTCAGCAGGAAATGTTTTATGCGGGCAAGATAGTTCGCATAGTTGCTGGGGCTAACGTCGCGGAATTGAAAAACATGGGAGACGCTTCGCAGTCATTGATAATTCTCGTATCGGTCTCCGGGCTATTTGCGTCACAGGCGCGTGAGTATCTTGATTGCCGTTCGGGCAGGAAGATTCTAATTACTGCGTTTAGCAACGATGACAAATCGAGGTCTTTTGACCGTGTATATCGTCTTGGTAATGCGGGAAACGGAATTGACCGACTCGGCGTTTATTCGAAATACGCCATGACTTATTTTTTCGACTTGCTATCGTCGTGTTACTTGAGTCGCTACCCCTGCACCAAGGGGGAGCCGCTCTATGGGTCTACTTTGGCCTGGCCCGAGTAGTTGCGGCTTTACAGTTCTCTCGCCTGGAGAATGAACGTGGATAATCTGCCACTTTGGCCTTAGAGCCGCGCTAAAAGTGGGAGATAATCCACGCTCGATCGTGGCGTGGAAGCCCGATCTCGACCTATATATAGGTGCAAATAAGCCGTTATCGAAGTTCGATCCTGAAGGTGTACTCCACTACACCAAAGTGTTACCTAGGGAAACGTCACCTCAGTATCCAAAACCACCGTCCTTCATATCCAAACTCAACAAAACCGCAGGTCACAGCTATATAGATACGCCCGGCACCGTGTATCTAGAGGTTTTCGTTGACAGCCCCCAAGGTTGCATCGTATTATCTTTTTCGTTCGCGGGGGCGGCGGTCCAAAAGACCAAAGGACCTGCGGATACTTGAACGATTGGGAGTTTGCCCGAGTGGTTAATGGGGACGGGCTGTAAACCCGTTGGCTCTGCCTACATAGGTTCGAATCCTATAGCTCCCACCCGTCAAGTGCCTGTATAGCTCAGTCGGTAGAGCACTTCGTTGGTAACGAAGAGGTCACCAGTTCAAGTCTGGTTGCAGGCTCCATCCGGCGGTGTAGCTCAGTTGGTTAGAGCACACGGTTCATACCCGTGGCGTCACTGGTTCGAATCCAGTCACCGCTACCATAGGTAACACGGTGGCTTCTCAATAGTATGTTGAGAGGCCACTATGGTATAAAGGCAAAGTCCCGTCCGGGGACGACCTGTTTAGAGGAGGGCTTTATGGCCAAAGAGAAGTTTGAGCGCACTAAGCCGCATGTTAACATCGGCACCATTGGTCACGTCGACCACGGCAAGACCACGCTGACCGCTGCCATCACCAAGGTTCTCTCCGAGACCGAGGGCTGCAAGGCTGATTTCACTGCGTTCGAGAACATCGACAAGGCTCCCGAGGAGCGCGAGCGCGGCATCACGATCTCCGTCTCCCACGTTGAGTACGAGACTGCTGCCCGTCACTACGCTCACGTTGACTGCCCGGGCCACGCTGACTACGTCAAGAACATGATCTCCGGTGCTGCTCAGATGGACGGCGCTATCTTGGTCATCGCCGCTACCGACGGCCCCATGGCTCAGACCCGCGAGCACATCCTGCTCGCCCGTCAGGTCGGCGTTCCCTACATCGTCGTCTTCCTGAACAAGTGCGACATGGTCGACGATGACGAGCTCATCGACCTCGTCGAGATGGAGACCCGTGAGCTCCTCTCCGAGTACGATTTCCCCGGCGACGACATCCCCGTCATCCGTGGTTCCGCTCTGGGCGCTCTCGAGGGCGACGCCAAGTGGATGGACGCTATCCGCGAGCTCATGAAGGCCGTCGACGAGTACATCCCGACGCCTGCTCGTAACAACGACCTCCCGTTCCTGATGGCCGTTGAGGACGTTATGACCATCTCCGGCCGTGGTACCGTTGCTACCGGCCGTGTCGAGCGCGGTGAGCTCAAGCTCAACGAGCCCGTCGAGATCGTCGGCATCAAGGATACCCAGAACACCGTCGTTACCGGTATCGAGATGTTCCGTAAGTCCATGGACTTCTGCGAGGCTGGCGATAACGTCGGTCTGCTGCTCCGCGGCATCAAGCGCGAGGACATCGAGCGCGGCCAGGTTCTCTGCAAGCCCGGTTCGGTTACCCCGCACACCAAGTTCACCGGTGAGATCTACGTTCTGACCAAGGAGGAGGGCGGCCGTCACACCCCGTTCTTCGATGGTTATCGTCCTCAGTTCTACTTCCGTACCACCGACGTTACCGGTACGGTCAAGCTCCCCGAGGGCACCGAGATGGCTATGCCTGGTGACCACATCACCATCGAGGGCGACCTCATCCACCCGATCGCCATGGAGGAGGGCCTGCGCTTCGCTATCCGCGAGGGTGGCCACACCGTCGGTTCGGGCATCGTCTCCACGATCATTGAGTAAATTAGCTCTTTGATATAGCTGACTTAGAGAACCCGGCACTTATATGGGTGCCGGGTTCTTTTCTGCAATGGATATTGAGCCGTTGCTGGTGTCGAGAGGATCGATAATGGTCCTGGATGCACCGTCGATTAGCTCTCGATGGCTTCATTGATGTGTTCCAAATATGAATGGATCCACCGAGAACCAATTGACTCGAGGTTTTCATTGACAGCGCTTACGTGGAGCTGATAAAGTAACAACTCGTGCCCGTACGGGGCGGAAATGAAAGGTTCAGGATACATGCGTACTCTAGTTACTCTTGCGTGCACTGAGTGCAAGCGCCGCAACTATACGACCACCAAGAACAAGTCGACCATGCCTGATCGTATGGAGATCAAGAAGTATTGCCCCTGGTGCCGTCACCACACGCTGCACAAAGAGACTCGCTAGTCTCTAGTCACATACGCCAGTAGTTCAATTGGTAGAGCATCGGTCTCCAAAACCGAGTGTTGAGGGTTCGAGTCCTTCCTGGCGTGCCAGTCATTATTCCGTAAGCTCCCACTTGGGGGCTTACGGTTTACTCATGTATAAGCGCATTGCGCGGAGGTAACCCAAATGGCCAACAAGAAGAACAAGAAGAAGGCTCAGCAGCCGGCACCTGCCAACAAAGCTGCCGCCAACTCCAAGGTTGAGGCCAAGAAGGCCGTTGCCAAGAAGAACGAGAAGGCTGCGAAGTCCAAGAAGAACGAGAAGCCTGGTTTCTTCGCCCGCACCAAGAAGTATTTCGCTTCGGTCAAGTCCGAGATGAAGCGTGTCACGTGGCCCGATAAGAAGGAGCTCGTGAACTACTCGGTTGTTGTTTGCGCTTCTCTGATCGTCGTCGGCGTCGTCATCGCTCTGCTCGATGCTGGCTTTGGCGAGGCTCTTGCTCTGTTCTCTGGATTGAGGGGCTAAACCATGTCTAAGCGTTGGTACGTCGTTCACACTTACTCTGGATACGAGAACCGCGTTAAGTCCGATCTCGAGCATCGCATCGAGACTATGGGCATGCAGGACCGTATCTTTGATATCGAGATTCCTATGGAGCGCGTCACCGAGATTAAAGAGGGTGGCAAGCGTGAGACCAAGGATTCCAAGATCTTCCCGGGTTATGTCCTGGTCCGCATGGAGATGGATGACGATGCTTGGACGTGTGTTCGTAACACGCCTGGCGTCACCGGTTTCCTAGGCGGCAACGGCAAGCCCGCTCCGCTTTCCCGCGACGAGTACAACAAGATGACTCGTCGTCCCGGTAAGGGCGATTCGCCCAAGCGCACCTCGGTTGATATTGAGGTCGGTACGTCCGTCCGCGTCACCGATGGCCCGCTTACCGACTTTGATGGCAAGGTCTCCGAGGTTAACACCGAGGCTGGCAAGCTCAAGGTCACGCTGATGATCTTTGGCCGCGAGACGCCGGTCGAGCTCGACTTTAACCAGGTCGCTGTCATCGCTTAAGTTTTCGTCCGTTCGCGCGAGCGTGCTTCTTCTGTGACTGCTCATCTCAGGAGTGCTTCTAACACGTGCGTGCTTACGATATAGCAAGTACTTCACACTCGTGATTCGAAAGGAATGACCATGGCTGAGAAGAAGGTTGCCAACGTCATTAAGCTCCAGATTCCTGCTGGTGCAGCAAACCCCGCTCCTCCCGTCGGCCCCGCCCTGGGCGCTGCTGGCGTGAACATCATGCAGTTCTGCCAGGCCTTTAACGCCGAGACGCAGGACAAGAAGGGTGACATCATCCCCGTTGAGATCTCTGTCTACGAGGACAAGTCCTTCTCCTTCATCACCAAGACCCCGCCGGCGGCTCACCTTATCAAGAAGGAGCTGAACCTCAAGTCTGGTTCCGCTAAGCCCCAGGCTGACAAGGTTGGTCAGCTCTCCCAGGAGCAGCTCACCAAGATCGCCGAGATCAAGATGCCGGACCTCAATGCCAACGACATTGACGCCGCCAAGAAGATCATCGCCGGTACCGCCCGTTCCATGGGCGTCACCATCGCTGAGTAGCGATTTCTTATGGTAACGGCGGGTGCTCCGACCGGGGCGCCCGTTAAATGTGTGCAATAGGGCACACGATACGATGTGGGAGGGCTCACGCCCGTTTAACCACAGGAGGTAATGCACATGGCTAAGCATGGTAAGAGCTATAACGCCGCTGCCGAGAAGATCGACCGCGCCACGCTCTACACCCCCCTTCAGGCTGCCAAGCTCATCAAGGAGCTCGACACCGCCAAGTTCGACGAGACCGTCGAGGCTCACTTCCGTCTGGGCATCGATACTCGTAAGGCTGACCAGAACATCCGTGGTTCCATCTCCCTGCCCCACGGCACCGGCAAGACCGTTCGTGTTGCCGTCTTCGCCGAGGGCGAGAAGGCCCGTGAGGCTGAGGCTGCCGGCGCCGACATCATCGGTTCCGACGAGCTCGTCGCCCAGATTCAGAAGGGCGAGATCAACTTCGACGCCGCTATCGCTACGCCGAACATGATGGCCAAGGTTGGCCGCATCGGTAAGATCCTTGGTCCCCGTGGCCTCATGCCGAACCCCAAGCTCGGCACCGTGACCATGGACGTCGCCAAGATGGTCTCCGAGCTCAAGGCCGGCCGCGTTGAGTATCGTGCCGACCGCTACGGCATCTGCCACGTGCCCCTGGGCAAGAAGTCCTTCTCTGAGCAGCAGCTCGTCGAGAACTACGCTGCCCTGTACACCGAGATTCTGCGCGTCAAGCCCTCTTCTGCTAAGGGCAAGTACGTCAAGTCCATCTCCGTGTCTTCCACCATGGGCCCTGGCGTCAAGGTCGATCCCGCTGTCCAGCGTGACTTCCTGGCTGAGTAACTGCTAGTTACTGCCTGAGTACAGCAAGCATTGCTAAAGAAACCCGGTTCTGCCTTGTGCAGGACCGGGTTTCTTGCTATCGCGTCAAAAGCACCATAAAGGGGACAGTGTCCCCTTTATGGTGGTTACCAGGGTGTTCTGGCTGTTGAAGACTCGATGGCTTCGTGGCGTTTGAGCTCGCGGCGCATGGTTTGTGAGTTGAGCCAAGCTGCTTGCCAGCCGCGGATGGGGTAGTGCGTCTGGTCGAGCTCAAACTGCGTATAGCCGCAGGCGTTGATGATCGTCGTTCCACACACATGCTGACGCTCGCGCTGAAAATCGCAACCGTAGCTTTGGTGCACATGCCCGTGCACCATGTAGTCGGGATTCCAGGATTCGAGTGCTGTGTTAAAACACTCGAATCCTCGATGCGGCAGATCGTCCAGATCACCCATACCGGCGGCGGGTGCATGGGTAAGCAGAATGTCGCACCCGCCGACCATCCTAACCTTACGCGACAGCTTACGCATGCGCTTGGACATCTCGCGTTCGGTGTACATGTTGGCGCCGTCGCGATAACGCATGGACCCGCCAAGGCCCGCAATGCGAATCCCTCGGTACGTGTACACGCTGTCCTCTACGCAGATACATCCACCCGGTGCATGACGTGCGTAGCGGTCATCGTGATTGCCGCGCACGTAGATGAGCGGTTTGTTGATGACCGTAACCAAAAACTCAAGATAGTCCGGGTCCAGATCGCCGGCGGACAAAATCAGGTCGACTCCCTCAAAGCGTTCCTTGCGAAAGCACTCCCAAAGGCATCGTTCTTCGGTATCGGCTATGGCAAGGATTTTCATAGGGCAGGGACTTTCGGCTCATCGTCGAGCTGCGGAATGGTGCCTACCACGTTGTCCGCCAGCCAATTCATCTCGACAATCTGCGTGCTCGGCA
>DBFBEA010000035.1:0-2921 GCA_048248475.1 Collinsella sp. | reverse complement strand
CGATGCACCCCAGCCTTTCGAGCTTTCTGCCACTTCCATCGAGGTCGAGGGCACGAGCGCCCCGGATTACCCGCTGCAGAAGAAGCGCGCAACCGTCGAGTTCCTGCGCACCCAGCAGCACCTGCGCCCGCGCACCAACCTGTTCCGCGCCGTGTTCCGCATCCGCTCTGTCGCGGCTGCCGCCATCCACCGCTTCTTCCAGGAGCAGGGTTTTGTCTACGTCAACACCCCCATCATCACCACGAGTGACTGCGAAGGCGCCGGCGAGATGTTCCGCGTGACCACGCTCGACCCCAAAAATCCGCCCCTCACCGAGTCCGGCGAGGTCGACTGGAGTCAGGACTTCTTTGGCAAGCATGCAAGCCTCACCGTGTCCGGCCAGCTCAATGCCGAGAACTTTGCCATGGCCTTTGGCGACGTGTACACCTTTGGCCCCACCTTCCGCGCCGAAAACTCCAACACCACGCGCCACGCCGCCGAGTTTTGGATGATCGAGCCCGAGATGGCCTTCGCCGACCTCAACGACTACATGGACAACGCCGAGGCCATGCTCAAGTACGTCCTTAAGGACGTTATGGCCACCTGCCCCGACGAGCTCAATATGCTCAACAAGTTTGTGGACAAGGGTCTGCTCGAGCGCCTGGACCATGTCGCCAACTCCGACTTCGCCCGCGTCACCTATACCGAGGCCGTCGAAATCCTGGAGCAGGCCGTCGCCGCCGGTCACAAGTTTGACTATCCCGTGAGCTGGGGCATCGACCTGCAAACCGAGCACGAGCGTTTCCTGACCGAGGAACACTTTAAGCGACCGACTTTTGTGACCGACTACCCGGCCGAGATCAAGGCCTTCTACATGCGCATGAACAACGACGGCAAGACCGTCGCCGCCGCCGACTGCCTGGTGCCGGGCATCGGCGAGATTATCGGCGGCTCCCAGCGCGAGGAGCGCCTGGATCTGCTCGAGGCCCGCATCAAGGATCTGGGCATGAATCCCGAGCAGTACAAGTACTACCTTGACCTGCGCCGCTACGGTTCCTGCAAGCACGCCGGCTACGGTCTGGGCTTCGAGCGCTTGGTCATGTATCTGACCGGCGTGGGCAACATCCGCGACGTCCTGCCGCACCCGCGCACCGTGGGCAACGCCGACTTCTAATCGTCGGACACTAGCTCGCGTCGCCACACGCCAACGCTCATCGTACAAGCGTCTCTCGACATCGGTCGAGAGACGCTTTTTTCAACAGCATCCGTCAAGCTTTTGGCAAGGTTTTGGTCAGTTGAGCAGGGCTGTTGAAAACTCGACCCGCCGTTTGCCGACGACTACCGACCGCCCAGAGCGCCCTGCGCCCCTGGGAAAGCCCCGCGTCCTAGGCTCCATACCGTCGCCACCCAAAACGGAAAGGACGTGGGCACGATGACCGAAGCCGCTGTTGAAACCTACGACACCACGACGAGAGGCGCCGCCTCGATGGCAGCCTATCGCGCCGTTCGTATCCTGCAACTATTAAGCGAAAACACTGGCGAGGACAAGGCCATGCTTTCCGATGAGTTGATCCGGCGCCTCGCCCATCCCGACGACCCCGCCCGCATGCCCATCTCGGCGGCGCGGCGCAGCATCTACACCGCCATCTCCGCGCTTCGCCATGCCGGATACGAAATTGAGTACAAACGCGGCGTGGGCTACAAACTTCTTACCCGTCCGCTCGCCGACGAAGAGATCATCCGGCTCCACGGTATGGTCATGCGCAACCGCTCCACGCCTATCGCTATCCGCAAGAGCATGGCGCAGCACTTAGTTGCCATGGCGAGTGCCGACGTTCGCGGCTACCTCGATACACCCGAACCCGTTCCGAGCGCAGGCAGCAAGGCTACCAAGGCAACACGCACGCCCATCAAGCGCATCGACACGTGCGAGCTCGTCGAGCAGGCCATCGACCACGGAACCACGGTGAGTTTTGATATTTCGAGCGTCACGACGCGTGGCGAAACCGAAGCAGCACGGATGACACTCCGTCCCTTTGCCATCAGGCAGCGCGATGGCATCTCGTATCTGCTGGGAACGGTCTACGACGCCCGAGGCGCCGATGACACGTTGCGTACCGTAGAGATTGGCCGAATAAGAAACGTCACCACACGTCTCCTCGACGGCAAGAAGCTCTTCGCCGCCCTAGACGAGGACGACGCCTCCTCCGCCGCATAAGACCCTCCGCCGCCCATTCGACTACCCGTACCGCCCATCCGATTCTGTATTAAAAAACCCGCCAGGCTGTTGTAAAAATGGACATCAGCGCTACTATAGTTCCACTTGCACTTTGTCCCAGTGCAGTGTTTTCAGCCATTTTTATACTGGGGGTAATGATATGAAGGACATCACCATCAGCCGCAGGAGCCTTCTGGTCTCCGCCGGCCTGCTCGCGCTCGCCCCGCTCGCCGGATGCGGCGGCAACTCTGGCTCCGGCTCTGCCGCCGCCGGTTCCGACTACACCATCGGCGTTCTGCAGCTCACCGAGCACTCCGCACTCGATGCCGCCAACGACGGCTTTGTCAAGGCCATCAAGGAGAGCGGCCTTAAGGTCGAGATCGACCAGAAGAACGCCCAGAACGACCAGTCCACGTGTAAGTCCATTGCCGACAAGTTTGTGGGCGACAACGTCAACCTGATTTATGCCATCGCCACGCCCGCCGCGCAGGCTGCCGCCGGCGCCACGGCCGATATCCCCATCGTGGGCTGCGCCATCACCGACTACGCCGCCTCCGGCCTGGTCCAGGACAACGACAAGCCCGGCACCAACGTCACGGGCGCTTCCGACCTCACCCCGGTCGCCGAGCAGCTCGAGATGATGCAGAAGGTCCTGCCCGACGTTAAAAAGGTCGGCCTGCTCTACTGCACCGCCGAGTCCAACTCCGACGTCCAGATCAAGGCC
>DBFBEA010000034.1:0-14053 GCA_048248475.1 Collinsella sp. | reverse complement strand
TTCTGAACTTTGAAGCGCTGCTTCAGCTGTCCGCAAGCGGCGTCAATATCGTTACCACGGGAGTTACGAATCGTGGTCTCGATGCCACGGGACTCAAGACGACGCTGAAGATCCTCAACCTTATGAATCGGCGACGGCTTGAGCGGGCTACCCTCGATGTCGTTAAGCTGAATGAGGTTAACGTGGCACAGCGTTCCCTCGCAGAAGTCGCAGAGCGCCTGCATTTCGGGATTCGTATCGTTGACGCCTTCGATCATGGCATACTCATAGGTCGGGCGGCGGCCGGTCTTCTCGGTGTAGAGCTGAAGCGCTTCGTGAAGGCGAAGCAGCGTGTACTTCTTAACACCGGGCATGAGCTTATTGCGCGTCGACTGGATGGCGGAATGCAGGGAAACGGCAAGCGTGAACTGCTCGGGGATGTCGGCAAATTTGCGAATACCGGGAATAACGCCGCTGGTAGAGACGGTGAGGTGACGAGCACCGATACCGATGCCATCGGGGTCGTTGAGGATTCGCAACGCCTTGAGAACCTCGTCGTAGTTGGCAAACGGCTCGCCCTGGCCCATGAAGACAACGCTCGTGACGCGCTCGCCAAAGTCGTTGGATACATGAAGTACCTGGTCGACGATCTCTTGAGCGGTCAGAGAGCGCTTGAGGCCGTTGAGACCGGTAGCGCAAAAGGCGCAGCCCATGCCACAGCCAGCCTGGGTGGAAACGCAGACGGAAAGCTTGTTACGACGGGGCATACCGACAGTCTCGACGGAAACGCCGTCGTGGTACTCGAGCAGATACTTGCGAGAGCCATCTTTGGAAACCTGCTTGGTTAGTTCAGTCGGCGTGTCAAAGGCAAAAGCCTCTTTAAGCTGCTCGCGGAAAGCCTTGGGAAGGTTGGTCATATCGTCAAACGAACAAACGTTCTTCTCAAAGACCCATTCGATGAGCTGCTTCGCGCGGAAGGCTGGCTGGCCAAGTTCGGCCACGAGCTCGCGAATATCGTTTTGGCTCAAGTCGCGAATGTCCTGAGATTTAGTCCTGGGATTCATGGAAGCCTTTCGATTTTGGGGAAACGTAGAGGGTATCGCTACAATATGGTATCAGCTGCAGAAATTATAGAGGAGGAGTCTGCCCATGCCGGGTAAAAGCCTAGAGAACATGCACGTAGCGGTCTTGGCGGGCGGTCATTCCGCCGAGCGCGAGATCTCGCTCAATTCGGGAAAGAACGTTGTGGTGGCACTGAAGGAAGCCGGCTACACCTCGGTGGAGCTGCTCGACACGGCCGCTGATGATTTTATGGTAACCATGGCGACCGGCGGCTTTGACGTGGCGTTTATCGCCATGCACGGTGCCGGCGGCGAGGATGGCGCCATGCAGGGTGCCATGGAGACCCTGGGTATCCCCTACACGGCCTCGGGCGTGCTTGCCAGCGCCTGCGGTGCCGACAAGGAGGTCTCTAAGCTCTTATACGCCAAGGCGGGCATCCCCATTGCCCCCGGCCTTGCGCTCGAGGTGGGCGATGAAGTCGATATCGATCATATCGTCGAGGTCTGTGGCGAGCGCTGCTTTGTGAAGCCGGCCGTCAACGGTTCCAGCTATGGCATTTCCCTGGTCCATGAGCCCTCCGAGCTGCCCGCGGCAATTGCCAAGGCGTTTGAGTACGGCGACAAAGTGCTGGTCGAGAAGTGCATCGAGGGTACCGAGATCACCGTCGGCGTGTACGGCGAGGACGACGTGCGCGCCCTGCCGATTGTCGAGATTCGCAAGCCCGAGGACTGTGAGTTCTACGATCTGGACGTGAAGTATGTCGACCCTACGGACATCCATCGTATTCCGGCGCAGATTTCACCCGAGAATTACGCTCGCGCTCAGGAGCTTGCCTGTGCTGCTCACAAGGCCCTCGGTTGCCTGGGCATCTCGCGCAGCGATTTTATCGTGAGCGAGGACGGCCCCGTCATCCTCGAGACCAACACCATTCCCGGCATGACCGATACGTCGCTGTATCCGGATGAGATTCGCCACACAGACGACATGACGTTCCCGCAGGTCTGTGACAGCCTGATCCGTATGGGCCTTCGTCGAGCGGGCATTGCATGCTAATCGAGGACGCGGTTTCGTCAGGAACGCCGCAGTTTGTCATCGACTCCTATGCCACGCTTGCCGAACGCGCCAAAACGCAGTCCTTCGGCCTTATCGAGGAAGATGTGATTGTCCTCGATACCGAGACCACAGGTCTTTCGGTGCAGGACAACGAGCTGATCGAGATCTCGGCGGCCCGTCTTTCGGGCCGCGAGATCGTCGACCGCTTCGATACCTTCGTGCATCCCAAGCAGCTAATTCCCGCCGAGATTACCGAGCTCACGAGCATTACAAATGCCGATGTGGCAGATGCCCCGTCGGCCGCTGAGGCCGTCGCCGCTCTCGCCGATTTTGTCGGTGGTTGCCCGGTGATCGCACATAACGCCACGTTCGATCGCTCGTTTATCGAGTCGGTCAAAGGCGGCGTCAACGTGAGCGATATCTGGATCGATTCGCTGGCGCTGTCGCGCATCGCGCTTCCGCGCCTGGCCTCGCACAAGCTGTCTTTTATGGCCGATCTGTTTGGCTGTGACTCGGTATCACACCGTGCCAATGCCGACGTCGACGCCCTGTGTGGAGTATGGCGTGTGTTGCTCGTGGCGCTCACCGACTTGCCCCAGGGCCTCATGGCGCGCCTAGCCGACATGCATCCGGATGTGCCTTGGTCCTATCGTCCTATCTTCTCATTCTTGGCGGGGCAGAACCCTGGTTCTATCTTCTCTCTCAGCGCCGCTCGTGCTGACGTTCTCAAGGCCGATCGCGCCGACGATCGGGTGGACGCCGACGAACTGCCGGTCCTCAAGATGCCGAGTCGTGAGGAGATTGAGGCAGACTATGCGCCGGGTGGCCTGGTCAATCGCATGTATCCCACTTACGAGCCGCGTGATGAGCAGATCGCGATGGCGCTCGAGGTCCGCGATGCGCTGGTCACGGGCACACATCGCGTAATTGAGGCGGGCACGGGCGTCGGCAAATCGATGGCCTATCTGGTGCCTTTTGCCGAGGCAGCACGCCGTAACAACATCACGGTTGGTATTGCGACCAAATCGAACAATCTTGCCGACCAGCTCATGTACCATGAGCTGCCAAAACTTGCCGAGCAACTAGACGGTGGTCTGTCATTTTGCGCTCTCAAGGGGTATGACCACTATCCGTGCCTGCGCAAGCTTGAGCGCATGAGCCGCGGCCAGGTCGAGATTACCACCAAGCGCGATCCGGCGGACACGCTCACGGCGGTCGCGGTCATTATGGCGTACGTCTGCCAATCAGCCGATGGCGACCTCGACTCGCTTGGCATTCGGTGGCGCAGCGTCAACCGCCCCGACTTTACGACGGCCTCGCGCGAGTGTGCTCGTCGCCTCTGCCCGTTTTTCCCTGATAAATGTTTGGTCCACGGCGCTCGTCGTCGTGCGGCGCATGCCGATGTGGTGGTCACCAACCATTCCCTGCTGTTCCGCAATGTCGCGGCCGAGGGCAGGATTTTGCCTCCGATTCGTCATTGGGTAATCGACGAGGCCCATTCCATCGAGCGCGAGGCGCGCCGTCAGTGGGCGCGCGTGGTGTCGGCGGACGAATCACGCGTTCTGTTTGAGCGCCTGGGTGGCTCGAGCACCGGCGCGCTAAGCCAGGTTTCCCGTGATTTGGCAACCTCCGAGGGCTCTACGCTCTATCTGGGCCTTACTGCCAAGGCGACGTCGACGGTTGCGCGCGCGAGCATGGCAATCGCCGACGTGTTCGATGGCGTTCGCGAGCTCGGCCGCCGTGCCCGTGGGGGTTATGACAATGCCAATCTATGGATTGGCCCCGAGTTGCGCGAATCTGACGACTGGAATGATTTCTTACAGTCGGCCTACGCTGCCATCGACGCATTGGAACAAGCTGACAAGAGCGTCGACGCGCTGGTGCAAGCCGTCGCCGCCGACAAGCCCGAGGTTGTTGTCGACCTGGGTGATATCTCGCGCCGCCTGCACGAGCTGGCCGAGAACCTCAAACTCATCATTGATGGCACCGATGAACACTACGTGTATTCGCTGCAGGTCAATCGCAGGTTGCGTGCCGGCGGAGAGTCAATGACCGCAGAGCGCATCGACATTGGCGAGGCCTTGGCAACCGAGTGGCTGCCCGAGGTTCACACGGCTATCTTTGCCTCGGCGACCATGACGGTGTCCAAAAGCTTTGAACACTTTAACCACGCGGTCGGCCTCGATCGCATCGGTGCTTCAACATCCTCATCGTTGCACTTGGACTCGAGCTACGACTTCGATTCGAACATGGCTGTAGTCGTTGCGGGCGATATCCCCGATCCGCGCGATCGTGAGAGCTATCTTACGGCGCTCGAGCGCGTGCTGGTCGACGCCCATCTTGCCATGGGCGGATCGGTGCTCACACTGTTCACCAATCGGCGCGACATGGAAGACCTGTACGCCCGCGTTGAGCCCAAGATGGCCCGTGCGGGTCTGGAGCTCAACTGCCAGCAGCGCAACTCATCTCCTCGTCGCCTGCGCGACCGGTTTATCAACGAGCCGACCTCGTCGCTTTTTGCGCTTAAGGCCTTCTGGGAGGGATTCGACGCCAGCGGCGAGACGCTGCGCTGCGTCATCATTCCCAAGCTGCCGTTCTCGAGTCCCACGGACCCGCTCTCGTGCGAGCGCAACCTGCGCGAAGACCGCGCTTGGGCGCGCTATTCGCTGCCCGAGGCGGTGCTCGAGGTCAAGCAGGCGGCCGGCCGCCTTATCCGCTCGTCGACCGATTGCGGCGTGCTGATTCTGGCCGACCCGCGCCTGGTGACGAAGGGCTACGGAAAGAAGTTCTTAACGTCGCTGCCCACGAGCTCCTACCAGCGCATCGAATCGGCGCAGATCGGGCACTATCTGCAACTGTGGCGCGCACGCCACGAGCGGCGGCGCTAAAGCGGACAGACGAGGGTTTTTGCCATATCGCACAGACGCTTTGACAGGGCGGGGTCATCCAAGATGCGGATGGCTCCGCCCGCTGCGATTACCTGGCTCAGTAGCCAACGCTCGGAGCCGTAATGCACGGTTACCGTTGCCATGTCTGCCCCGCTGTGCTCGATTAGGGTGATGCCGGCCCAGTCCAGATGCTCCGCCATATCGAATGGCATCAAGAGCTTTGCGCTACGCTGCGTCCGGGCAAGGGAATCGTGGAGGGATGCGACGCCCGGTGTGTGAGGCACGACGGAGTCTTCCGTCAAGGTGAGTCCCTCGATTTTATCCATGCGATAGGTGCGCTGCTCATCGACCGCGATGTCCCAGGCAATCAGGTATGTTTGGTCGCCGTTTGCCGTAATGCGCAAGGGGTCGACCAGACGCTCGCGTGGCCGCGCATCGTCCATCGAGCGATACGAGATGCGGCAACGAACACCGTCCTGAATGGCGCAGCTCAGCTGCTGCCAGTGCGACCCGTGGTTGACGGTGTCAAAGACGCGCTGGTTATAGCCGAGCTCTTCGGGCAGAAGGGCATGTCGAATCCGAGCTGCCGTCTGCGGCTCGATCCCCAACGATTCAAGTTCATGGTTGAGCACGGCGCCCTCGGCGGCACTCAGGCGCAACGGTAGAACACGCCCGGCGTCGCCGGTGAGGACCACACGCTCGCCGCGGCATTCGCAGATGATGCGCGCGCCCGATTCTCGGTCCGCGAGCGTCGAGACGATCTCGAGAATCTCGTCGAGCGACACCCCTGTGATGTCAAAGCGGCTGCAAATCTCGGCTCGTGTCATGCCGCTCTCGCCGGCGGCGTAGAGGGCCTCCATGATGTCGATGGCGCGCGAGAGTCTCTGCTCGCTGGTGAGTTTACGCACGGGCATGCTCGTGCACCGTCCTTTCAATGAGGCGGTTCCACGCCTGCTTGAGCGATTTGGGGGCCACGGGCCTCATGCCGTCCACGGCGTGGGCCATGCAAAATGAGGCGGCGGCTTCAAGGTCACGCACGTCAACGGTCCAGGTCCATCCCGCATCGGTGTGTGCGAGCTCACCTCGCCCGCGCGTGAGGCCGTTGATCATATCGATCTGCGTCTGAGGGGCGAACGAGAACGTGGCTGCAACGGGCGGTCGGTCGGCAAAATCGAATTCAAAGAACAGATAGTCGTTGAGATTGAAGTCCGCAGGGATGGCGTAGGCCTTCGAAGGACGCCAAGCGCGAACGATACGGTCGCAGCGGAATGTCCTGATGCCGTCGGTGACATTGTCGAGGCCGCAGAAGTACGCCACGCCCTCGCGTTCGAACATGCCGTAGACGCAGACGGTACGTTCTTTCTGCTCGCCGCGTCCGTTCTGATATAAAAATCGCAGCGCGCATCGCTCGGCAAAGGCGCTCCATACCGCATCGACGGTGGGAGAGCGGCGGATTGGTGCTTCGTCCACCGTCGTCCTACCGGTGAGATAGGCAATCTTGGAGCGAATATCGGCAAGCGGTGCGGCAAAAGTGGACGAGCCGGCCGCTAGTGTCTGGTCGATGGCGTTGAGCAGGATATCGGCGTCGTCTGCGGTGATGAGGCCGCCTGCTGCAAAGGTGTGCTCGCGGTCGATTGTCCACGAGCTTTCCTCGGTCTCCTGCGCACCGGCGGGGCGAACCTCCTTGATTAAGATGCCGCGTTCGAGCAGCTTGTCACGATCGCGTCGAAACTTGCGCTTATCCGAGTCGATATTGCCCGAGCCATATCCCAGGTCAGAATCCAAGACGATCTGCTCGGTCGTCAGCGGTTCGGGGGAGCTATTGAGCACAAAGAAAAGATTGAGGATGCGCTGAGCCGTTTTATCGAAACTGGGCTCCGAATTTCCCTTTTTAATTGTCTCGGTCGTGTCGCTTGCCGTCATAGAGTCCTCGCATGAGAAGGTGGTTTGCTGCCATGATTTTAGTCCGATATGGAGATTAGGCTATATCCTTGTCCGCTCGGGGCGTTAAGATGGCCCGAATTCGGTCGTTTGCGCTCGCTCGGGGTATACTTTCGACTATATACGGTTCTAATGTGCATGCATTGGGCCTATTTGTCGGATTATGGATGTGGAGCGCACATGGCGAACACCCAGAACTATATTAACCACCTGCTGCAGAACACCGGCATTACGCCGGCATGCAGCGAAGAAGAGCGCTTGGCTGCCGAAGATATCGCTCAGATCTTCCGCAACCACGGCTTTGACCCCGAGGTTCAGGAGTTCAATGCCCCGGCGCCCAGTAGGTTGGCATTTGCCGTTACCGGTATTCTTGCGTTTGCCGGCGCCCTGCTGATGGGCATCGGCGGCGGTATCGGCTTGGTCGGCACCTTGCTGGCCATTGTCGGCGCCGTTCTTTACGTGCTCGAGCGCACGGGCCACCCCGTGGTTTCGCGCCTGGGCAAGACGGGCGTGAGCCAAAATGTCATCGCCTACCACAAGGCCTCGGGCCCGCTCGCGTCCCCGCGTAACCGCCCGGTGGTCGTTGTCGCACACTACGACTCTCCCCGTGCTGAGCTGCTCGCCCGCGAGCCTTATGCTTCGTATCGTGCGCTCATCGCCAAGCTGTTGCCCGTTGCCACGGTTGCCCCCGCTGCCGTTGCCATCCTGCGTATTCTGCCGCTCCCCGGCGCGCTCAAGGTTCTGCTGTGGATTGTCGCGATCCTCGCTTCCCTCGTTGCACTCGCCAACGCGGTAAACATCATCTCTAACCGCCACATTCTTCCCTATACGTCTGGCGCGGTGTGCAACAAGTCTTCTGTCGCCGCTATGCTCGGCGTTATGGACAACGTTGCTCCCTTCCAGGGCGAAAACGAGTTTCCCGACGATGTTCCGTTCGATACCTATTTTGGGGAGCAGAAGCGTCGTGCCGAGGAAATGGCGCGCGCAGCGGCGGAATATGCCGCGGCCCAGCAGCAAAACGACTACGGCAACACCATCGAGTATGAAGAGCCTACCTACGCCGAGGACGAATTCGGTCAGCCGATTGCTCCCGACGCTCAGACCGAGCCCGAACAGGGTGAGGCTTTCGACGAGCAAATCGAGGGCTTTGAGGGTGCGTCTGCCGACGAGACGCTGATCGGCGCTATCGTGCCCGAGGATCAGAATCAGGCTGCCCAAGCCGAAGAGTTCAATGACGAGGTTCCCGCTGCCGAGCCGGCGGAGGAGTCTGCCGAGCCCGAGCCCAAGCTCTATCGCAACGCCGCCGGCAACATCCGCTTTGGTTCGGATGCCATCCGTGCGCTCGGAATGCTTCCCGAGTCCTGCACGCTCGATTACGAGGAGGGCGAGGAGCCAACGTTTGAGCCCGAGCCTGCCCCCGTCGTGGCTGCGCCTGCGCCCGTTGTCGCTGCGGATGATGAGTCTGCCGCGGTTACCGCTGCCGTTGCCGATCCCGAGGCGGTGTCCGCGTTCGATCCCGCGGCAGGACTGGACATTTTGGCTCCCGCCGCGCCGGCGCAAGACGTTGCGGACGAGTCTGACGACGATTACGTTGAACAGCCGAGGCGCGTGTCTTACGAGAGCGATACTGATTTCTCGGCCGAGATTCCCGCGGCAACGCCGCATGCCGACATTGCATCCGCGTTCTCGTCGATTGGCGCCAGCGCTTCCAACTTCTTTAAGGGTGCGTTTGCAAAGGGCAAGAAATTTGTCGACGATTTCGAGGAGAAGCGCGCTGCCGCACGCGAGGCTGCCAAGCAGGAGGCTATCGCTCAGCAGCAGGCAGCCGAGGCGGCACGTGAGCTCGCGGCGCAAGAGTTCGAGCAGAACGAGGCTATGCAGTCCGCGCCCGTCGAAGCCGCCGAAGCTACAACGTCCTTTGAGTCCCAGCAACCGGCGTCCGCGGATGTTGTTGAAGCGACGACGTCTTTCGAGGCTCAGCAGCACGTCGATAGCACCATGTCGTTTGATGCCGCGCAGTTCGATTCCACGATAACGTTTGAAAAACAGGGCACCGCGATTGCCGAGCCCCTTCCTGTTTCCGATGAGCAGGGCGACGTGGCAGACGATGACGAGCCTGTTGATGCTGCCGAAATCCAAGATGCCGCCGAGGACGAGCCCGTCGAGGCCAACTCTGACGAAGAGCAATACGCGGCAGCCGAGCAAGATGATTCGACCGAGGTCGAGCAGGAGGAAGTGCCTGCGGTTTCCGAGACTCCCGAGACGGATGAGTCGAGGCCTTATTCCACGCAGATTTTCACCATGCCGACCCCGAGTGGTTCCGGTGCCACGGTTGCCAATGTCGCTCCCACCCAGGACGAAACGGTCGATTCCCTTATGGCCCAGATTTCCTCCCAGGCATCGCCGCGCCCGCAGATGAATGTTCCCGATCCGGCGTCGGCACCGTCGCCTGCACCTTCCTCGTCTCCGCTGGCTTCGGTCCCCGATCCGTCGCTGCCGTCTATGAAGCAGGCAAACGTTGCGTCTCGCACGTCGCTGTTCGACCTTCCCGACCCCTCCGCACAGGTCAACGATCCCTTTGCTACTGCCCAGGGCCCCGAACCCACATCGGCACCCGTTGCGCCTCCTATGCCCGTTGCGTCGGGCGCACAGCCGATCGAGACCATTTCGGCTCCCGCCCCGGCGGCACCCAAGTCTCGTAAGCGCGGCCTGGGTGGTCTGTTCGGCCGTAAAAAGAAAAACGAGCAGGACAGCATGAGTGACTGGCTGGGCGTCGAAGACGATTACGATGCCAAGAAGTCCGGTCGCGGTATCGGTTCGTGGGATAACTTCGAGGACGATAACGATGGCTGGAAGGGCGGCGCTACGTCTTCCGATGGCGCTTCTTCCGAAGATATGCTCTCGGCTGTCGCCTCTATGGGCGATGATGAGCTGCTCGGTCACGATATCTGGTTTGTGGCAACGGGCGCCTCGGATTGTGATGGCGCCGGCATGAAGGCCTTCTTGGCTTCGCATCGCGATAAGCTCCGCGGCGTATTCTTTATCAATCTTGAATCCGTCGGCGCCGGTAGGCTTTCGGTGGTGACGGTCGAGGGCGAACAGCAGCTGCTCAAGGGCGATCGCCGCATCATGAACCTGGTCAGCAAGGTGTGCAAGTCGTTCCATGTCGATTGTGGCGCGCTCGAGATGCCCTATGCCAAGACCGATGCCTATGCCGCGCTCGAGGCGAGCCGCCGAGCCCTCACCATCGCCGGCGTGGACGGCACGCGTCTGGCTTGCGCTCGTACCGAGGACGACCTGCCCCACAATGTCAACCCGACGAACATTGCCACGGTATCCGAGGTCGTGACCGAGGTTATCCGCCGTTCGTAGACGGAGCTCTAAGGAGTCAACGTGTTTTCGTATATTAAGCGCCATTGGCCTGTCTACGTGATTTTGACCTTGATTGCCATTGCGTTAGGATTTGGGGCTGCCTACATCGTGGGTGCAAAGGGCTCGACCCCCGCCTCCGCAATCAGCGAAGAGGTGGAGCAAGAACAGAGTACGGGTGCCGATGGGATTCCTGAGTCCGAGCAGGCAATCGTTGATGGTGGATCTTCGTCTGCAGAGTAGATACGGCGATTTACATGATTGAAAGCGGGCGAGCCAGGGGACTGGCTCGCCCGCTTTTTCATCGCGCTAGCGCTTCTTTGGGATCGACCTAAGGCGAGCGAACCATAGGGCTGCGGCACCCGAGGTCAGGAGCGCGGTGATGCAAGCGGCGATGGGAGCTGATCCTGTTGCCGGTAGGTCCTGCGGTAGGGTACAGCGTTGAATGACACGGTCATCGTCATGTGACTCAAGTTTATCGCCGCCGCCGTTGCGGCAAAGATCGACGTGTGCGCTGTTGGTGAGTGCGGTTTGGGGCGTATAAGCCGACGTCGCCTGCATGTGCACGATTGCGCCCCGAGCGTCTGTGCCAAGGATTGCTTTGGCATCGTCAAGATCGTCGTGCTCATCTTTGAGATCATCGCGGTTCCAAGAATCCGCATCGCTTCGAGTCGTAAAGTCGGCGGCTACCGCACCGTATTCAATTCGAATGCCCGTTACGACGGTATTGGATGCAAGGTCGAGTTCTTTCGCCTCGAGTGTGGTGGATTCCGTGGTCGAGATATCCGCCTTCCAGAGGTGCCAACCGTCGTAATCGACGAGGCGGCAATCCTCACCCAGACTTTCCCTTACTTCGTCGGACTCAAGCCAAGGATTTTCGTGCCCATCGTCAAGTGTCGCGTTTGCCGGCTCATCGACGTCTGTCGAGTCCAACGGCGTCGTGCGATACCACACGTTGCACAGACCATTGAGGTCGCCGATGGCGACGGGGGTTTCGATTGAGACGAATCTCGCTGTATCGTCCTCGGCACACTCAAGATCATCGGTAAGTGTGAACTCATCAACCCAGGTAGTTGAATTGTTTCGAGCGTCGATGGTATAGGAGAAAAGCCCATCCGTATTGGTTTGCATCGCGGCACGGTTTTACCATCGCCGTTAGCCAACAGGCCCTTTTCGATAGGTTGGACAAGTTCCTGACGCTTGTCGACCTGCCCTTTGATTTCGATGGGCGCATCCTTCATCGCGACGGATTGGACTTCTCCCGTATCCTTTATTTCAAACGTTATCTCCTCGGCAAGGTCATAGGTCCGCGGAGACATCATTTCGCGCAACGAGTAGGTGCCGGGTGCAAGATGTTCGACGCGGTGTGGCTTGTCGGATGAGGTCCAGGAGTCTATTTCGGTTTTATCGGGACCATATAAGGTGAGCTGTGCGCCTTCCACTTCCTGCTCACCGCTTGCATCGACCTTGGAGATATCAACCTTGGTGTAATCGTCGGATACGTTAAGCCGTGCTTCTACAACGGGTGTTTTCTGGTCGGCATAAGTAAGGTCGACAATATGGGTTGTCTGATCGAGCAAGAAGCCTGCCGGCGCTTGAGTCTCGACAACCTCGTAGCGTGCGGTGTCAGATCCCAGTGGGAGGTTGTCCGCGCGTGCTTCTCCAGTTTCATCCGTCGTGACGGTCGCGACAGTCTCACCGTCGAGCGCGGCAATGCTACCGTCGGGGCGCACGATATCACCCGAGGCACGGATCTCAAAGACGGCGCCCGCGAGGCTGCTCCCGTCTATGGCATCGGTTTTAACGATTCTGATGTTTCCGGTCGCGGCGTGGTCATAATACGAGGCGATTGCAACGGGCGTTAGGTTCATGTCGGTGGGTATGTTTACCTCGATCTCTTCGCCGACAAGATAGGGCTCTTTGGCCGAGGTTTCGCGTACATAATAGGTGCCCGGCACGAGCGATTCGGGCAGTGTGACGGTCCCGGTCGCGTCAGTCGTAAAGGTGTCCATTACGTTATGTGCTGGATACCAGCAAGTTTGTGAGACAGGTTCGTGATTGCTGTCGAGGAGTTGGAAGGTGAATCCGGCTAGGGGAACAGAAGCGCCTGTTTGGGCATCGCGTTTTACAATCTGGAGATGCGTCGACAGAGCGTGGTTGTCTACGATATATTGAAGCTCGGCGCCGTCGGAAATCTGATTGGCCCCGACGGTCCATTCCCCTGCACGTTTAAAACCCTCGGGGACGGTTTCCGGAACCTCGCGAACCGTGTAGCCGGCACGGTCGTATGGGACGGCTCCGTGGACACCGGCGGGTCGCTTGCCTGTGCCGAACCATGCTTCGGGCTGATCTTTGGTGGAGGCAAAGCCATAGATGTTTGTGGTCAGTGTGCCAACAACCTGCTGAGAGCTGTTGCTGACAACCTCAAAGACAACACCACCCGCCGGCTGCTCCAGGCCGGATTGGTCGCTATTGCCGTAATCCTTGAATTTGGAAATCTCAAGGTTAAACGCAATGGGGATATCGGAAACGCGAGATTCGATCTCGACCACGCCTGAATCGCCGAGTTGGTCGGCTCCAACGGTATAGGTCCAGCTGTCGTTGGATGGCAGGTAGCCCTCGGGGGCTTTTGATTCGTAGATGGTAAAGGTTCCTAAGGGGACATCGGCGAGGGTGGCCCGACCGCTTTCGTCGGTCGTGAGGATTTGTGCCCATCCAGGGGTTGATTGCGACACACACGTGAACTCTGCTCCTGCGAGTGAAGATCCCACCTGGGGGCCGGCATTCGTCGCGGCATCGAGTTTTACGATACGCAGATTGATGGTGCCGGGCTGTTCATCAATGGCGGCCCGCCCGCCGTCATTCCCCGTGGTAAAGGCAATACGATCGTGGCGGGGGACATAGCCGGCCGGCGCCTTCGTTTCAACTAGGTAGTATGCCGTGTTGGGCAGAAGTGTTGCTTGCGCTCGACCGTTGCTGTCCATCTTGATGGTGCCGACACGCGCGCCGCTGGCGCTCTCAAAAATATCGAATGTTGCCCCGGTAAACTGATAGGTATTGTTTCCGCTGGTAATAACGGTGTTAGCAGACTGCTTTTGGAAGGAAACAGAGACCGCCGGCAGTACATAGAGCATGTCTTGACGTTTGCTGCCGCCCGATACGGCCCCTAGATAGCGTCGCGCGCGGTGCGGAGCGGCTTTGATGCTTCCTGATTTTGCGCTGTCGTGGAGCCACCGCGCAGCCGCCACGACTTCATTGTCGGCGGTAAAGTGTCCGCTCTTGGTTTTACCCTGAGCGGTCGTGTAGGAGTAGGTGCCGTCGACATGGGTAGTGCCGTTGAGCATCCATACGGCAAGCTGGGTGGCGGCGCGGGCGCGATCGGGTGAAAGATGGTAACCGCCAAACGACGTGGTGGTGGGATATCCGTGACAAACGATTGCCGCGAACTCGTCGTCGAGCCACACCCAGCCTTGATCAAAGTTGAGCCATGGGCCGCCCGGTTTGGTGGGGCCGGGGCGCTCCTGGTTCATGCAGTAGGCAATCGAGGCGTCTTGAGCTTCATACTTGCCGATGAAGAAGGGCCCACAATCATCGCTAATAGTGCGGAAGCCGAGCTGATCGTAGCCATCGACGGCAAATGCGGCTCCCGGTGTCAGGCAGCCGAAAAGCAGGAAGAGGAGCAGGAGCAGCGGACCTGTTGCGATTGCGCTGTGGACAGAGTGCGTGGGTGCGTTGGACATGGCTGCTCCTTATCCCTCGTG
>DBFBEA010000033.1:0-7801 GCA_048248475.1 Collinsella sp. | reverse complement strand
ATGCCGTCGGCCTTGGCGATAAGCTCCACCGTGGCGGGACGCGCCGTGGGGCACACGCTCGCCGTGCTCACGTCCTCAAAGGTAATGTCCTCGCGCAGGGCCTGCAGAATCAGATCATCGACGACGAGCTTCATGGTAATGGGATTCATGGTCTACTCCTCCACGGCCTGCGTGCCGGCGGCACGGGCCAAATCATCGATTGCCAGGGTGTCGGCGCCCAGGGCGCGATGACGGCCATCGAGCGCGGGATCGCCTGCCTGCTCCACGGCCAGTGACTCGCCGGTACGCATATACCACGCGGCGCGACGACCCCAGACCAGCGCCTCGAGCAGGCTGTTTGAAGCCAGGCGATTCTTGCCGTGAACGCCGTTGCAGGCCGTCTCGCCGGCGGCGTAGAGCTCGGGCATCGAGGTGCGGCCGTCCTTGTCGACCCACACGCCGCCCATAAAGTAGTGCTGCGTGGGCGTAACGGGGATGGGCTCGTCCAAGATGTCGCGGCCGTCCTCCAGGCAGCGCGCGCGAATGTTGGCAAAGTGCCCGGTCACCACATCGCGCTCGACGGGGGCAAAACTCAGCCACTCGTGCTCGGTACCGTCCTGCTTCATCTGCTCGCGAATAGCGGCAGCGACCACATCGCGCGGCTGAAGCTCGTCGGTAAAGCGCTCGCCGGCGGCGTTGAGCAAAATCGCGCCCTCGCCGCGGCAGCTCTCGCTGATCAGGAAGGTGCGGCCCGGCTGCGGCGAGAACAGTCCCGTGGGGTGAATCTGCACGTAGTCCAAGTGCTCCATCTTAATGCCATGCTCCTGAGCAATGTAGCAGGCGTCGCCCGTGAGCTGCGGGTAGTTGGTCGAGTGGTCGTATACGCCGCCGATACCGCCCGTCGCCCACAGCGTGTGGCGGGCATGGATCTTAAACGGCTCGCCGGCATGCACGCCCTCGGCGGCATTTGTCAGCTCGTCGGCGGGACGAACCGAGTTGTCCTCGTCCACGGGAACGGCGACGACACCGGCACACACCGTGGCGCCGTCACGCTCGCCCGTCAGGATATCGGTCATGGCTACGTGCTCCAAAATCTGCACGTTATCCAGCTTGCGAACGGCCTGGAGCAGCTTGGTCGTAATCTCCTTGCCGGTGATATCGGCATGGAAGGCGATGCGCGGACGGCTGTGCGCGCCCTCGCGGGTAAAGTCGAGGCTGCCGTCGGCCTTGCGCTCAAAATCCACACCCATCGCTAGCAGGTCGTTGATGACCGAGCGGCTCGAGCGGATCATGATGTCGACGCTCTCGCAGCGGTTCTCGTAATGGCCGGCGTGCATGGTGTCCTCAAAGAAGGCATCGTAGTCCGAGCCCTCGGGCAGTACGCAGATGCCGCCCTGCGCGAGCATCGAATCGCACTCGTCGACAGCACCCTTGGAAAGCATGATCACGCGCGTGCTCATCGGCAGGTTGAGAGCTGCGTACAGGCCCGCCACGCCGCAGCCGGCAATGACGACGTCGCACTCCATATCGGGGTATTGCTTGGTTTCCACAGGAATCCTCTCCTTTGTAATGTGACATAAGGAACCGTCCCTCATGCCACATTGTTCTAGCGCGCTGCGCACTCGAGCATACGGTCGAGCGTAAGTTTTGCCTGGTCGGCAGCCTCGTCCGAGACGCCGATCTGCACCTCGCCCTCGCCCGTCTCCAGGCAGCGCACGAGCTTTTCGAGCGTGATGAGATCCATGTTGACGCAGGTGGGCTGCACCGCGGGGAAGTAGAACTTTTTGCCGGTGCCCTGGCAGCGGCGCTCGAGCTCGTAGAGCACGCCGCGGACCGTCACGATGATGAATTCGCTGGCGTCCGACTCCTCGGCATACTTGATGATGCCGGCGGTGGAGCCGATGTAGTCGGCCTCGGCCAGCACATCGGCTTTGCACTCGGGATGCGCCAGTACGAGCGCGTCGGGGTGGGCCTCCGTCGCGTCGACGATCTGCTCGACGGTGATGATGTGGTGGCGCGGGCAGTAGCCCTTGTTGAGAATGACGTGCTTTTGCGGCACCTGCTCGGCTACGAAGCGGCCCAAGTTTTGATCGGGGATGAACAGGACATGCTGCTGCGGCAGCTCAGACACGATCTTGACGGCGTTGGAGCTGGTGACGCACACATCACTCCAGCTCTTGATCTCAACCGTGGAGTTGACGTAGCAGACGACAGCCAGGTCGTCGCCGTACTCGGCGCGCGCCGCGTCGACCGTCTCGCGCTTGACCATGTGCGCCATGGGACAGTCCGCGCCCGGCTCGGGCAGCAGCACGGTCTTGGTGGGGTTGAGCAGCTTGGCACTCTCGCCCATAAACTCCACGCCGCACAACACGATGGTCTGCTGCGGCAGGCTCTTGGCAAGCTTTGCCAGGTAGAAGCTGTCGCCGACGTAATCGGCCACAGCCTGGACCTCGGGTGCCACGTAATAGTGTGCCAGGATCACCGCGTCGCGTTTGGTTTTAAGTTGCTGAATGGCCTCGACGAGCTCTGCGGGCACCAATGCCGCGCGCTCCGTTGCCGTCGTTGCCGATGCCAGGCCGGCCGCAATGTCGCGTGCAAGCTCCGATGCATCCATGTTCGCGCTCTGTGCCATCAAGGCCCCTCTCTTTTGGCGAATCTTGGGGCTTTAGTATGACACCTAGGTTTACAGCTGACAAGACAGCTGTAAACCTAGGTGTAAAGTTGAAATAAAGATTCAATCATATGGCAGGTCCATTTTCGAACTGGCAAGCTGAGGATAGCCGAGCTCTCGATAGCGCAGGAAGCATCTTTTGCCACCGCAATACCGCTCGGCGCGAGTTGCGCGACGTGGGGCGCAAATGGGACACGCCTCCGCGAGCGGTCCGCACCCAATGTGGCAAAATCGAACTACTAAGGGGGCTCAGAATGCTCAAGATTATTGCCTGCGACGACGACGTCGCTTTTCTAGATAGACTGCACCGGATGATCGACCGTTGGTCGAGCGAGACGGGCACGGCGGTCGATGTTGCGCTCGTCACGCGTGGCGAGGACCTGCTGGCCCGCCATGCCGCATCGCGCGCCGACATCATTCTGCTCGACATGATCATGCCGCTCGTCAACGGCATGGACACCGCACGCGAACTGCGCCAGGCCGACACCGCCGTGCGCCTGGTGTTTCTCACCTCGTCGCCCGAGTTCGCACTGGAGTCCTACGAGGTCCGTGCCTTCGACTATCTGCTCAAGCCCGTGACTTACGAACGCCTGGCGCAGTTGCTCGACGAGCTTTCGAGCATGCGCCCGGCGGCAACCGACGAGCTCGTAATCAAAACTTCCTTTGGCTACCACGCCCTGCGCCTGTCCGACATCGAATATGCCGAGGCGCGCAACAAGCACGTGGTCTTCCACCTGCGCGACGGACGCGACATCGAGGCACTCGAGTCGTTCCACAGCGTCGAGGACCGTTTGGCGCAAAATGCCACCTTCTTTAAATGCCACCGTAGTTACCAGGTCAACTTGCGCAACATCGACCACTTCGATCGCACGGACATCGTCATGCGCTCCGGCGCGTGCATTCCACTGTCGCGCAGCAGCAAGCAGGGGTTCCAAGACGCCTACTTTGCGGTGCGTTTCGAGGGCGGGAGGCGCTAATGCCCGCAACGGTCGAAATGGTCCCTTGGGCAATCCACCACGCCACGACGCTGCTCTTTGGCGTCTTTGCCTCGGCGGCGCTGTGCGGTGTCGAGATCAACCGGCGTCATGTGCTTGAACTGGTGCTGGTCGGTGCCGTAACCGGATGCGCATTTGGCCTCGCCAATGCCGTCGGCGGCGAGCTTTTCGCCCGCCAGGTATATCCGCTCGTCGTGCATCTGCCGCTCGTCATCTATTTGTGCGCGCGCTACCGCCTGAGCCCGCTGCTTGCCGTGCTCGGCATTACGAGTGCCTATCTGAGCTGCCAGTTCAGCAATTGGATGGGCATCGCCGCATTTGCCGCAACCGATTCTCAGATCGCGTACTACCTGGCGCGCATCGCGACCACACTCGCCGTCTTTGCCGTCCTGTTGCATTGGGCCGGCGACATCGGTCCACGCTTGGCGATTAAAAGCACCACCGAGCTGGGCATCCTTTTAATCCTGCCGCTCGTCTATTACGTCTTTGACTATGCCACCAACGTCTACACCACGCTGTTCCACTCGGGCTCGGTGGTGACGGTTGAGTTTTTGGCATTTGCGCTCTGTGCCTTCTACCTTATGTTTCTTGCCGTTTATCTGCGCGAATACGAAGAAAAGGAAACCGCCGAGCGAGAGCGCTGGATGCTCGAAACCCGCGACAGCGCCGCCATCAAAGAGCTCGAGGCTTGGCGTCAATCTGGGCGCGAGCTGTCAATTCTGCGCCACGACATGCGCCACTTCCTACGCGGTCTGGCCGCTTTAATTGAGGAGGGCCACACCGACGAGGCGCTCGATCGCATCGACGAACTCTGCGAAGCCGGCGACCGCACCGCCGTACGCCGCTTCTGCGCCAACGAGACCGTAAACATCGCGCTTTCGTCATTTAACTCGGATATCAATAGAAACGGCATTACCGCCAACCTGCGCGCCGCCGTACCCGAAACCATCCACGTAGGTGACGCCGACCTGTTTAGCGTGCTCTCAAATGCCTTGGAAAACGCTATCACCGCCGCAAGCGCCGCACCCCAAGGAAAGCGATTCGTCGACTTTGACCTGCGATTAGAGGACGGCCAGCTGCTGCTGTTAGTTTCCAACACGTTTGACCGCGCGCCGCGCATGGTCGATGGCATGCCCGTGACCCGGCATGCGGGCCACGGCTTTGGCACCAGGAGCATCAAACTTGCCGTCGAACGCATGAACGGCAACTGTCAGTTCCGCATTAACGGCGATCGGTTTGAGCTGCGCGCTGTGATGTAGGGGCTGCCGCCAGCCTCGCTACAGCGGAGCGGCTGCCGGGGTCAGCTGCTTGATGTATGCCCACATGCGCTGCTTGGCGGCTTTGTCAGTGAGTGCCGCCTCAAAGCCGTCGAGCGCGAGCACGCGGCGGCCCTGCACATGGGCGACCAAGCCGGGCTTGAGCATAGCGGTATCGAAGTCGTCGATTGCCACAAGCATGTCGGCATAGGTCTCGCGCATGGTATCGGCCGCGCGATCGTCCAGCAGCAAGACCGCCTCGGGGTCCAAGGCCTCGAGCGCCTCGCGGAACAGCTCGCACGGTAGGCCCTCGCCTGTCGCGACCGTCCCATCACCCACGCCGGCGACGCTTGCCAGCACGCAAAAATCCTCGGGCGCGTAGCCGATGGCCCCAAGCGCCTTGCGCAACGCCGCGCCATCCGGGCCGGCGGCAAGCTCGCCACCCGAACGCTCGGCCTCGTCCAGATCGCCTTTGACCAGCACGATCGGCGAGCACGCGTTGCCCGCGATACGCACGCCACGACCCGCGAGCGATGCGAGCTCCTGCTCGGTCGCCTGGGCGATGGCTTCTTTTTTCTGGCTTTGTGACGTGGGCATGCGCTCTCCAATCGTTTGCGTGCCCACCATTATATAAAAGAGCCGCCCGCGAGTGGTTGCTTTGCGGGCGGCTGGGTATAAGCACGGTCGTACTGAGTTTTACGCGGCCGAGCCGCGTCGCATTATGGAGGTCACCATGGCTGACATTAATCAGATTACCCCCGAGAACTTCGATTCCATCGTTAACGACAGCCTGCCCGTGCTGGTCGATTTTTGGGCACCGTGGTGCGGGCCCTGTCGATCCCTCTCGCCCATCGTTGACGAGGTTGCCGATGAGCTGGCGGGCAAGCTTGCCGTTGCCAAATGCAACGTCGACGACAACCAGGACCTGGCCATGAAGTATGGCGTCATGAGCATCCCCACGCTGATTGTGTTTAAGAACGGCGAGGAGATTGACCGCTCGGTTGGCGCTCTGCCCAAGGCGAGGCTGCAGGCGCTGCTGGAGAAGCATCTGTAATACGCTTGTTACATGTTGCCGTCTGCCTGCCGTCCATGAGCGCTTTTACGCCGCTCGCCGGACTTCTGAATGCACCGAGTGCAACCACGGATAGTATGGTAGTCACAAACAGCCCCCAGTGAACGGGTGCGGGTCGCACAGACTCGTACCCGTTTTCTTATGCAGCTGCGCGCAGAGCGGGCGTAGTAAAATCTGAACCACTGAACTGCCCCATACAAAAGGAGATTTTCCATGCATGACGTCGGAATGAACATGAGCCAGCTTGCCATGAGCGTCAAGCAGGTCGACGACACCATCGAGCTCGCTCACGAGTGGAGCCATCAGCTGCTGCATGCGACCGAGAATTTTGACATGGAGCGCATCGGCGCCAAGCTCGAGGCCGCCATGGCCGCGCTCCACGAGGCCCACGACGCACTCGAGGGCTACGAGGAAGCCATCGAGGCCGACCACAACTCCGTCGGCTCCGTGAAGCTGGTGTAAGGTGGCCGAACACGAGCACTGCTGCGGGTACGAGCACGAGCATCCGCACGGGGCGGACGGTGACGCGGGCTGCCACTGTAGTGGCTCCGGCTCCGAGCTGGTCCGTTTTTCGGTTACCGCACCCGACGACCTGCTGCGCCGTTTTGACGAGCAGATCGCGCGCCGCGGCGACGTGGCCAACCGCTCCGAGGCCGTGCGCGATTTGATTCGCGCCTCGATCGCCAAAGAGCAGATGCGCACGCCCGATGAGCACGTTATCGGGTCGCTCACCATGATCTACGACCATCACACCGGCGATCTGACGCGCCGCCTGGACGAAGTGCAGCACGACTACACCGACGAGATCGTATCGACCATGCACGTGCATCTGGATCACCACAACTGTTTGGAGATTCTGGCGCTCAAGGGTCGCGGCGAGCGCGTCTACGAACTAGCCGACCGCCTGCTGGGCCTGCGCGGCGTTAAGCACGGCGAGCTCACCTGCGCCGCCACCAAGCAGAGCCTGGGGCTGTAGCGGGATTTCCCGCAGCGCACCTGCCAAAAAGGGACAGGTTTGTTTTGGCAGGTTTAGAAGTTTTACCTACCAAAATAAACCTGTCCCTTTTTGGTCGGTTTTGATGAGGGGTGTCGCATGCGGCATGTGCATATTCATGTGACGGGCATTGTGCAGGGCGTTGGCATGCGACCGTTTGTGTATCGCGAGGCCATGGCACATGGCATTTGTGGATGGGTGCTCAATGCGGGCGACGGCGTGCATATCGAGGCGCACGCTTTGGCCGATGCGCTCGATGCTTTTGTTGCCGCGCTTTCTGAGCATGCGCCTGCGGCAGCTCGCGTTGAGCGAGTCGATATTGCGGATTTGGAGCCTGGCGGCTGGAGCGCTGCCGATGAGCAGGGCTTTCACATTGTGGCGTCGCAGGACCAGACCGCGCACACGACGCTCGTCTCGCCCGATATCGCCACCTGTGACGATTGCCTGCGCGAGTTGTTCGATCCCGCCGACCGACGCTATCACTACCCCTTTATCAACTGCACTAACTGCGGCCCACGCTTTACCATCATCCGATCGCTGCCTTATGACCGAGCGGCCACGTCGATGGATTGTTTTCCCATGTGTCCCAAGTGCGCTGCGGAGTATGTCGACCCACTCGACCGGCGTTTTCACGCGCAGCCCGATGCCTGCTTTGATTGCGGGCCGCATATTACGTGGCGCGAGGCTGTAAACGGCAATGCGTGCGGGAATTCGTCCGCGACACCGGCCGTCGGCACCACACGCGAGGCCAGCGACGCTATCATCGAGCGCTGCGTTGAGCTGCTGGCCAGCGGTGGCATCGTCGCCATCAAGGGCCTGGGCGGATTCCATCTA
>DBFBEA010000032.1:0-8451 GCA_048248475.1 Collinsella sp. | reverse complement strand
CGAAGAGGGCGTGAAGCTCGGCTCTGTCGATACCACCAAGGATACGGCCGTCGTTGGAAATGACGTCGTTATCGGGAAGGGGGAATGATCCGATGATCAATCGCAAGGCCATCGGTTATATCACCGCTAACTACTCTTCGACCTACGGCAGCGTGCTGCTCAAGGACCGCCCCATCGCGTCCGTTCCGTTTTTGGGCCGCTACCGCCTGATCGACTTTCCGCTGTCCAACATGATGAACGCCGGCATCAAGACCGTCGGCGTCGTCATGCCGGGCAACTACCGCTCGCTGATCGACCACGTGGGCTCGGGCAAGGACTGGGGCCTGGACCGCAAGAAGGGCGGCCTGTTTATGGTGCCCGGCAACGCGTATGGCACCACCAAGGGCGGCATGCGCTTCTTGCTGCGCGACATCATCTCCAACAAGA
Organism: Collinsella sp.; assembly: GCA_048248475.1. GTDB lineage: Bacteria > Actinomycetota > Coriobacteriia > Coriobacteriales > Coriobacteriaceae > Collinsella. The sequence goes on along the minus strand of DBFBEA010000032.1, from coordinate 8,025 downwards.
CGCTGTTCCAGCGCTCGGACAAGCCCTATGTTGTGATGATGGGCACCAACATCATCTTTAACATGGACCTCAACACCATCATCGATGCGCACGAGAACTCCGGCGCCCAGATGACCGTGGTGTACTGCAAGGCCACGCGCAACGTCGATGACGAGACCAAGCTGCAGATCAACGAGAACGGCCGTCTGACGGGCGTGAGCGCCGGCGTCGTGTACGGCGACAACGCCTCTATGGACTGCTGCATCGTCAACCGCGAGACGCTGCTCGAGATCATCGACCACTACCAGGCCGCCGACTATCTGGACCTGCTCGAGGCACTCCAGGGCGACTTTGGCAACATCGACGTGTGCAGCTACGAGTACAAGGGCGAGGTCGTGGGCGTGTTTAGCGAGAAGTCGCTGTATCGCCGCAGCATGGACCTGCTCGACCAGACCGTGGCCGACCAGCTCTTCGACCCCGAGCGCCCGATCCTGACCAAGGCCCACGACGTTCCGCCTTCGCGCTACGCGACCGGCAGCCACGCGTGCAACTCGATCATCTCGGCTGGCTGCATCATCAAGGGCACCGTGCGCAACTCGATCCTGTCGCGCGGCGTCGTGGTCGAGGAAGGCGCCTCGGTGACCAACTCGATCATCAACCAGAGCTGCATCATCAAGAGCGGCGCCCGTGTTGAGAACGCCATCCTGGACAAGAACAACGTGGTCCCCACCAACACCGAGCTTCGCGGCACGCCCGAGAACATCCTGGTGCTGGGCAAGGCTCCGTTAACTTCCGATACCACCATCGTACGTTAACGTTGGCACCGCAACATCGCTCGTAACATGTAGAATAGCCGCCCGGTTAGCGCCAGGCGGCTATTCTCGAATTGCAACATGGGAGACAATATGGCTGATTCCAGCAAAAAGATACAGATCGTGTTTGCCTCGGCCGAGTGCGCACCGTTTGTTAAGACCGGTGGCCTGGGTGACGTGGCGGGCTCGCTGCCCGCGGCGCTTGTGCGCGCCGGCGCCGAAGTCATCGTGATGGTGCCCAAGTACGCCACCATCAAGGACGAGTACAAGGCGCAGATGGAGCACTTCTCCGACTTTTACGTTAGCCTGGGCTGGCGCAATGAGTACTGCGGACTCGAGAAGCTCGAGCACGACGGCGTCACCTATATGTTCATCGACAACGAGCGCTACTTTGCGCGCGACTATCCGTACGGTTTCTTTGACGACGGCGAGCGTTTTGCGTTCTTCTCCAAGGCCATCACCGAGAGCCTGCAGCACCTGCCGGCCGGCTTTGAGTGCGACATCCTACACTGCAACGACTGGCAGACGGCACTGGCGCCCGTGTTCCTGCGCGAGTTCTACCAGGGCTTGCCGCTCTACGAGCGCGTCAAGACCGTGTTCTCGATCCACAATGTGGCGTTCCAGGGCCAGTTTAGCGACACCGTGATGGAGGATATCCTGGGTGTGGCGCATATTCCCGCGGCCGCCTCGCAGCTGCGTTGCGACGCCTGCAGCATCAACTACATGCTGGGCGCGCTGCGCTATGCCGACGCCATCACTACGGTAAGCCCCACCTATGCCAACGAGATCCAGACGCCCGAATTTGGCGAGGGCCTGGACGGCGTTCTGCGCGAGCGTTCGTACGCGCTGCAGGGCATTTTGAATGGCATCGACGTCGCGGGCTTTGACCCGGCGACCGACAAGCGCATTGCCGCCAACTACACCGTCGAGGACCGTTCTGGCAAGGCCGTGTGCAAGGCCAAGCTGCAGGAAGAGCTGGGGCTCGAGGTTCGCGACGACCGTCCGCTTATGGTCATGGTCACGCGTCTGACGCGCCAGAAGGGCCTAGACCTGGTCATGTACGCGCTCGACCGCATTCTGGCCGGCGGCGTGCAGGTGGCGGTGCTGGGCACCGGCGACCGCGACTACGAGGACGGCCTGCGCTACTTCCAGGACAAGTACCCCGGCACCATGGCCGCACGCATCGAGTTCGATCCGGCGCTGTCACAGCGCATGTATGCTGCCGCCGACATGTTCCTAATGCCTTCGAAGTTTGAGCCCTGCGGCCTGTCGCAGATCATCGCCATGCGCTACGGCACGCTACCCATCGTGCGCGAGACCGGTGGCCTGAAGGACACCGTGATCCCGTACAACGAGTTTACCGGCGAGGGCACGGGCTTCTCGTTTAGCAACTTTAACGGCGACGAGATGGGCGACGCGGTGTTCCGCGCGGCGCGCCTGTTCTGGGATAACCGTGACGCCTGGAACCAGCTGGTCACGCAGGCCATGAGCCAGGACTTTAGCTGGACGCGCTCGGCCGATAAATATCTGGACCTGTACTTCTTTATGCACCCGGAGATTGAGCGCCCGGCGGCGGTTGTCGACGAGCCTGAGGCTGCGCCTGATCCGGTGGCCGCAGAGGAGCCCAAGGCCGAGGAGAAGCCGGTTGAAGCTGAGCCCGCAAAGGCCGAGCCTGAGGTGAAGTCTGAGGTTGCTCCTGAGGCAGAGACCGAGGTCAAGCCCGCTGCAAAGCCCGCAGCTAAGAAGACCACGACTCGCAAGACGACGGCCAAGAAGGCTACGACAACCAAGACTGCCGCCACCAAGACCGCCGCAGCAAAGACGACTGCTGCCAAGGCAACGACCACGCGCAAGCGTACGACCGCCGCTGCTAAGAAGGCCGCAGAAGCCGAGGCTGCTCCCGAGGTAAAGGCCGAGGTCGCTGATGCCAAGCCGGCCGCCAAGGCTCCGGTAAAGACCGCTGCCAAGAAGACGACCACGACCAAGACCACGACCGCCAAGAAGGCCACGGCTACGAAGTCGACAACGACCAAGGCCGCTGCGACGAAGGCTGCTACGAAGACCACTACGAAGGCTGCTGCAAAGCCCGCCGTCAAGGTCGAGGAGGCGGGTGCCGAGCCCAAGGCCGAGGCAAAGCCGGCCGCCAAGACCACCACGCGCAAGCGCGCTACGACGACGGCCAAAAAGGCCACGACCAAGGCCGCTGCTCCCAAGGCAGAGGCTACGGCCGAGGACAAGCCCGCAGTAAAGGCCGAGCCGGCACCGAAGGCCGCTGAGGTCAAGACCGCTCCGAAGGCTACTGCAAAGACCGAGCCCGCCAAGGAGACTCCGGTCTCCCCTGCCGCTCAGGCCGAGAAAAAGACCCCGTCCAAGAAGACGTCCGTCCGCAAGGCAACGGCCACCCGCAAGCGCCGCTAGTCCACAGGCGATCCAAAACCCAAGCAAACCCTAAGCAAGGGGCGCTCCAACCGGGCGCCCCTTCTCTGTAGGTAGTTGGTAAAACGATTTTCTAGGACAACCGTTCGCCGATGGTAAACGGATGTTGTTTATACAGCCTGTGTACAACAGATATACTTACATCCTGTGCGTAAAGCCCGTGGCCAGCAGGCCATGATTCTATTGAACTGGACCGTACTATGAGATTGATACACAACAGCCGTCTGCCGCAGTTTCGCACTCCGTTTGGCGCTGTGACCACAGGAACTACCCTTTCGCTCTCCGTGATTCTGGAGGATGCCGATCCCGCGCAGGCAACGCTTACGCTGCGCACCTGGGTCGATGAGATCGGCGAGTCTCGGTATCCCATGACGCACGAGGGCGACGGCATATTTACCGCCGAGCTGGAGTGTGCCGAGCCCTGTCTTATCTGGTACAGCTTTATATGCAATATCGAGGGCCAGCCCGAGGTTCGACTGGGCGCACCGCAGGGCCGCACCGGCGGCGAAGGCGTAACCTACGACTACGCTGAGGTGCCGTCATTCCAGGTCACCGTCTACAAGCACCGCGAAGTTCGACCCGAGTGGTACGAGCGCGGAATGGTCTACCAGATCTTCCCCGATCGCTATGCCCGCGACGAGCACTGGCGTGAGCGCACGCTGGCCGAGGTCGAAAAACCGCGCAACGGAATCCAGCGCCGGATGGTCGAGGACTGGAACGAGCCGCCCGTTTACGAGCGCGCCGAGGACGGCTCCATCAAGACCTGGGACTTCTACGGCGGATCGCTCAAGGGTATCCAGGAAGACCTGCCTCGCATCGCCGAGCTGGGCTTTACAGCCATCTACCTCAACCCCATTTTTGAAGCCGCGAGCAACCACCGCTACGACACCGCCGATTACACCAAGATCGATCCGATTCTGGGCACCGAGCAGGACTTTACTGAGCTGTGCGAGGCGGCCGAGAAGCTGGGCATTTCCATCATTCTGGACGGTGTGTTCAACCATACGGGCGACGATTCGATCTACTTCAACCGCTACGGCAACTACCCCGGCGTGGGCGCATGGCAGAGCGAGGATTCGCCGTGGCGCGATGCGTTTTATTTCCACGAGGACGGCTCGTACGACTGCTGGTGGGGCGTGGGCAATATGCCCGCCATCAATGAGAGCTCCGAACTGGTACGCGAGCGGCTCCTGGGCAAGGACGGCGTCATTCGTAAATGGCTGCGCGCCGGCGCTCACGGCTGGCGCCTGGATGTGGCCGACGAGCTTTCGGACGATTTCCTGACCGAGATCAAAAAGGCCGTACTTGCCGAAAAGCCCGACGCGCTGCTGCTCGGCGAGGTCTGGGAAGACGCCTCCAACAAGATCAGCTACGGCCATCTGCGTCGCTACCTGCAGGGCTCCGAGCTGGACTCTGCTATGGATTACCCCTTCCGCGACATGGTCATCGGCTTTTTGATGGGCTACAAAAACGCCTACCAAGCTGCCGAGGATATCGAGACCCTGCGCGAGAACTACCCGCGCGAGGCATTATCCTGCGCGCTCAATCTGCTGTCGAGCCACGACCGCCCGCGCATTATCTCGGTGCTCGGCGGTGGCCCCGACGAGTCGCAGCTGCCCGAGAGTGAGCGCAGCAAATGGCGCCTGGACGAGAACTCCATGGGCCTGGCCAAGAGCCGCTTTTGGCTGGCGACGCTCATGCAGATGACGTTCCCGGGCGTTCCCTCAATCTATTACGGTGACGAGTACGGCTTGGAGGGACTCACCGATCCGGGTAATCGCCGCACCATGCCGACCAAGGAAGACCTGCACGACTTCGATACGTTCGCGATCGTCAAGAACGCATCTGCTGTGCGCCGCGCGCTGCCGTTTATGATCGACGGCGAAATCAAGGCCTTCGCGCTCAATGACGAGGTGCTGGCCTACAACCGTACCGGTAAAGACGGCGAGTCCGCGACCGTCATCATCAACCGCAGCCTGCGCAATTCACACCGCGTGACGATTCCGGCGCTCGGCGAATGCGCGAGCGATGTGATTAGCGGTCACGAGTGCGAGATCCACAACGGTACGGTCACGCTCGACCTGTACCCGCTGGGTTCGTCGATCATCTATCACCACGCCGAGCAGCGCCTGCAGGAGCCGCTCGATCACGGTGCGGGTGTTGTGTGCCATATCACATCGGTGCCGACCGACGACGGCAAACCCGGTACGATCGGTGCGCCCACGCGTCGCTTTATCGACCATCTGGCCGCCATGGGCATGCGCTACTGGCAGGTTCTTCCCGTCAACCCCACGGACTTCTTCCGCTCCCCTTACGCCGGTCCTTCGGCCTTTGCAGGCAATATCGACCTCCTACCCGAGAGCCACGAGGAGCTGGCAGCCGACTTTGAGACCTGGAAGGCCCGCGGCGGCGAGGATGCTGACCCGCTGTACACCGCGTTTAAGCATCGCAATGCCGATTGGCTCGAGAAATACTGCGTCTATATGGCCGTCAAAAAGTACTTTGAGGGCGAGTCGCGCCACGATTGGCCGGCAGATGTCGCGCGCTACAACGAGCATCTGATCGACGACAAGCGCTTCCACAACGAGGCCGAGCTTCAGGCGTACATGCAGTACCGCTTTGACTTGGCTTGGTGCGAGCTCATGAACTATGCGCACAAGAAGGGCATCGAGGTTATCGGCGATATTCCTATGTACGTGTCGGACGATTCGGCAGACGCGTGGAGCGAACCGGAGAACTTCTGGCTGTCCGATACCGGCAAGGCAATCGAGATTTCCGGCGCGCCGCCCGACAACTTTGCGCCCGAGGGCCAGGTGTGGGGCAACCCGACGTTCCGCTGGGACCACATGAAGCAGAACGGCTATAGCTGGTGGATGGATCGCCTGCGTCGTGCGTTTTCGCTCTACGACCGCGTGCGTCTGGATCACTTCCTGGGATTCCACAGCTATTACAGCATTCCCGCGGGCAAGGCATGCGCCGACGGCCGCTGGCTGGCGGGCCCGGGCAAGGACCTGTTCCAGACCGCCTATGACGAACTGGGTCCGCTCAACTTTATCGCTGAGGACCTGGGCTATTTGACGCCCGGTGTTCGCGCCATGGCTTCGACCTGCGGCTTCCCCGGCATGGACGTGCTGGAGTTTAGCGACTACGACGTTCGTTGCGGTGTGCATCCCACGCCCGGCAAGATTCTGTACACCTCGACGCACGATACGTCGACGCTGGCCGGTTGGTGCACCCGTACCTTTGCGGGCGGCGATGAACCGAGCGGTGTTGAGGTGGCGTCCAAGCTGATGAGCGACGCGCTGGCGAGCGACGCTCCCCTGGTGATGATGCCGCTGCAGGATGTCCTGGGGCTTGGCGACGACGCACGCATGAACGTTCCGGGCGTGGCCACGGGCAACTGGACCTGGCAGGCTGACGAGGCGGACATTGCAGCCGCCGAAAACAAAACCGCGCAGCTCCTGCGCAACAACCATAGATTCTGGGGCGAAGCGTGATAAAACCCTCGATATAGGGTACAGTTACAGACGTTTGAATTTATGCGGGCAGAGTAATCTGCCCGCTTTGTGCTGAAAAGGAAGTATTATGGCGCGCTACGATTACAAGTGCTCGAGCTGCGGCAACGTGTTTGAGGTTGAGCATCCCATGTCCGAGACTCCCGAGGTCGTGTGCCCGAGCTGCGGTGCCCCGGCAGCCAAAACGTTCTCGGCCAGCGGCATTAAATTTGAGGGCAGCGGTTTCTACAACACTGACCAGCGAAGCGGCGGTTCCAGCACTAGCGCCACCAGCGGCTGCTGCGCCAACTGCCCGCACAGCCACTAGGAACCAATCAGCCCCGCGACCAACACCGATCGCGGGGCTGATTCTTTAGCTACCCAGGCATCTCTATGAGTTGCGGTGAAATGAGGACTGTTTGGCGGGCAGAAGCCGCTATTCAATCCCTATTTCACCGCAACTTAGTAGTTACTTGTGGACCAGCCTAGCGCAGAAGTGGCCGTCGTAGGAATCCGCGTTTACGGGCACGCTTTGGAAGAGGCCTCGGTCGTTCTGGCGTACGGATACGAGCTTCTTGGCCTGATCGAACTCGGGGAGTTGCAGAATCTGTGCCTCGGAAAGCGGTGCCACGCTAAAGCCGGCACCCTCGGGAGAAGCAAGGAACGCGTCCACGACCTGCGTGTTCTCCTCGTCGAAGACCGAGCACGTCGCATAGATCAGCTCGCCGCCGGCAGCCACGCGCGCGGCGGCTTCCTTGAGCATCGTCAGTTGCAGTTTGGGCAGCTCAACCGCTACATCCTTTTCGGTCAGGCGCCAGGGGATCTCAGGATGACGGCGCATGGTGCCGGTGCCCGAGCACGGCGCATCGATAAAGACCGTGTCGAACTTAACCGGCTTGCCAAGCATGGCATCAAACGACGTCAGTACTTCATCAAGCTCGCAGGCATCACCCGAAACCGTACGAACGCCCTGAATACCGGCCTTGTGCAGGCGAGCGAGATTCAGACCGCACTTGCGATCATGCAGATCGAGCGCCGTATGCTGACGCTCATAGCCCGCACGCTTGGCCTGGCACATCATCACATAGGTCTTGGTACCACGACCGGCACCAATCTCAAGGCAGCTACCAGGGCGCGTGGCAGCTGTGGCGATAAGCTGCGCGTTGAGATCAGATGCCACCGCGGCAGCACGCTCAAACACACCCGAAGCAACGGTAACCTGGGCATCAACCGGGGCATGGCAGCCCGGGAAGACAGGCGCGACGAGCTGCGAGATATACGGATCGGGCTTGGTCGCAAAGGCG
>DBFBEA010000031.1:0-3507 GCA_048248475.1 Collinsella sp. | reverse complement strand
CGTCATAGAAGAGTTAAGGCCGATGGTGCACAGCACGTACACGGTCAAAAATGCCATGGCGGACATTGGGATAGCCTGCGCCAGGCAAAGCACCAGGCCCGTGAGGAAGAAGCCCAAGAAGAACTTGATCTTGTTGCCGGCATAGTCGGCAAGCGCGCCCAGAATGGGCATGAGCATGGCGATGACCAGCGAGGCGATCGTCTGCGCATTGCCCCAGGCGACCACCAGGTCGGCCGAGGAAGCACCGGTATTGATGGCGTTAAAGTAAATGGGCACCACCGAGGTATTGAGCAGCACAAGGGCCGAATTGCCCACATCATACATAACCCAGTTACGCTCGAGCTTGGTGTATTTCATGGACAGGGACCCTTCGTATTCGCCCGATATGCAGTTAGTTCATCGTACCCCAATTGTCCAGAAGCGCCGGTAAGGATTCGGCAAAGGGACAGGGGCGGTCATACGGACACGCGGGGCGAAACGCCATCCCATCAAAGCAGTTGCGGTGAAATAGTTCCCGCTTAGCCCTCCGGGGGCTTCATTCAGGAACTATTCCACCGCAACTTATTGGAGAGTATGGGCGAGGCAGCTTGCTACTCCTCGCGGTCGAACTCTTCGTCGGCGCCGAGCACGCGACCGCTGTAATTGACGTGGTTGGTCACGGCTTCCATATCGCCGGTCTCGATAAAGCGGGCGACGGTGAGCTCGTAATCGAGCAGTGCGCGGTCAAAGACCTCGGGGAAGCTCTCGGTCGAGACTTCATCGGTAAAGGGGCTCTTCCATGCCAAGTGGCCCAGATTGCCGGTACGCTCGGGCAGCTCGGTCGTCACGCGGTGCGCAAGGCCGTCGAGCAGCGAATAATCGTGCACCAAGCCCTCGAGCAGGGCAATCGCGCGCGTCTTGGCCGAACCGGCGGGCTCGATAGTGCGGTAGAGCAGCTGCATGTCGGCTACGGCGCCGCCGTACTCTCCCACCGGGATATCGATGCCGTACACGCGTCCGGCAACATAGCTCATCAGCACACCGGCAACGCGATTGATGCGGTCGGTAGTGACAATCTCGCCCGCCGGCGGATAATCCTCGACCGTAGCCCCATCGCGCTTGAGCTGCAGCATCAGCACGTCCAAGTCGCTTTCGAGCACGGCATGAACTTGACTGCCCGAAGCCTCGAGCTCGGGATCGGACTCGACAATGCCAAACTGCTGCTCGTAGACAAAGGGGTGGGCATTGCGATCGAGCACATAGTGCGACAGCAGGCCCAGCGCAAAGGCACGACCCAGATTGGCATCGCGCGGCTGCAGGTGCGACACGCCGTCGCGCAGGCACGAGAACTGGCGCGACATGCGCGAGCGGTGCATGACCTGAGCAAGCGACATGCAGTCGGAGATGCGCGGCGTGAGCATGTGGAAGAAAAACGGGTCGGGACCTTGGTTTCCCAGGATAAAGGCGATGCGCTCCTCGTCGGACGTGATAACGCCCTGCGGAAGACGGTCGATGCTTTCCTCGCCAAACAGATGATGCGTAATGAGCGCGGGCATAATAATCCTTTCGATTTCATTCGATGCAATCCATTATGCCCACCGCACAGTCATGCCAAACCTGTAACGGCAAACGATGGCACACCGACCCTTACGCAAGCCCCAAGTGCGATTTGACCTCGGCAGCGCGACGGCGGGACACGGGCACCGTCGAGGTTACGCGATCGAGCCTGAGCTCCATCAGGCCCGTGGAGCCGATCTCGACATTGTGCACGTCTTCCAAATTAACCAGATAGCTGCGGTGGACACGGATAAAGCCCTCGGAGGCCAGGCGCCGCTCGAGCGATGAAATCGACTCATTGATCAGATATGTTCCCTCGGCGCAGACGGCATTGCAAAAATCGGCGCGCGCCTCAAAGTAGCAGACATCCGCCACAGGAATGAACACCTTTTTGCCCCCGCGATCCACCGTCAGGCGCAAAGGCTGACGCGGAGCATGGACGACACGGCGAGCGCCCAGGGCAGTCTCGATCTTGTCGAGCGCCTTTGACAGGCGGGCATCCTCGACCGGTTTGACGATGTAATCGACCGCATCGAGGTTATAGGCATCGGCCGCATACTCGGCAAATGCCGTCACAAACACCACGACCGGCGGCGTCTTTAGGTTCTGCAACGTCTCGGCAAGCTCAATTCCCGAGCGACCGGGCATGGTAATGTCTAAAAACAGCACGTCGGGCTTGTTCGACAGAATCGACTCCACGGCTTCGGTGACATTGCCCGCCTCGGCAATCTGACCCACACGCGTATCCTTTTCCAACAGATAGCGTAGCTCAGCCCTAATGGGAGGCTCGTCATCAACCACCAAGATGTTCCAGCCTTCGGACATATGCGCTTCCCCTCTTTTTCTCTCAATCCAACCGCGTGCTACACCGTTAGCGGCGCCGGCTCATGTGGCTCGCCGTTCAACTCAACGATGACCTGCGTTCCCACGCCCTCCTGGGACTTCACGCGCATGCCAGAATCTTCTCCGTAAAAGAAATGGATGCGCTGAAGCACGTTGAAGAGCGCCAGGCCGCAACCTCGCTTGACGGAGCCGTCGGCGGTAATGCTCTCGGGCTCCTCTCGGCGATGCTGCTCAAACAGATGCGCGCAGACTTCTTCGCTCATTCCGATGCCGTCGTCTTCGACGATGATCTCCAAGCCGTCATCGGTCTCGAAAGCCCTAACACGAATAGAAAGCGGCTCGATCTCGCGCTGCGCATGCTTGATGCAGTTTTCGAGCAGCGGCTGCAAGATAAACGGCGGCACCAGGCTGTCGCGCACCTCAAAGTCGATGTCGACCGAGACGCGCAGACGGCCGTCGCCATACCGGGCCTGCATAAGATTGATATAACGAGTGCCCTGTTCCACCTCGTGCTCGAGCGTGGTGAGCGTATCGGAGTCAGAAAGCGTCTGACGATAGTAGTTGGAAAAGTCGATCAGCAGCGATCGCGCCTTGTCGGGCTCGGTTCGAACGAGCGACACGATCGTGCTAATGGTATTGAATAGAAAATGCGGGTCGACCTGCGACTGCAGGGCGCGAAGCTCAACGCGGGCTGTGAGCTCGTCCTGGCGCTCGAGCTCAAAGCTGGCGAGCTGCGTGGAAATTAGATCGGCAAAACCCGAGGCAAGGGCCGTCTGGCGCATATCAATGCTGCTCAGGCGGGGATAGTACAGCTCGAGCGTACCCACGCAATGCCCGCGCACGGTAAGCGGTGCGACAATACCGGCGCGCAGGCGGGGAAAATAACCGCCCGTCTCATTGGAGGTGTCACGCGAAAACACGCTCTGCTCGCCCGTCTCAATCACACTGAGCGTGGTCTTGAGCACGACCGGGGTGCCGGCAGGGCACTTTGCCGAGTCCTCGCCCCAGCTTGCCAACACCTGCTTGCCGTCGGTAAAGCAGATGGCAGAGGCGATAGTTTCGGACAGGATGATCTTAGAGGCGCCCAGGGCAGCTTCGGGCGTAAGGCCGCGCGACGTGTAGGCGAAT
>DBFBEA010000030.1:0-6756 GCA_048248475.1 Collinsella sp. | reverse complement strand
CAGGCGCACGATATTGCACGACTTATAGGCGGCGATCCCGCCGGTAATGCCCAGCAGGATCGTTTTTCCCTCAAGTTGCATTGAATTGTTGGGTGCCGCCATCGTTTAAGCTTCCTTGCTCGGGAGCACCAGGAGGCGGTGGCAGTACGGGCAGTGCGTAATTGACCTGCCGTCGTGGTTGAGGTCGCTCATGGACGATGCCTGCAGCGCGGTGTGGCAAACCGTGGGGATGTTGCCCTGGATGGTCTCGACGGCAAGGCCGCGGAACTGCTTGAGCAGACGCTCGTAGTCGGTGAGCACGTCGGCCGGCAGCGTGGCGGCAAGCGCGGTGCGCTCCTTAGTGGCGGCGTCAATCTGAGCCTGCAGGTCGGCAGCCTTGGCGCGGGCGGCCTTGGTATCGGCCTTCACGCCCTCCTCGAACTTGGCGATGATGGCCTGCGCGCGGGTCTCGCGGTCGAGCGCCTCCTTATGGGCGACAACGACGTCCTTGCGGGTGTGCTCAATCTTGTCCAGTCGCTTGGCCAAGGTGGCGAGCTCATTCTCCAGGTCCTGAACCTCGCGGTAGTCGGAGCCGTCGACGTGACGCTTTTTGGCAGCCTCGATGGCGTTGTTGGTCTGAATCTCGGTGGTGTTGAGATCGTCGAGCTCAATGTCCAGATCCTTGCGCTGGGCGTAGAGCTTGGTCATCTCGGACTTGAGTTTCACATAGGTCTTGCGCTTGGAAGCGAGCTCCTTGAGCTCCGGCATATTGGCAAGTTCGCTCTTGTTGCGGGCGAGCTCCAAATCGATCTGTTGCAGCTTGAGTAACGTAGCGCCGGCGCTCATAAGTTCTCTCCTTTTGTCACAGTCCACCATTGGCAAGGGTTCAGTATTTTAATCGCATGACGGGGGTCGACCCCGGCGTCAACTGCAGAGTTCATCAATATATCAACGAACGGCTCCTCGGAGCGGTCGTGGCCGAGCAAGATCACCGGCAGCCCGCGTAAGGTAAGGTCTTGCGCCACGTGGTATCCCGCCTCGCCCGTCACGACAACGTCCGCGCCCGCGGCGATGGCGAGCTCTCCAAAGTCGCCCAGGGAGCCGCCCAAAATGGCGACGGTGCGGCACGGGCGATCGGCTTCGCCCCACACACGCGGGTCGCTGCCGAAGGCCGTGGCAGCACGGGTGGCAAGATCGCGCAGCGTGCACGGGTCGTTGAGCGTTGCAAGCGCGCCCAGGCCGGTTGCCTCGGGGTCGTCCACGTGCTCCAGTGAGCTCACGGGTGCGGCACCCAGCAGCTCGCTCAGGCAGACACGGGCTTCGTGCGAGCGGTCCAGGTTGGTGTGGAGCGATATGATGCTCACGCCGCAACGGGCCGCCTCATAGAGTGCCGCGCTGCACTGGGGGCGAGTGGCATCCGCTGGACAAAACGCCTCGGGCTCCTTGATATAGACAGGATGGTGCGTCAGCAGCACGTTTGCACCGGCTTCTTGGGCGCGGAGAACATTAGCTTCGGTCGCATCGAGCGCGCAGGCAACGCCGGTGATCTCAGCAGCGGGGTCTCCCACAGATAGCCCAACATGATCCCAGCCCTCGGCGTCCGCCTTGGGGTAGCGCGCCAGCAGCGCACGTTCAAGCTCAGCGACGATCATGCGGCACCCACGATCGAGAGCAGCGTCTGGGCAAACTCGTCCAGATCGCCCGGATTCACGCGGTCATCAAAGGAAATGCGCAGTGCGCCCAATGCCTGCTCGCGACCGATGCCCATCGCGCTTAAAACATGGCTCGGGTCCATGCTGCCGCTCGAGCACGCCGAGCCTGCCGATACCTCAAAGCCGGCGGCGTCGAGCTTGACGATGAGCTCCTCGGAGTCCATGCCGTCGACGTAGATCGAAACCATACCCGGCAGACGATCGGCCTGCGCGTAGTCGCCCATCGTGGCGTGAATGCGCGGGTGGGCCGTAAGCGTGGCGTAGAGCTTGTCGGAAAGGGTTTGCAGCGTCGCACGCTCCTGGGCTACATGGGGCGCCAGCGTTCGGGCGGCAGCGGCAAAGGCCAACTGTGTGCGCAGATCCTGCGTGCCGGCACGACGACCGGCCTCCTGTCCGCCGCCAAAGATGCGCGGGCGCAGCGGCGTGCGGTTCTTAAGGTAGAGCGCGCCGGATGCCACGGGGCCACCGATCTTGTGCGCGGCAACGGTCATGGCGTCAACTCCCAGCTCGGTGACATCGAGCGGAATATGCAGATACCCCTGGATGGCATCGGTGTGGAACAGGGCGCCAACGGTATGCGCGGCCGCGGCAAGCTCGCGGATGGGCTGCACCACGCCGGTCTCGTTGTTGGCAACCATGATGCTTACAAGTGCCACGTCGTCGCCTAGCAGCTCGACAAGCGCGGCAGGCTCAATGTAGCCCATGCGGCAGGGCTGCACCAGGTCGACGGTAAATCCGGCGGCACGCAGCAGCGGCAGGTTGTCCAGAATCGAATCGTGCTCGATGGCAGATACGATCACGCGGTTACGCTTGCGATCGCGCTGACGAGCGCCCTCGGCAAGACCGAGCAGCGCCAGCTGGTTGGCTTCGGTGCCGCCGTTGGTCAAAACAATCTCGGACGGGCGAACGCGCGCGCCAAAGCTGCGTGCAATCTCGCGACGCGCCACTTCCAGGCGTGCAGCGGCCTTGCGGCCGAGCGAATGCAGCGAGTTGGGGTTGACGCCGGCAAGCTCGCTGTCGTCGTACTCGCGCTGCGCAAGGCGCGCCTCGGCGCGCATGGGCGTCGAGGCGGCATAGTCAAGATTCACGGGTATGCGGTTTTGACCTGCGGTCATAAGGTTTTATGCCTCCTGTGCGGCCTCGTTGCCCAGCTTCTGCAGCAGCGCAACCTCGGCAGCGGGATCTTCGGACTTAAATACGGCGGAGCCGGCTACGAGCACGTTGGCGCCGGCCTTGACGACCTCGGCGATGTTCTTGGAAGAGATACCGCCATCGACCTCGATCAGGGGCGACACGCCGTGGCGCTCGCACATGGCCGTAAGCTCGTGCAGCTTAGGCAGAGTGCCCGGGATAAAGCTCTGGCCGCCAAAGCCGGGGTTCACGCTCATCAGCAGCACCATGTCGACAACGTCGATGATGCTCTCGAGTACGCACACGGGGGTGGCGGGGTTGAGCACCACGCCGGCCTTGACGCCGCGCTGCTGCAGGTGCGTGAGCGTGCGGTGCAGGTGCGTGGAGGCCTCGTAGTGCACGGTGATCATGTCGGCACCGGCGTCGGCGTACCAATCGACCGTCTCGTCGGGGTTCGACACCATCAGGTGTGCGTCGACCGGTACATCGGTGGAGCGCTTGACGGCCTTAAGGATGTCGACGCCAAAGGTGAGGTTGCCGGTAAAGTGGCCGTCCATGACGTCGAAGTGCACGTAGTCGGCACCGGCGATCTTGTCGAGTTCGCCCTTGAGGTTGGCCATGTCGGCCGAAAGGACAGACGGAGCGATTTTGATGGAACCCATGGTAGAAGCCTTTCTGCGCTAGTCGGTGAGTCCGTAGAACTCTTGAGAAGGGACGCGATCGGTAAGAATCTCGAGCGCCCTATCCAAAGTAACACCGTTGTAGAGCGTTTGCTCCACGGCAAAGGTGAGCGGAATGTCTACGCCCAGTGAACGGGCAAGCTCGCTCACGCTGCGGGCCGCGACGGCGCCCTCGACAACCATATGCGTGCGCGTCTGGTACTCGTCGAGCGACACGCCGTGGGCAAACTCGTAGCCAAAGGTGCGGTTGCGCGAATGCTCCGAGGTGCAGGTGGCGATGAGGTCGCCCATGCCGGCAAGTCCCATGCAGGTCATAGCTTGACCGCCGCGGGCGTGTACCAGACGGCTGATCTCGGCCAGACCACGCGTCATGATGAGGGCGAGCGTGTTGTCGCCCGCGCCGGAACCGGCGGAAATGCCGCACACGATGGCGATGACGTTTTTCATGGCGCCGCAAACCTCGACGCCGGTCATGTCCTGCGACAGGTAGATGCGGAAGGCCGTGGATAGGAGCAGGTCCTTAAAGGTCTCCCCTACCTGTGGGTCTTCGCTGGCGATGACGGCGGCAGAAAGTCCGCCGCGGCAAATCTCCTCGGCATGGTTGGGGCCCGAGAGGGTCGCCACGCGCGCCTCGTTGCCGATCTCGCTGGCGATGACCTCGCTCATGAGCAGGCCGGACTCGGGCTCAATGCCCTTGGTGAGGCAGAGCACCGGGGTATCGGCGGCGATAAAGGGCGCGGCCTGGTGGCACACGCTGCGAAGGTGCGTCGAAGGAACGGCAAAGATGATGGCCTCGGCGCCGTCGAGCGCCTGCACGAGCTCGGTCGTGGCGACGACGTTGCCGGGCAGCTCGTAGCCCACAAGGTAGCGGGGGTTGCGGTGCTCGCCATTGATGCCGGCGGCCGTCTGCTCGCTATGGGCCCACATGGTCACGCGCTCGGCTCGCGCGGCGGCAAGGCCGGCGACGGCGGTTCCCCAGGAGCCGGAGCCAATCAGCGCAACATTCATGACTCTCTCCTACTTATCGTCGGGCTCGGTGACGCGCTTGGTAAACGAGAGCTTGGACTCCTTACCCGTCATGAGTTTTTTGATGTTCGCACGATGGGCCCACACCACGGTGATGCCGATCAGCGCCATGCAAAACTTAAGTCCCAGGCTGCTGTACGGAAAGACCGCGCAGACGGCAATGGGAAGACCGATGGCCGCGGCGAGCGAGCCCACCGACACGAACTTGGTGATGGCGACGGCCACGATAAACATGCCCAGCAGCGACAGGCCAATAGGCCAGTACCAAGCGAGGATGACGCCCAGACCAACCGCGATACCCTTGCCGCCGTGGAAGTTGAGATAGGGCGAGAAGATATGGCCCCACACGGCTGCCAGGCAGATGACGCCGAGCATCCAGTCGCCGGCGGCGCCGGGGGCCATAATGCTCACGGGGAAGCCATAGCCCAAGTCGGCAATGAGCGGACGCGCGATAAGGACGCAGATGGCGCCCTTAAGGCAGTCGAGCAGCAGCGTGAGCGCGGCCACCTTGGGGCCGGCCACACGCAGGGCGTTGGTGGTGCCGATGTTACCGGAGCCCGCCTTGCGGATGTCCGTGTGGTTGAACACGCGGCCCAGAATCAGGCCAAACGGAATCGCCCCGATAAAGAACGAGACCACGGCGCAGATGGCGGTCAGCAGAATCGGATTATGCATCCTTTTGCTCCTTCTTCCTAAAGAAGAGTCGAATGGGCGTGCCGGCAAAACCGAAGGTCGAGCGCATGCGGTTCTCGATGTAGCGCTGATAGGTGTCGTTGACCAGATCGCTGTGGTTGACGAAGAACGTGAACGTCGGCGGGTTGACGCCCGTCTGGGTCACGTAGTGCATGCGCAGGCGGCGCTTGCCGTCCACCACGGTATGACCGAACTCGCGCAGATCGGTGAGGAACGTGTTGAGGCGCGAGGTGCTGATCTTTTGCGAGCGCGTCTTTTCGGCGGCGTCGACCATCGCCCAGATCTTCTCGACGCTGCGGCCAGTGAGGGCAGAGATGCGCAGGTACTGGGCCCAGGGAGCCATGACGCCCAGACGGCGGTCGATGGTCTCCATGCAGGCCTCGCGCTTACGGTCATCGTCGAGCAGATCCCACTTGTTGAGCAGCACAACGATGGCGCAGCCGCGCTCGATGGCAAGACCCATGACCTTCTGGTCCTGCTCGGTAACGCCCACGGAGGCGTCGACGACGAGCAGCGCCACGTCGGCGCGGTCGATGGCGCGCAGGCCGCGAACCATGGAGTAGTACTCGATGTTCTCGTACACGGTGCTCTTCTTGCGAATGCCCGCGGTGTCGACCATGCGGTAGTGCTTGCCGTTGCGCTCGACGACCGTGTCGATGGCGTCGCGCGTGGTGCCGGCAATGTTGGACACGATGGAGCGGTCGGCGCCCAGGATGCGGTTGAACAGCGAAGACTTACCGGCGTTGGGGCGGCCGATGATGGCGACGTTCAGCGCGTCGGGGAACTCGTCGGCGACTTCGTCCTCTTCCTCGGGAAGCAGGGCCACGATGTCGTCGAGCAGGTCGCCCGTGCCGTGGCCGTGCAGGGCCGAGAGCGGCGTGGGCTCGCCGATGCCGAGCGAATAGAACTCCCAGATGCTGTCGTTCTCGCGATCGGGGTTGTCGAGCTTGTTCACCAGCAGAAAGACCGGCTTGTCGCAGCGCTTGAGCATGCGAGCGACCGACTCGTCCTCCTCGGTAACGCCGGTGCGGCCGTCGACCACAAACAGGATGACGGCGGCTTCCTCGGCGGCGGCGAGGGCCTGGTCGCGAATGGACGTGGCGAAGACGTCATCGCTCTTGAGCGGCTCGATACCGCCCGTGTCGACGATGGTGAACTCGCGGCCGTTCCAATCGGCCGTGTGATACGAGCGGTCGCGCGTGACGCCGCGGGACTCGTGGACGATGGCGTCCGAGGTCTGGGCCAGGCGGTTAACGAGCGTGGACTTGCCCACGTTGGGGCGTCCGACGACGGCGACGATAGGTTTCATCTGCTCTCCTTTAATGGGTAGGGTCAGTGGAAGTGTTAGAGTCTGCGGGCACAATGCCAAGGATGTGTTCCAGGGTATCGAGCAGCTCATGCGGCATGGTCGACACCACATGAACCTCGGCGCCGCGACTGGTAAGGCTTGCGAGTAAATCGTCACGATGATACTCGTCAAGCGTCATGCCGTCAGCGTTGAACATGAGCTTAGGCACAAAGAGCATAACCCCCGA
>DBFBEA010000029.1:0-2729 GCA_048248475.1 Collinsella sp. | reverse complement strand
TAGTCTGCAGCATTTCATAAAAACCGAAAGGGGGACAAGAGGATGAAGACGTTGGGTGACGTTAAGGTGGGCGAGAGCTCCACCATCGTCAAGCTTCACGGTGAGGGTGCGCTTCGCCGCCACCTTATGGACCTGGGGCTCATCAAGGGCACTTCGTTCAAGGTCGTGAAGGTTGCACCGCTCGGTGATCCGGTCGAGATCAACGTGCGCGGCTACGAGCTTTCCATCCGCAAGGAGGAGGCCGCCGTCGTCGAGGTCCAGTAAGGACTCGTGGCGCATATTTCTGCAGATAAAGTTAGGTTTTTCTAACTTAATGCAGCATCTTTGAAGCACATTATCCAGCCTGCGCGGAGAAAGCAGCGCGGGCAAACAAGGAAGAAGGATTGAATGGCGGATTCTCAGATCCATGTCGCGCTGGCGGGTAACCCCAACTGCGGCAAGACCACGCTTTTCAACCTGATCACCGGCGCCAACGGCTACGTTGGCAACTGGCCCGGCGTCACGGTTGAGAAAAAGGAGGCCAAGCTCCTAAGCGACAAGAACGTTACCATCACGGACCTCCCTGGCATCTACTCGCTTTCCCCCTACAGCCCCGAGGAGCAGTGCTCGCGCGATTACCTCATGAGCGGCGAGCCCGATGTTGTCGTCCAGGTTGTCGATGCCACCAACCTCGAGCGTAACCTGTATCTGGCGCTTCAGGTTATCGAGACCGGCCTGCCCGTGGTCGTTGCCCTCAACATGGCCGACTTGGTCGAGAAGAACGGCGACAAGATCGACACGGACAAGCTCTCCAAAAAGCTCGGCTGCCCGGTTATGATGATCTCGGCCCTTAAGAACAAGGGTATCAAGGAGCTGTTCGAGCAGGTCAAGAAGTCCGCTGCTTCCAAGGGCCAGGTGCCGGAGCACAAGTTCGACTCCTCCATCGAGGACGTTCTGGGCCACATCGAGAATAACCTGCCTGCAAGCGTTCCCGCCAACAAGCGCCGCTACTATGCCGTCAAGCTGTTCGAGCGCGATGCGGACGCCTGCAAGCTCATCAACCTCACCAAGGAGAAGGCCGCTCGCGTCGAAGAGCTGGTCGCTCAGTGCGAGCAGGACTGCGACGATGACGCTGAGTCCATCATCACCGGCGAGCGCTACGGCGTCATCGCGCACATCATCGACGAGTGCCTCACCAAGGCCCCGGCCAAGATGAGCACCTCCGAGAAGATCGACCGCGTGGTTACCAACCGTATCCTGGGCTTGCCGATCTTTGTGGTCATCATGTTCTGCGTGTACTACATCGCCGTTTCCACCCTGGGCGGAACGGTGACCGACTTCACCAACGATCAGCTCTTTGGCACCGACGGTTGGTATGTGCTCGGTCAGGGCCGCGATGCTTACGATGAGGCTGTCGAGGCCGCGGGTGACGACGCCGACTCGGTCGACCCGGCACAGTACGGCCCCTATGTCCCGGGTATCACCACCATGGTGCACGACGCCCTCGTGGCGGGTGGCACCGAGGACGGTGGCCTGGTCGATTCGCTGGTCTGCGACGGTATCGTTGGCGGCCTGGGCGCCATCTTCGGCTTTGTGCCGCAGATGTTCCTGCTGTTCGTGATGCTGTCCTTCCTGGAGGACTGCGGCTACATGGCCCGCGTCGCCTTTATCATGGACCGCGTGTTCCGCCGCTTTGGCCTGTCCGGTAAGTCGTTCATCCCCATGCTCGTGTCCTCAGGCTGCGGCGTCCCCGGCGTCATGGCCACCAAGACCATCGAGAACGAGAAGGACCGCCGCATGACGGTCATGACCACCACGTTCATCCCCTGCGGCGCCAAGCTGCCGATCATCGCCCTGCTCATGGGCTCCATCATTGGCGATTCTTCCACCACGGCCGCATGGATCAGCCCGCTTTTCTACTTCCTGGGCGTCTTTGCCGTCATCGCCTCGGGCCTCATGCTCAAGAAGACCAAGCTCTTCGCCGGCCGTCCGACCCCGTTTGTCATGGAGCTTCCTGCCTACCACTTCCCGGCGATCCGTTCCTGGGCGCTGCACGTGTGGGAGCGCTGCTGGGCCTTTATCAAGAAGGCCGGCACGGTCATCTTTGCGTCCACCGTCGTCGTTTGGTTCCTCTCCAACTTTGGTAGCTATAACGGTTCCTTTGGCTTCCTGCCTGCGATGGACGGCATCCCCGAGGAGTTTATGGACTACTCCGTGCTTGCCATGCTGGGCAACCTGGTCGCTTGGATCTTCGCCCCGCTCGGCTTTAGCACCTGGCAGGCCACCGCGCTGACTGTCTCTGGCCTCGTCGCCAAGGAGAACGTCGTCGCCACCGCCGGCTCGCTGCTGTCCGTCGCCGACGCGGGCGAGACCGACCCGAGCCTGTGGACCGCGTTTGCCGGCATGTTCCCCACCATGGGCGCTTGCGTTGCCTTCGGCGCCTTCAACCTGCTGTGCGCTCCGTGCTTTGCCGCCATTGGCACCATCCGCAACCAGATGGATTCCGGCAAGTGGACTGCGATCGCCATCGGTTACGAGTGCGCCTTCGCTTGGGTGATCGGCCTGTTCATCAACCAGTTCTACAACTTGCTTGTTCTTGGACAGTTTGGTATCTGGACGATTGTGGCCATCGTGCTGCTGGTTGCGATGCTCTTCCAGATCTTCCGTCCCATGCCCAAGCATGCATGGACCGACGAGGACGAGACCAACACTGCTTCCGCCGCAGTTTCCGCTTAAGTCCGAATAAGGAT
>DBFBEA010000028.1:0-9860 GCA_048248475.1 Collinsella sp. | reverse complement strand
TGTTGCGTTTGCTGGTGCTGGGGCGGCGGTGGCGGCGTCTCGGGCGGAGGAGGCGGCGGAACGTTCTAGCGCGCTCTGATTTTTGGGATGGATCTTCTCCGGCGACTGTTGGCGGAAAATCTATCCCATTTTTATGCTTTGAAATGGGTCTATCTTTCCGTTACGGATCCCCACACAGGGGGCAGTGGGCAAAAAAATGCCAAATATGAGTACTGTTGCCATTATAGTGACATATATTTGCACTAAATAATGGGCTCCTAATGAGATTATCTCTCGTTAGGGGCCCATTTTATTGAACATTTGTGGAAATACGTCAGCTCGCCTGACTGGCTGCTATGTCTAAAAGCCTCTAAAATGCCCCAAATCGCTGCTACTAAAAAGGTAACAGTACTCATATTTGATTTTTTTTGCCCACAGCTATTTGCAGACCCCTCTATAGGGCGACGCCAACGAGGGTTTCGTCGACTGTGTTACCCAAGAATGTCCCCAACAACTAGGTGTGGTTGCTGCCAAGGAGTGTCCCGGGGTGCCGGCACAACAGGAACGTCCCTAACTGCCGGGTTTAGGCTGTTAGGTCGAGTTCGTAGAGGAAGCTTTCGCGCGGCATGTCGTGACGGCGCTCTTCGCGGTTGGCGCGGTGCGTGGCCGTGCGCTTAAAGCCGTGCAGCTCGTAGAACTTCCACGAGCAGTTGGAGTCGGTGTACAGGTGCGCCCTCGTCGCT
Source organism: Collinsella sp. (assembly GCA_048248475.1). Lineage (GTDB taxonomy): Bacteria > Actinomycetota > Coriobacteriia > Coriobacteriales > Coriobacteriaceae > Collinsella. Next base: position 9,138 of record DBFBEA010000028.1, on the reverse strand, counting down.
CCAAGCGAGGACAGGTGCGAGACCGCGGCATCGAGCAGAACCGTGCCAACGCCCAGGCCATGGACATCGCGATCCACGGCAAGCAGCGTGACCTCGTTGTCGTGCGGCAACGGGCTGCTCTCGAGCAGGCGGTTGTTGGTTCGGATGGTTGCGCGCACAAACGAGAGATACTCGGCGCACGCATCGGGCTCTAGCTCACGCATCTGCGATAGCAGCGCGCGTTCGGTATCCATCCAATGCTCGTTGATAGTGGCGCCGGAGCTCTGTCCCGCACGCGCGAGCGAAATGCCACGCGCCTGACCGTCGATTACGGCAACCTGCGAAAACGTCGATGATGAAAGGCAATAGGCGAGGTCGCACGCGGCCTCAAGGCGGTTGTACTCATCGTTATCCGAATTGTTATGCCAAAGCTGCTGCAGAATCAGCGCGATGGCGTCGAAGTCTTCGGTATCAAACGGTCGGTAGAGAACCCGCGAGACCATGGTGCCTCTTTCTTTTGCGGATGCATATCGAGCACAGTTCTACCACGCCATTGGCATCTAATTATGGTGCCCCTGTGTTCCATGAACTCACCGTGCCCGGTGCCGGGCCCATCCCCTCTGCTCGCAAACTTTTTCTGCACATGCGCCCGTTGCGGGGTGCATCGATGCGCTCGATGCGCTACATTAAATCAGTATTTTCAATGCCGCTGCGCGAGCGCTGCAGATCGACGTATCACCGACTCACAGAGCACGGCGGCGTACCAGACAGGAGGACTGCATGGGATCTGATGTGAAGATCGCACGCGCGTTGATCTCGGTTACCGATAAGACGGGCGTCGTCGATTTCGCACGGACGCTGGTCGATGACTTTGGCGTCGAGATCATCTCTACGGGCGGCACGGCTCGTGCCATCGAGGACGCGGGCGTTCCCGTAACCCCCATCGAGGAGTTCACGGGCTATCCCGAGATGATGGACGGCCGCGTTAAGACCCTGCACCCCAAGGTTCATGGCGCGCTGCTGGCCCGCCGCGATTCCGAGCAACACATGCAGGAGGCGGCTCAGCACGGCATTAAGCTGATCGATTTGGTCGTCGTCAACCTGTACGAGTTCGAGAAGACCGTCGCCAACCCCGAGGTCACCTTCGCGGACGCCATCGAGCACATCGACATCGGTGGCCCCTCCATGCTGCGCTCTGCCGCCAAGAACGCCACGAGCGTTACCGTCATTTCCGACCCGGCCGACTATGATGCCGTCCTGGCCGAGATGCACGAGACCGGTGGCTGCACCACGCTTTCCACCCGTCGTCGCCTGCAGGTGAAGGTCTACCAGACCACCGCCGCCTACGACACGGCCATCTCCCGCTGGCTCGCCGCCCAGGCAAGCGACGTGGCGGACACCTCTGCCAAGCTCGAGATTTCGCTGGAGAAGGTCGACGACCTGCGCTATGGCGAGAACCCGCAGCAGAAAGCCACAGTCTATCGCTTTGCCGAGGGCTGCGAGAACACCGCGAGCTCGCAGTTCCCGCTCGTGGGCTCCAAGCAGATCCAGGGCAAGCCGCTCAGCTACAACAACTATTTGGATGCCGACGCCGCTTGGAACCTGGTCCGCGAGTTCGACGAGCCGGCCTGCGTAATCCTCAAGCACCAGAACCCCTGCGGTTCCGCCGTTGCCGAGGACATCACGGCTGCCTACGACCGCGCTTTTGTCTGCGATCCCAAGAGTGCCTTTGGCGGCATCATCGCCTGCAACCGCGAGGTTCCCTTTGATCTGGTTGAGCACTTTGCCGATCAGAACAAGCAGTTCGTCGAGGTCATCATCGCCCCGAGCTACACCGCCGAGGCGCTCGAGCGCATGGCCAAGCGCCCCAACCTGCGCGTGTTGGCGACCGGCGGCGTGGACCACGGCGCTCAGGTGGAGCTGCGCTCCGTCGACGGCGGCATGCTGGTGCAGGAGGTCGACCACGTGACCGAGGATCCCGCGACCTTTACGTTCCCCACCGACCGCAAGCCCACCGACGCCGAGATGGCCGAGCTCGAGTTTGCCTGGAAGGTCTGCAAGGGCGTTAAGTCCAACGCCATCCTGGTCTCCAAGGGTAAGGCCGGCATTGGCATGGGCCCCGGTCAGCCCAACCGCGTTGACTCTGCGCTGCTTGCCTGCGAGCGCGCCGAGGACTTCTGCGAGCGCGAGGGCGTGGAGAAGGGCGGCTTTGCCTGTGCAAGCGACGCGTTCTTCCCGTTCCGCGACAACGTCGACGTGCTTGCTGCACACGGCGTGACCTGCATCATCCAGCCCGGCGGCTCCAAGCGCGACGACGAAAGCATCCAGGCCTGCAATGAGCACAATATTGCTATGGTGTTTACGGGCGCTCGCCACTTCCGCCACTAAGTTCTGCCTTGGGACAAAATAATCTCCGCAAAAGACGGCTGCTCCGTTTGGAGGGCCGTCTTTTTGGTATAAGAGGACGGAATGACTAACACGAAAGGTATGACCATGCCCCAGATTGATGATGCCGAGCTGTTTGGCAATGCCGAGGATCAGCGTGCGTACGAGGAATTTTGCGCCAATCAGGAGGCGGTCGAGAAGTTCACGCTCGACAAGCCCGCGCTTGTCTGTCGTTGGCGCATGTCCAACAAAAAGGTGCCCATGCTCAACCGCCACATTCGCGCACTGTCCGAGCGCTTGGTGCAGGGCGAGCCGCTTACCCATAACATGCTCAGCTGGGCCAAGCAGCACGTTGAGTGGTCGCTTGCCGAGGGCGATTACACGGCACGCGACGGCGTGCTCATGCTGGTGATCGACGTCAACGGCAACGCCGCCATGACGGTGGGGGAGTACGAGCCGCTCGCCGATACGTCGGCCAAGGCGCTGCGTGCCCGTTCCGCCGAGGCCCGCTCCGAGGCCGACGAGACCGGCGTGGCGCCCGAGTTGCTCGCCGCCGTCAACAACGGCGAGCTTGCCTTTGTGGCGCCGGCGGACGAGTGCCTGTGCGGCACGGCGACGCTCATCGAGCAGCTGGCCCAGACCAAGGGCATCCCGGTCACGCGCGTAGACATTCCCGCGCAGCTTAAGGGCGCGCTGTTCCTAGTGAGCGACGAGCACGGCGTGGTCCCCGCAACCGAGACGGACGCTGCGGAGGCCGACGCCGCCACGGTCGCCTTCTTCGCCGACGGCTACGAAAAGCTCCGTGCCCGCCGCTCCTAACCTCAAGGCGGGGTTGGCTTACTGAAGCGAGCGAGCGCGTTCGATGGCGTAGGCGAGCGACAGCTGCTCCATCTCCGGGGCGCATTTGTAGCTCAGTCCGGTGAGAGCCGTCACCTTATCGAGGCGATATCGAATCGTGTTCGGGTGCTGGCTAGTCTGCTTGGCGGTTCGCTCGATACGTCGGTCGTTCTCAATGAATGCGGCGAGCGTGGATTCCAGTTCGCTGCCATGCTCACTGTCGTGCTCACGTATCGGCGAGAGAATCGCCTCCGAGAACGATCGCATCTCCGGGGTTTCCGCAAAAGGCATCACGGTTCTCAGGATGCCGAGCTGCGTATAGCGGACGGGACCCTCGGCTCGTTGACAAGATAGGCGCTGTGCGTAAATCGCCTGCGAGATCGCCTGCGCCACCGCCTCGTCTCCAAACAGAATATCGCTGATGCCGAGCCCTTCCGCTCCGCCATCGATGTCGCTAGCCTCGATGAGCTCCGTGAGCGCCTGCACGATTCGCTCTACATCGAGCGTCTGTTCCGAGTCACTTGTCGCTACGAATAACAAACCTCCGTCGTAGGGTGCCAGCATGTTGTGGCATCCGGCGAGGGTCGATTTTGCACAGAGACGTTCGATTTGCAAAAACGTACGCGGGTCGAGGGGCTCTGCAAACGATGCGAACAGGGCGACCGCTTCGTCCAGAAATGACGGGTTGAGACCTCGGATGCGTCGGCAGATGGACTCGGGCGATACGTCTGTCCTCAGGGCATCGATCTCGCGCTGCGCGAAGTCGATGGACGCGAGCTGCTCGATATGCCGTTTGACCTCATAGATGACGCTGTCAAAGAACAGTGAGTCGTCGGTCGTGAGAAAGACCGGGTAGTGCCGCGCGTTGGCGTAGCGGATGGCTTGGTCGGGAATCGGGATGTGCAGGACGTTTTTGATGATGAGACCGCTCGTTCCCTTGGCGACGAGGTATTTCACGGCTTCAGTGATGAGGTACGGGTCGTCCTTCGCATAGAGGAAAGTGCTGAGGATGATCTCGTCTGAGCTGAAGTTGACGCGCCGGTACTTGTTCTTGAGGCCGGGCATGAGTTCATAATCGAGGATCCCGACGCCAGAGACGGCACGCGAGACGCCATCGCTGCCGGCGATTAGACGGACCGACCCCTCATATTCCCGTGAGAAGTCCGAGATGGTGTATAGCATCAGCATCACCTTGTAAATCATTACAATAAGTACCTGTACAAATAGGATAATCGCACATCCGTATGCCTTTGATGCGATAAATAGTTCAAATACCTGCTGAAAGAACGAAAAATCAGATCGAGAATCGTTGTAGATTCCAACAAGAAATGATCCTTGGCGGCATCGTTACTAAACCGTACAGTGAAGCAACGTAAAGCTTTCGCTGAGAGGAGCGATGATGGGGCAGATGGTGGTGCTTTCGGCCGAGGAAGTTTCCAAGGTGCTGACGATTGAGGATGCAATCGCTGCCGTGGAGGAGGCATATCGCCAGAAGGCAACGGGCAAGGGTGTTGCGTGGCCGATGGTATATGAGCAGTTCGAACCCGGCGTGGCCGATATGGATATCCGCTCGGGCGAGTTGGCGGGAAGCGGCCTCTTCGGTCTCAAGCTCACTGCTTGGTTCTCTCAGAATCCCAAAAAGGGGCTGCCCGAGATCTTTGGCACCACGCTGCTGTGCGACAACGCGACGGGAGAGCCGTTGGCGCTGCTCAATGCCTCCGCCGTCACTGGACTTCGCACCGGTGCCGCCGCTGCGCTCGGTGCCAAGTGGCTGGCTCGGGCGGATGCGTCCAAACTGCTTGTTGCGGGTGCCGGCCACATGAGCACCTATATGGTGGCGGGCGTGCTCGCCGCCTGTCCCAAAGTGAGCGAGGTCAAGGTGTGGGAGCCAGTTTCCGATGCCGCGCCCGAGGCCCGCGTCGAGCGCATGCGAGACGAGGTCGCCCATATCTTGGGCGCTTGCGAGCATGCTCGCGAGGCATCCACCTATTCCATCGAGGCGACGGCCGACGGCCAAGGTGCCGCGGCAGAGGCCGACATCATCGTGACGATCACGCCGGCGACCAAGCCCATCATTCCCGATTCATGGGTGCGTCCTGGTACGCATATCTCCTGCGTCGGTGCCGACATGCCCGGCAAGCAGGAGCTCGCCTCGGCGCTTGTCGCCCGTGCCGCTGTTTACGTCGACGACCGCGAGCAATCGGTCGCGTCCGGTGAGCTGGAGATTCCGGTTGCCGAGGGTGCCATCACGCCCGAGGACATCAAAGCGGAGCTCGGTGAAGTCATCGCCGGCGCGGCTACGGGGCGTTCGGATGACGAGCAGGTGACGGTGTTCGATACGTCGGGCATCGCCGTTCAGGACCTTTCGGCATCGAAAATCGCCTACGACCGCGCCGTTGAGGCGGGGCTGGGCACCGTGGTGGAACTGTAAGAAAGTCAAGGAAAGGAAACGACAATGCAGATCAAGGATTTCGCTGTCGAGCAGTGGATGAACGAGTGGGAGACCAAGTGCACCCACAACGTTGCGGAGACGTGCGTCTACTCCCTCACGCTCGACCAGCTGTTCGAGCTTACGAACACCGACAAGAAGGCGTGGCTCGATAGCCTGTGCTCGCGCCGATTCACCTACGGAGACATCGAGGGGCAGCCCGGCTTCCTCGAGGGGGTCGCGCGTCTCTATAAGACGGTCGAGCCTGGGCATATCGTGCCCACGCACGGCGCGACCGGTGCCAACTCCCTGGTTATTTCCACGCTCGTCGAACCGGGCGATCATGTAGTCTCCGTCAAGCCCACCTACCAGCAGCTTTACTCGATTCCCGAGATGTGCGGTGCGAAGGTCGATATCCTTCAGCTCGATCGCAAGAACGGCTACCACGTCGACGTCGACGCGCTCGATGCCCTGGTGACCGACGATACCAAGCTCATCTGCATCAATAACCCGGACAACCCCACGGGCGCCCTGCTCGACACCGATACGCTCAAGGCGATTGTCGAGGTCGCGCGCAAACACGACGCGTGGGTGCTCTGCGACGAGGTCTACCGTCTGCTTACTCAGACGGATGAGTACTCCGAGTCCGTGATCGACCTGTACGACAAGGCCATCGTCACCGCATCCATGTCCAAGGTCTGGTCGTTCGCCGGCCTGCGTCTGGGCTGGGCGGTCACCAAGAGCCCGGAGCTCCGTCGCGCGCTGCTCTCGCATCGTGACTACAACCTGATTTCCGCTGGCATATTCAGCGAGACGGTGGCGGAGCTGATTCTGGGCAACGCTTCCGTGATCCTTGAGCGCAGCCGTCGCATCGTCCGTCAGAACCTTGCTGTTCTGGAGAAGTGGGTCGAGAGCGAGCCGCACCTGTCGTTCGTCAAGCCCGAGGCGGGTACCACCGCGCTCGTGTATTACGACTACGACATCGATTCCAGGACGTTCTGCATCGACATGATTAAGAAGTCCGGCGCGCTCGTCACTCCGGGCGATTGCTTCGAGGAGCCCAAGAGCATGCGCATCGGCTATGCATACTCCGATAACACCGACGACCTGCAGAAGGGCCTGGATGCCATCTCCGCGTACATGCGTACGCTCGAGTAGAGACTCGTGGTCGAAGTGATGGGGCCGATCGGTTTAGGACCGGTCGGCCCCTATTTTCTTTCAAGACTACCGAACGCTTTTGTCACATTAGGTGCCCACGGGGTCGTATCGCTGCGACGCTGTGGGCATAATGGTGTGAAAGGTGCAAGTTACGCGAAATGGGAGGACACATGGCGCTGATCTATGTCGTTGAGGACGACGAGCCCATTCGTCGTGAACTTATCGACATCCTTGCCCGCGCCGGGTTTGAAATCGAGGCCTGCGAATCGTTTGAGCATGTCTCGCGCGATATTCTCGCCACCGCGCCCGACCTGGTGCTGCTCGACCTCACGCTTCCCGTCAAGGACGGCCAGCATATCTGCCACGAGGTTCGCCGCGAATCCGAGGTTCCCATCATCGTCCTCACGTCGCGCACGACCGAGATCGACGAGGTCATGGCCATGACGCTCGGCGCGGACGACTTTGTTCCCAAGCCCTATAGCGCCCGTGTGCTCGTGGCGCGCATCAATGCCTTGCTGCGTCGCACCGCGGCGGCGGGCGAGCGCAGCACGCTTGTCCACAAGGGCCTGGAGCTCGATCTCGCTCGCTCCATGGTCACCAACATGCAGACCGGTACCAGTACCGAGCTCACCAAAAACGAGCTGCGTATTCTCTCGCTGCTTCTGAGCCGTGCGCGCAAGATCGTCTCGCGCTCGGCCATCATGCAGGACCTGTGGGACTCCGACGCCTTCGTGGACGACAATACGCTCACCGTCAACATCAACCGCCTGCGCACCACGCTCGAAAAAATCGGCATCAAGGGGTATTTGACGACGCACCGCGGCCAAGGCTATTCGGTCTAGGGGCCGGCTATGTCGTTTGCCAAGTTCTTTAAAGACGCGCTGCTTCCCGTTGCCGTGTGGACGTGCGGCGTGCTGCTGAGCTGCTTTGTGCTGACGGTCGCCGGTGCACCCGTTTCTATCGTGGTCGTGGCGGTTGGCGTGTCCTTTATCTTTGGTATGCTCGGCATCGTGATCGAGTACGCTCGCCGTCGCCGTTTTCTGCGTCAGTTGGAGCGCGCGGCAGAGGAGCTCGAGAGTCCCGCATGGGTGCAGGAGATGGTGCAATGCCCGACCTATGCCGAGGGCGAGCTCGAATACGAGGTCTTGCGCCGGGTGGGCAAAGCCGCCTGCGACGAGGTTGCCGAAGGCAGGCGTCAGACCGATGACTATCGCGACTATATCGAGAGCTGGGTCCACGAGGCCAAGCTGCCCCTGGCGGCGGCTCACCTGATTTTGGAAAACCTGGACAGCAGCGAAGACGACCTGTCGCGCGTGGACGACCTGGCACGCGAACTTGCCCGCGTGGAGCGCTATATCGACCAGGCGCTGTACTACGCGCGCTCGGAAGTCGTGGAGCGCGACTACCTGATTCGCCGCTGGGATCTCAAAACCTTGGTGACGGGCGCGATTAAAGCCAACGCGCGCGAGCTCATTGCGGCGCATGTGGCCCCGGTGTGCGAGAACCTCGACTTCGAGGTCTTTACCGACGAGAAGTGGCTCGAGTTTATTCTGGGCCAGCTCATTCAGAACAGCATTAAATATGCGCGTGAGGACGGCGCAAAGATCGTGTTTTCGGGTGCGTTGCTGGACGAGGGTCTGGCAAGCGAGCGCATCGAGCTTACCGTCGCGGACAACGGCTGCGGCGTGTGTGCGGCAGACCTGCCGCGCGTGTTCGAGAAGGGCTTTACCGGCGACAACGGCCGCACCACCAAGCGCGCAACGGGCATCGGTCTCTATCTGGTGGCGCGCCTGTGCTCCAAGATGGGCATCGACGTCACCGCGGCATCGGAGCCGGGCGAAGGCTTCGTCGTAACATTCGCCTTCTCAACCAACAAGTTCCAATATTTCGAGTAGTCGGGCCGTCTTGCGGTGCGGACGGCAATGTTCCCGAACGTGAACATAGCTAAGGCAATTGGCGCTATGTTCCCGAACGTGAACACAACTATGGGGGCTCAAATGAATCCCCCATAACAAAAACGTGTCGCCCCAAACAAAACGTGCCGCCCCAAACGGGGCGGCACGCCATTTTTCCATCAGACAACTCGTTGAAGCAAGGCTGCGAAGGCCGCGGGGCCGGGAGGGGTTTCCTAAGGGCACATCCCGCAGCCGCAACGCGGCGAGGACGTGCCCGTGGAAACCCCGCAGGCCCCGCGGCCGGTGGGAGCAACGCTACTTCACGACCAAGATGTCGCAGTCCGTGTTGCGCAGCAGGAACGTCGAAATCGAACCCAGCAGCGCATACTTGATCGAGGACAGGCCGCGGGCGCCGCAGAGCACCAGGTCGGGCTTAACCACGTCGAGCATCTCGTC
>DBFBEA010000027.1:0-13359 GCA_048248475.1 Collinsella sp. | reverse complement strand
AAAGCCGCGCCTGTGGGTGATGATGTAATCGTCCACGTTTTGCAGCGCGTTGCGCAAGTTGCCGATGCACATGGTCGTAGCGATGCCGTGACCGTGGATCTTGCGGAAGCTCTCGACCTGCATGCCGCAGGCAAACGAGGTGAGGCAGTTGGCGAGCAGGTTGAAATTGCCGCCCGGGATAAAGCTCACGCCCAGCAAGATGACGGCTTCAAAGAACACCGTCACCTGACGCCAGTGGATCACGCTGCCAAACCGCTCGTGTACCAGATCGGCAAGCATAATACCCACGGCAAACGACACCACTGGGAAGAAGTAGCGCCCCGCAAGTGCCCAGTTGCCCTCCGAGATGCTCACGCCCACGAGCAGGATGTTGCCTGTCTGCGCGTTGGCGAAAACATGGTCGCGCCCAATGTACGAATACACGTCCATAAAGCCACCGGCGAGCGCCAAGATGATGCCCAGCTCAATAGACTCCGATATCTGTTTGGCACGCTGCATCGTCGTGCATCCTCCTTGTTGACGACTCTCTCGTGCGTTGGCGGAAACATAGCCGCCGTTCATACTGTAACCCATTGACAACATGACGTGCGCGCGAGACGGGTTCTCCAACGCGCAGATACACAGTCTGGAAACAAACAGCGGGCGCGGCGCCGGCACCCGCATCGACACGCCGATCCGCCGGCTCGTGTACTCCACCAGTCTTTTTAGCCCCGTCCCAAAAAGACTGGTTACAATTACGTGCAGCATACAAACACCGGGAGGGATCGTGGCAAAAAAGCCTCAGCACGCTCAGAACAACCAGCGCAGTCAGCAGGGCAAACAGGGCCAGCAGCAAAAGCGCGGCGGTAAGGCGCAGGGCTCGCGACCCACGCACGCCTCTGCAGCGCCCACACGCCCCTGGCGTCCGGGCCGCGACAAGTTCCTCCCCGTCAGCCGCGCCGATATGGACGCGCGAGGCTGGGACCAGTGCGACTTCGTCTACATCTGCGGCGACGCCTACGTGGACCACCCCAGCTTTGGCATGGCCATTATCAGCCGCGTCCTCGACGCGCACGGCTACAAGGTGGGCATCATCTGCCAGCCCGACTGGACCGATCCCGCCAGCATCAGCGTACTCGGTGAGCCGCGCCTGGGCTTTTTGGTCAGCGCCGGCAACATGGACTCCATGGTCAACCACTATTCGGTGACCAAGCACCGCCGCCACACCGACGCCTATACCCCTGGTGGCGAGGAGGGGCGCCGTCCCAACCGAGCCGTCACGGTCTACGGCAACCTTATCCGTCAGACGTTTAAGGATGCCCCCATCATCATCGGCGGCATCGAGGCAAGCCTGCGCCGCCTGGCCCACTACGACTACTGGCAGGACAAGCTCAAGCGTTCGGTACTGCTCGACTCGGGCGCCGACATCCTCATCTACGGCATGGGCGAGCACGCGATCGTCGAGATCGCAGACGCGCTCGACGCGGGACTGCCCGTCGATCAGATCACCTATATCAACGGCACCGTCTACCGCACGGGCTCGCTCGACGAGGTCTACGACTACGACCTGCTGCCCAGCTGGGACGACCTTACCGCCGACAAGCTCAACTACGCACGCAGCTTCAATGTGCAGCAGCAGAATATGGACCCCATCACCGGACACCGCCTGGTAGAGCCCTACCCCAACAGCGTCTATGTGGTGCAGAACCCGCCATCGGCGACGCTCACCACCGATGAGATGGACGAGGTGGCCGAGCTCCCCTACGCACGCGATTGGCATCCCGATTACGACGCAGCGGGCGGCGTGCCGGCCTTTGCCGAAATCAAGTTTTCCATTAGCTCCAACCGTGGCTGTTTTGGCGAGTGCTCATTTTGTGCCCTCACCTTCCACCAGGGGCGCGTGCTGCAAATGCGCAGCCACGACTCGATCATGCGCGAGGCCGAGCTGCTCACGCGCGATCCCGAGTTTAAGGGCTACATCAACGACGTGGGCGGACCGACGGCAAACTTTAGCCGTCCCGCCTGCGACAAGCAGCTCAAGCACGGAGTGTGCAAGAACAAGCGCTGCCTGTGGCCGAGCGTGTGCAAGAACATGGTGGTCGACGAGAGCGGCTACACGCAGCTGCTGCGCGACCTGCGCCGGCTGCCGGGCGTCAAAAAGGTCTTCGTGCGCAGCGGCATCCGCTTTGACTACACCATGGCCGATGCCTCGGACGAATTTTTGCGCGAGCTGCTAGAGCACCATGTCTCGGGCCAGCTGCGAGTAGCGCCCGAGCACGTGAGCGACGCGGTGCTGTCCGTGATGGGCAAGCCGAGCCGCGCCGTCTACGACGCGTTCTGCCGTAAATTTGAACGCCTGAACCGCGAATACGGACTCAAGCAGTACGTAGTGCCGTATCTGATCTCGAGCCACCCCGGTTCAACGATGAAGGAAGCCGTGGACCTTGCCGAGGCCGTGCGCGACATGGGCTACATGCCTGAACAGGTGCAGGACTTCTACCCCACCCCGTCCACCATGTCGACCTGCATGTACTACACCGGCGTGGACCCGCGCACCATGCAGCCGATCTACGTGGCGCGCGACCCGCACGAAAAGGCCATGCAGCGCGCACTCATCCAGTATCGCAAGCCCGAGAACTACAAGCTTGTGCGCGAGGCGCTGGAAAAAGCCGGCCGCCGCGATCTGATCGGCTACACCAAGCATTGTCTGATTCGCCCCGTGCCGCCACGCCCGGGCGAGACATCGGCCGGCGGCGGACACGGCACCGGCAAGAAGGGCGGCAAGCCGCACGGTGGCGCTGGCAAGGGGCCCAAGGGTAGCAAGGGGCACAGCGGCATGTCGCGCGCACAGAACACTGCCGGTCGCAATCGCGCGGCCCAGGGGCGTCAGGGCGCCAACGGCGGCGGGCGTCGCAACTAGGGCAGCGGTGCGCTCGCTGCGTCCATCCCACACGCGTGGTGTAGCGAGCGCATTGCCTCTACCAGCACAAAGCCGGCGGTAGCGACCGTAATTGCCACGTCGAACGGCGTGTTCACAAACCAGAGCAACGTCATGAGATACGACCCGGCATTAAAGGCAAAGTGCAGCAGGATCGTGTAGCGGAGCTTTCCGGTCGTCACGAGCACCCAACCAAAGATGAGGCCGGCGGCACCCGCGTAGCAACCCTGCACCCAGTTCATGTGCATAAAACCGAAGATTGCCGCCTGCAACACAATCGCCGCGGCGATACCCCACGTGCTTGGGGCCGCCCAGGGCACCATGGCTCCGTCCTGCGCGCTCGCACGACGCCGGCGCTTCCAAAGTGGGCGGCACTGCGGATTAAACGCTCGGAGCGAAAACTCAAAAATAATGCCGCGCACCAGCAGCTCTTCACAAAACGGGGCGCCGAGCACCGTGGTCAGGACGGCGAGATAGCTGGTGTCGCCCATGCCTGTTTCCTCGACAAGCTCGCTGTAGTCGGCCGCGGCATCGGGCAACAACGACAGCGCGGCGTCGGTCACGTAGCCAACAACCACCTGCAGGGCCAGGCCGATCACGATAACGCAGGCGATGCGTTTCCACGCCCCACGCGCTCCCCCGCCGAGCGGGTGCTCGCTTTGCCGGCGTGCCATAAACGAACGCGGCCACAGATAACGCCACCACAGCAGCGCCATCAAAAACGACGCCGTCTGCGCGACGGCCTGAAGCAATTGGATGTCGAAATCATCGATCGAAAAACCCATGAACACCGATGCGACGCCAAGGGCGGAGAACAAAACGACGCTCAGGGCAATATCGGCAGCGACGACGCCAAAACAGGCAAGCGCCCAAATCATCGCATTGAGCATGCCAACCTCCTCCCGACAGGTAGTCATTTAAGAACGTCCCCAACGACTAGTCATTGGGGACGTTCTTTAACGACTAGCTGTTGGGGACACCCTTTGCCAAAAGCCCCGTTGGGCGAGATGTCGAACGGGAAGGTGCCACAGCGATTGAACGCGGCGATAAACATGCGGATGGCGTTGGACGGCGTGGTGCCCACAAGCTGGGTTGCCGCCGCGAAGGCTGCCTTCTCCTCGGGCAAGACCTTCGCGACTACGGGGGTCATGTGTTCTGCCATGGCGCTTCCTTTTTGAAACGACGGTAGTGCGGATAGATGCGGGCCACGCGGCTGGGCGACGGGCTGTGAAGGCAACCCGATTGGCCCGCATCCGGAGTTTGTTTCTGCGGCGTTGGTATTACTTGGTAATCCTAAGTATTACCCCGCAGATAGAATACCACACCTGACCCCATGGGGACGGAGGAAAACGAATCATTTTGTTGCTGAGTTAGTTTTTAGAGCGTGATGATGTCCGAGATATCGAGGGCCTGAGCGTCGGCGGCGTCGTGCGTGGCAAGCAAGAGCGTGCGGCCGTCGAGCAGGTCGAGCACGACCTTGGTCGTCGCATCGCGCGCGGCGGCATCCAGGCCGGTAAAGGGCTCATCCAGAATGACGGCGCAGCCACCACACAGCAGGGCGCGGGCAATCTCGACACGACGGCGCTGCCCGCCCGAAAGCTCAGCCACGCGAACATGCACGTCGATTCCCGGCACCAACCGGCGCAGCAAGGTCGTAGCGTTCGAAGCATCCACGCGCGCATCGGCACACACCAGCACGTTATCCAAAGCCGAGCTGCCCTCTACCAAGCGTGCATCCTGAAACACCATCGAGCACGGCGAGCACTCCCCCGCTGCCAACGAAAGCAGCGTCGACTTGCCCATGCCCGAAGCACCCATCACACAGATGCGCCCACCCGCAGGCACGTTGAGCACCAGACCATCCAGCGCCGGCGCCCAGGGCGCGCGATCGCCCACGGCAAGCGCAAGCTCCGCTGCAGCCCCACCGCCAGCAGAGTCGCCCACACAACCGCGAGCGCCGCGCCCATGCGCCCGCACGGCCGCGCGCCACGCCACGGGTCCCGAAACCCGCAGCAGCCACACCAGCACGCGCTCACACGCCCACGAGGCAGCAACGACCAGCACGGTCCACGCCAGCAAATCAGCCGTCTCAATCAAAAGCTTTGCCTGATAGATGCGCTCGCCCACGGTGCCCACCGCCATGCCGATCAGCTCGGCTGCCACGCCGGCCTTCCAGCTCATGCCGATCACGGCGCGGGCGCACGAAAGCACAAACGGCAGGACTTCGCGCCAGGTATGGGCGCAAAACAGGCGCCAGCCGCGCACGCCATGCAGACGGAACATCTGCTCCAGCGGTTTATTCACCTGTGCCAAGCCCTCGGCCAGCGAAAAATACACGCCCGGCAGCGCCATCAAAAAGACCGCGGCGATGCTCACGCGCGCCGATCCCAACCAAATAAGCAGCAGGACCACCACGCAGGCAACCGGCGTCGCCTTAACAAACGAAAGTGCCGGAGCCACCAGGCGCGCAAACGCCCGCAACCGTGACGAAATCCCGGCAAGCACGCCACCACACACCGCGGCAAGCGCCAGCCCGCCCAGTATCCGCGCGCCCGAGCCCACCAAAATCGCCCAGGTACCGCCATCGCACACCAGGCGCAGCAGCGCCAAGGCAACAGCACCCGGCCCCGGCAAGATCAGTGGCTGCGCCACCAGCACCGCCGCGAAGACCCACACGGCAAGCCAAAAGGCGGCGACGGCACCTGCTGCCGCCACCGCCTTCATACGCTCTGTCATTTGTCGAGCAAACGCACGCACGGGCTACTCCATGTAGTAGAAATCGTCAGCCGGAAGTTTACCACCCACGGCGCTCGCGTCCGCGTCGGACAGCACCTGCAGATACCCACTAAGTGCCGCCTTCATATCCTTGCCCGTCTGGCACACGAGCATGCACCCGGGAATCGCCTTCTCGGCGATCTTGGCGTTGTCCACGATGTCGGCATCGACCACGGCCTGCGCCCAGTCTGCCGGCGCCGCATTGACAGCCTTAACGCTCGCCGCATGGCAGCTCAAGAACTCCGCCACGGCCTCGGGATGTTCCTCGGCAAACGCGCGGCGCACCACGGTCACGCCCGTCAGCAGGCGCGAACCCGTGTCACCCGCCAGCTCATCCCACACATCGGTCAGGCTCATCGGAGCCGACAGCTTGCCCTCGCTCTTGGCGATGGCAGCGGTCTTGAACGGCTCGGGCAGCACGCCCACGGCAGACGGGTCGGCAAGCAGGGCCGACAGCACCTCGGTGGGCTCGCTCTTAAACTCGAGCGTCACCTGGCCGGTCAGGCCCGCGCGCTCCAGCAGGAAGTTCATGACGTACTCTGGCGTGGTGCCCTTGCCCGTCATGTAGACGGTGCGACCCGCCAGATCGCCAAACGAGGCCACATTCGCGTCGCCCGTCACCACATTCAGCACACCCAGCGTGTTGATGTCGATGACCCGCACCGCACCCTCGGTCTTGTTGTAGAGCACGCTCGCCACGTTGGCGGGCAGCAGGGCAATGTCGATATCGCCCTGAATGACCTTGGGCACGATCTCATCGGCTGCAGTGTTGATCGCAAAGTCGAACTCATTGTCCGTCTCGCCATCGGCCGCCCGGTCCATAAACTGCACCAGACCGATCGAGGTCGGCCCCTTGAGCGAGGCGACGTGCACCTCGACCGGCTCTGCAGCAGCACCGGCGCCGTCCGTGGCAGCCGAGCCCGCGGCGGACCCGGTACCAGCAGCCCCGCCGCCACAGCCCGCGAGCGCAAGCGACAGGGCGCCCGCGGCGAGCGCCGAGGCAAACCCCCGGCGCGACATCTCAAAATCAAACGCGCGCATCGCTAGCACGTCCCCTCGTTAGGCATCGTCCATGCGTGATGGTCGGTATGCAGCAGCTCCTCGGCCAGCGGCGAGAGCGGCTCGCCCAAGAACTCGCGGTAGCACGCCTGGACATCGGGATTCTCGTGCGAGAAGCGAATGTCCGCAGCGGCATCCAGACCCCACAGCACCTGACCGCGCTCGGCTGCCAGCTCGCAGCCGTCGTGGATGGGCTGACCGCCGCCACCGACGCAGCCGCCCGGGCATGCCATGACCTCAACGAAGTCATAGCTCACGCGGCCGTCGCGAATCGCGTCGAGCAGACGGGCGGCATTGCCCAGCCCGTGTGCCACGGCGACGCGTACCTTGGTGCCATCGATATCGGCCACGGCCTCCTTCCAGCCGTCCAGCCCGCGCACATCGGTAAAAAAGTCGGCGTCGGGGTTCTTGCCCGTCACCAGGTAATAGGCCGAGCGCACGGCGGCCTCCATCACGCCGCCCGTGGCGCCAAAGATCACACCCGCGCCCGTGCCAAAGCCCAGCGGCGTATCGAGCGGCTCCTCAACCAGCGTATCCACGCTCACGTGGCTCGCGCGGATCATACGCACCATCTCGCGCACCGTCAGCGCAACGTCAACGTCGGGCGTACCGTCCTCGCCCACCATGCTCGGTAGCGCGCACTCGGCCTTCTTGGCCGTGCACGGCATCACGGACACCACAAACAGACGCTCGGGCTCCACGCCCAGCACCTTGGCGTAGTAGGTCTTGGCGATGGCGCCGAACATCTGCTGCGGCGACTTTGACGTGGACAGGCTGTCGACAAACTCCGGATAGCGCGCCTTCACAAAGCGCACCCAGCCCGGGCAGCAGCTCGTAAACATGGGCCAGCCGCGGCTGTCGCCCTCGCCCTTGGCGGCCTTACCCAGGCGTTCGAGCAGCTCGGAGCCCTCCTCCATAATGGTGAGGTCAGCCGAGAAGTCGGTGTCGAACACGTACTCAAAGCCAACGCGGCGCAGTGCGCAAGCCAGGCGCTCAACGGTAGCCTCCTCGCGCGGAATACCGAGCTCCTCGCCCCAGGCGCTGCGCACGGCCGGCGCGATCTGCACCAGCACGATCTTGTCGGGATCGGCGAGAGCATCGAACACGGTCTCGGTATCGTCACGCTCGCGCAGGGCGCCCGTCGGGCAATGCGTGATGCACTGACCGCACGCGACGCAATCGGTCTTGCCGATCGGCGCACGCCCGCGGGTGCCCACGGCGGTATGCGTGGCGCGGTTGGTCAGGTCCCAAATCCCCAAGCCCTGCACGCTCTCGCACACCTTGATGCAGCGCATGCATTTAATGCACTTGTCGTTATCGCGGATGATGGGAAAATCGAAGTCCCAGCCCTCGCGCGCCAGGTGCTGCTCGTACGGCAGATAGAAAATGCCCAGGTCGTTGGCGATGGCCTGTAGGTTGCAGTTACCACTGCGCACGCAGCTCGTACAGCGCGAATCGTGCTGGGACAGCAGCAGCTGCACGTTGGTGCGACGCGCCTCGCGGGCTTTGGGGCTGTTGGTGCGGACCACCATGCCGTCGAGCACGTAGTTGTTGCAGGCGGCGACCAGCTGGTCGCAGCCCTCAACCTCGACCACGCACACGCGGCAACCGCCGATCTCGTTTAGATCGCGCAGGTAGCACAGGGTGGGAATCTGGATGCCGACGGACTTGGCCGCGTCCAGGATCGTGGTGTGCTCGGGAACCACGACTTCGCAGCTATCGATAATGAGCTTGACCATATTGTGCGCTCCGTTTTCGGTGTTGTCGCTGACGGTGGTTTTGTTGGGCTCTACCATTCCAGGTTCCTCCCTCCGCGGAACGCGCCAAATCCAAAGTGGTCGCAACGCAGGCAGCGGCTTGCCTCCTGGCGTGCCTCCTCCTCGGTGAGGCCCTGTTCGACCAGATTCCAATCGTGAATGCGCTCGCCGGCCTCGCGCTCGCCCAGCTCGCAGCGGCCGCACTCGTGCTTGCCCTTAAACTGAACGGTCGGCAGCTCCACGTCGAGCTTAATCTTGTGGTCAAAGCCCAGGTAGCGGTCGATATTTGCCGCAGCAACGCGGCCGGCGTTGATGGCCCGGATGACGGTGGCGGGACCGGTCTGGCAGTCACCGCCGCTAAAGAGGCCATCGAAGTCGGGCACGGCGCCATCCGAATCGGTGACGATGCGACCCCACTTGCAGGCGATGCCCATGTCCTCAAACGGCTTGGAATCGATGTCCTGGCCAATGGCCACAAACACGCGCTCGCAGGGAATGACGCGCTCGGGCGTGGCTGCGGCACGCGGGGCCGGACGTCCACGACGGGGCTCGCCGATAATCTGCGGCTGCACGCGCAGGCCACTCACGCGACCGTCCTCGCCCGTCTCGATAGCGAGCGGTGCGGTGAGCTCAAGAACCTCGCAGCCCTCGGCCTGGGCGCCGGCGATTTCGGCATCCTGGGCCGTCATGTCGCAGATGCGGCGGCGGTAGACGATGCTCACCTTTTCGGCACCGCAACGCACGGCAGAACGCGCCACGTCCATGGCCACGTTGCCGCCGCCGATGACGCACACGCGCTGGCCACTCAGGTCGGGCAGCCCGTCGTCTCCAATGGCACGCAGCATCTTGACGGCCGACTCCACGCCGGGCGCCTCTTCGCCCGGAAGGCCGAGCTTCTTATCGTTGTGGGCGCCAATGGCCAGGTAGACGGCATCGAACTCGTCGCGCAGGCGGGCAAGCTCCTCGCCGTTGACGGAGTGGTCGATTTCCACGTCGATGCCGGCGCTCAAGATCCAGTCGATCTCGGCCTGCAGGCGCTCGCGCGGCAGGCGGTAGCTGGGAATGCCATAGCGCAGCATGCCGCCCAGGTGGTGCCGCTGCTCAAAGATGGTCACCTTATGGCCCATCACGGCCAGGTAGTAGGCGCAGGAAAGGCCGGCCGGACCGCCGCCAATCACGGCGATGCGCTTGCCGGTATTGTCGGCCACGCTGGGCTTGTAATCGTTGAGGTCGCTGTGCTCAACGGCAAAACGCTTGAGGGCAAGGATGTTCATAGGATCGTCGACCATGCCGCGGCGGCAGTGCATCTCGCAGGGATGCTCGCACACCAGGCCGCAAACGAGCGGCAGCGGGTTATTCTTGCGGATGACCTTGACGGCATCGGCATAGCGGCCGGCCTCGACCAGCGAAATGTAACCGGGAATGTCGACGTGCGCCGGGCAGCCCGAGACGCACGGGACGCGGGCCTCGCGGTCAAAGCCACAGGAGTGCTCACGGATGTGGTGCTCAAAATCGTCGCGAAAACCGCGAATGGCCGTAAGCGCCATGGCACCGGCCTCGTAACCGATGGCGCAGTCGCTCGAAAGGTAGATGGTGCGGGCAGTGCGCTCAATCAAGTTGAGCGTGGACTCGTCGGCGCGGCCCTCGAGCACATCGGCGAGCAGATCGCTCAGCGCGCTCAGGCCCACGCGGCAGGGCGTGCACTTGCCGCAGCTCTGGGTGGAGCACAGGTTGACGAGCGCCGCCGTAAACTCGACGGGACACGGGGCGAGCGAACTCACCGCCAGACGGCGTCCAAGCGCATCGTGCAGGTCGTCCATGACGGCTTGAGCGTGGCTGCGTTCCATTACATGCAGTCGTGCCATAAGATCCCCTCTCATGCGGCAGCCCGGAGGCGAGGCCGGGCGAAGTTGCTACACGCACAACACTGACCTAAAAAGTTGTTAGGTCTCCACACGGTTCGGCAGGCGGTATAAAATGCGACCCTCAGCGGTGAAAAAGAACATTACCGCAGATAAATGCCATATTTGATAAAACGCGTTACCAAATAGCAATAGCCCATGTGGGCAAATAACGCCTTACAATTTTTCCTATCTGATCCGTTTTCCTCCGTCCCCAAGGGGTCATGTGATCCGAAGGGGACGAAGGAAACCGGATCATTTTTGGTACAAAGGAGTCAGGCCGCCTTGCACCAATCATGAGTTGCGGTGAAATAGGGACTGAAAAGCCGCTCAAAAGGCCAAAACAGTCCGTATTCCACCGCAACTTCAAGACGTTGGTGCATATGAACCTGTCCCCCTTACACCAAAAAGGGCTCCGAGCAAAAACATGCCCGGAGCCCTCTGGTCGCCTCGACTTAGAGCGCGACGCGTATGTTACTTGCGCTTGCCGCCGCCGTCACCGGGACGACGGGAGCTGCCGCCGCGCTTGCCGCCACGGCTGTTGCCATAGCTGCCACGGTTATCGCGACCGCCGGCGCGGCCGCCACGGGAGCCGGCCTGATTGCCGCCACGTCCACGGTAACCGCCGCGACGCTCCTCGCGGGTATCGTCGTAGTTGCGCCAGTCATCGCGACGATCGCGGCTGGCACGCGGATCGCGGCGATCGCGCGACTCGCCAGAACGGCCGGCGCCGCTGCGCCCGCCATTGCCGCGAGCACCCTCGCGACGCTCGCCACCGCGGCCGCTACGCTCTTCAAAGCGCTTGCCGCCACGGGACTCACCGCTGCGGGTGCCACGCTCACCGCGACCCTCGCCGCCGCGACGCTCGTCACGGCCGCCGTGCTCGTCATCGCGACTGGAACGGCGGCGGTTGCCCGCACCACGTTTGCCACCACGCGAGCCACGGCCCTCGTCCTCGCGCTCAACACGGCGACGACCACCGCGGTCCTCGTCCTCGCGGCGACGGCGATGCGCCTCGCCCTGGAACTGCTTGGCACGGCGCTCGGCACGGTTGCCGCGCGGGGCCTGCTCGACGACAGCAGCACCGCCGCGCTCCTCGGCAGCCACCTCGCGGGCCACGCTCTCCACAGCCTCGTCCACGCGAGCCTGAACGCCCTCGCGCACGCGGGTCTTGCCGCCGCGCTTGGGACGGCTCGGACGCTCGCCGTCGCCGCGGCGCTCGTCGCGACCGCGGTTGGAACGACCAGCCACATCGCCGTAGTCATCGCCGTTGCGCTTGCCGTCGCGACGTGCCTGCTCAAGCTTCTTCTTGCTCTTGGACTTGCCGCGCTTGGTCTTCTTCTTCACCTTAAAGGCCGCAGGGTCGCGCTCGGGATCAACCGCGGGCGGATTGGGACCCACGTGCAGGTCGCCGGCCTCGTAGATGTCGGCGGTCTTGTCCATGAGCTTCTCGATCTCGTAGAACTCATCCACGTCCTGCTCGGTCACAAATGTGATGGCCCAGCCCAGCTCGCCGGCGCGGCCCGTACGGCCAATACGGTGGATGTAATCGGTCGGCTCGGCCGGCACGTCAAAGTTCACGACGTAGCGCACGTCGCTAATGTCGATGCCGCGGGCAAGCACGTCGGTTGCCACCAACACGTCGACGGCACCGTCGCGGAAGGCCGAAAGCGCGCGCTCGCGCTGGGCCTGGCTGCGGTTGCCGTGAATCGCGGCGGCCTTAATGCCCTTGCGCTCCAGACGACGGCAGCAGCTGTCGGCACGGTGCTTGGTGCGCATAAAGACGATCGTGCGCTCCGGGCCCTCCTTTTTGAGGAACTCGGGCAGCAGGTTGTTCTTGGCCTCGATGGACACCGGGAACACAAACTGATCGACGGTGTCGGCGGTCGACGTGGCGGGTGCGATCTCAACGCGAGCCGGGTCGCTCACCAGGTCGGTGATTTCACCCACGGCCTCCTCGTCGAGGGTCGCCGAGAACAGCAGCGTCTGACGCTCGGCCGGCGTCTCGCGCACAATGCGGCGGACGGCGGGCAAAAAGCCCATGTCGAGCATGCGATCGGCCTCGTCGAGCACCAGGACCTTAACCTCGTCCAGGTGGCAGGCACCCTGCTCGATCAGATCGACCAGACGGCCCGGCGTTGCGACCAGGATGTCGCAGCCGTACTTGAGGGCAGCGGTCTGCGGCTTGTAGCTCACGCCGCCCACGACGGTCACGGCGACATGGCCGGTGACGTCGGCAATTTTGCTTGCGACCTCGTCGATTTGCTGGGCAAGCTCACGCGTGGGGGTGATAACGAGCATCACGGGGCCGCGGCCGTTGCCCTCGGGCTTTTTAGCACCGCGGCGGCGGTTGCGGCCACCGCGCTCGCGCACGGGCTTGGGAGGAGCGATGTGCTCCAGATTATTCATGGTCGGCAGCAAGAAGGCGGCCGTCTTGCCGGTGCCGGTCTGAGCGGCGGCAAGCAAGTCGCGGCCTTCGAGCACCACAGGAATCGAACCGGCCTGCACGGGCGTCGGCGCCGTGTAGCCCAGGTTCTCGATAGCACGGAGCATCTCGTCGGAGAGGCCCAGCTCGTCAAAGGCGGGCAGGCTCTCGGTAGCGGACTCGACGGCCTGGGCAGCATTTGCCTCGTCGGCGGCATCGAAGGCAGCCTGGGTCATGGCCTCGCGGGCCTCGTCCAGAATCTCGGCGTCCGTGACGTCGGATACAGAATTACGCATATGTTGTTGTTCCTTATCTGCACGCGCAATGGGCACGGCATGCGGCCGCGCGGGCGTGCTTGGTAGTGCGCTAATACATACAAAAACGGGTGCGCACAGAGAGGACGTTGCTCAGCACGCTGGCGATCGCTTTGGCAGCCCTATCACGCGCCGTCCAGACGCAGCAGCTCTAAGCGATGGAGCAGATTCGCCGCCGGTTAGTATACCCGTGCTTCGCATGCCCCCACGT
>DBFBEA010000026.1:0-5155 GCA_048248475.1 Collinsella sp. | reverse complement strand
TCAATCACTGCACATGCCTCCTTGGCATAGAAAAGGGGCGCTGTGCATAGACAGCGCCCCTGTAAAGGCGGCATGCTCCCTACGCCAGCATTAACTGACAGGTTCAAAGGATTGGGCCCCATGCCCTCTCAGCCTTGTGGTTTGCACCGCCGGCACTCCCGCATCGAATCTGTTGTTCCCTATACTAGCGCACCTGCCAAAAAGGGACAGGTTTATTTTGGCAGGTCGTTACAATAGGTAGGACCGATACGAATGGGGGCCTTATGATTAAACTTGTGCTGACCGATATGGACGATACGCTGATTCCAGCCGGGCATGACGGAGCCAGCGACTACGCCATCGAGGGTATTCATGCCATGCAGGCGGCGGGTCTGCACTTTGGTCCGGTTTCGGGTCGTCAGCCGTCCGCGATGGGCTGGATGTTCAAAAACCGTTCCGAGTGTTTTTCGACCGGTGCGTTTTGTAACGGCCAGGTGATGTTTGTCGACGGCGAGGTTGTTGCCTCCCGTGCGAGCGACAACGGTGCCCTCATGCGTCTTGCCGACTATCTTGAGCAAGAGACCGACGATACCTATCTGAAGGTCTATAGCCTGGGCGATGACTTTTGGGGCAACGATGCCTACTGCGTGACGAGTGATCCCGAGCGCGTTCGTCGCGCCATGGAGTCGGGCGGCAACGCATGGCTCAAAGGCGAAGAGGCCCCGTGCCGTCCCGTCGTCGATGACGCGCCGGTGTTCAAGGCGAATATCTGGAGTGCCCGTTCGCGTGAGGAGCTCGCGGAGCTACGCGAGCGCGTTGCCGCTGAGGTGCCGGAACTCTCGCTTGTGTTTCCCAACAACCGAGTGCGCCTGTTTGACATCCTTCCGGCCGGTTGGGACAAGGGCTGCGCTGCGCTGGAGTTGGCGCGCGCTTTGGGCCTGACGCCCGACGAGGTGGCCGTATTCGGCGATTCCGATAACGACCTGCCCATGATCGATGCCGTTCCCAACTCCGTTGCAGTCGCCAATGCCAACGAGGCCGTCACGGCTGCCGCGCGCTGGCATATCGGCGCTGCGGCAGACGATGCGGTCGCCGGGGCTCTGCACCAGATTGCCGCCTGCGCCGCGACGGGGGAGATGCCGCCGTTTATGCGCCAGATGGACGCGGCGGGTCTTGGCATCATGAACGTCTAGGGAGAAGGCTATGAAGCTCCAGCAGCTCAGATATGTCGTCAAAGTTGCCGAATGCGGCAGCATCACCGAGGCCTCGCGCCGGCTCTTTGTATCGCAGCCTTCGATTACCGCGTCGATCCGCGATCTCGAAAACGAGATGGGCGTGCACATCTTTGAGCGCACCAACAAGGGCGTCATTGTGTCCGAGGAAGGCGAGACCTTCTTGGGCTACGCGCGCCAGGTGCTCGACCAGGCCGATCTGCTCGAAGGCAAGTACAAGGGCGCGTCCGAGCAGGTGCCGCACTTTAGTGTGAGCTGCCAGCATTATTCCTTTGCCGTTAATGCGTTTGTCGATGTGATCCGTGAGTTCGATGCCGCACGCTACGACTTTACCCTGCGCGAGGAGCAGACCCACGAGATTATCGAGGACGTCGCACATATGAAAAGCGAGCTGGGCATCCTGTACTTATCCGAGCATAACCGCGAGGTTATCGAGCGTATGCTCGCCGCCAACGAGCTCGTATTCGAGGGGCTCTTCTGCGCCGCGCCGCATGTCTTTGTATGCGCCGACCATCCACTGGCGGACCACGCCAGCGTGACACTCGAGGATCTCGAGGACTATCCGTTTTTGTCCTACGAGCAGGGCAGCTATAACTCGTTCTACTATTCCGAGGAACTGACCTCGACCTTTGAGCGCCGCAAGAATATCCGCGTGCGTGACCGTGCGACACTGTTCAACCTGGCTATGGGACTTAACGGTTACACGGTGTGTTCGGGTGTGATCAGCCATGAACTTAACGGCCCCGGTATTATCTCGATTCCGCTCGATGTGGACGAGTACATGGAGATCGGCATCATTACGCGCAAGAACACGACGCTCACGCGCTACGGCCAAGCCTATATCGACGCGATTCGTCAGCATATTTAGTCGCTGTATTCTGCACGGGTTAAATCTCTTTATGGCAGTCCCAACTGATATAGGAAGCATCTATATCAAACTGATATAAACGTATATTTTACGATGGCCGTATGAGCGCTCATACTCTGTCCCAGTAAAGCAACCAATGCAAAGGGAGATATCTATGAGCACTTCGATTCAACCGAACGCGCCGTTTCGCGCCGATATCGTCGGCAGTTTTCTTCGTCCCCAGGCCGTGAAGGACGCCCGTGCCGCCTACGCCGCGGGCACGCTTGATGCCGAGGGGCTTAAGGCCGTCGAGGACGATGCCATTCGCGATTTGGTGGCAAAGCAGAAGGCCGCCGGCCTGCAGGTCATCACCGATGGTGAGTTTCGCCGCAGCTACTGGCACCTCGATTTTATGTGGGGCCTTAACGGCATTGAGCGCCGTACCTCGCGTACGGGTTATATGTTCCATGATGAGGAGACGACGGCCGATACCGCCGTGGTGACCGGCCCCATCAGCGGCGAGAACCACCCCTTCGTCGAGCACTTCAAATTTGTCAAGGCGCTCGAGGGCGAGGGCCAGGTCGCGCGCCAGACCATCCCGGCGCCTATCCAGACGTTTTCTGAGGTCACGCTCGACCGCTGCGATGGCCAGCAGGAGAGCTTGCGTGCTGTCTATAAGACCGACGAAGAGCTCGCCGACGCCATCGCGGCAGCATACCGCACCGTGATTGCCGACCTGTATGCCGCTGGCTGCCGCAACGTCCAGTTTGATGACTGCACCTGGGGCATCTACTGCGATACCGATTTTGTCGCTAAAACCGGCATGAGCCCGGTCGACCTGCAAAAGGTAAGCGAGCTGGGCGTGGCACTCAACAATGCCGCCATCGCGGACAAGCCCGACGATCTGGTCATCAACACGCATGTGTGCCGCGGCAACTACCACTCCACCTATGCCTTCGAGGGCGGCTATGACCCCATCGCGCCGTACCTGTTCGCAAACGAGGATGTCGATGCATTTTACCTGGAGTTCGATACGCCGCGCGCCGGCGGTTTTGAGCCGCTCAAGTACGTTGCCCCGGGCAAGAAGGTCGTGCTGGGCTTGGTAACCACCAAGGCGGCAGAGCTCGAGAACGAGGATGTTATCGTCGAGCGCATCCGTGAAGCCGCAAAGTACGTGCCGCTCGAGAACCTGTATCTGTCGCCTCAGTGCGGCTTTGCCAGCTGCGAGATTGGCAACAAGCTGACCGAGGATGAGCAATGGGCAAAGATCGCGCTGGTCAAGCGCATTGCCGAGCGCGTTTGGAAATAGCGCTAGTGTTTGCAGGTGGCGGCGCGTGCGAGGCATAGTGTATCGCGTACAATGGTTCGGATCGTATCGTTCGGGCAGGTTATCCGATATGCCTAATCGCCCTTCCATTCGAAAGGACATCCATGTCCCAGTCCTCGACGCCCGCCGTCAGCGATGCCATCTACGACGCATCGTCGCTCGGCCGCCCGCGCATGTTCCTGCTCGGCCTACAGCACCTGTTTGCCATGTTTGGCGCCACCGTGCTGGTGCCCGTGCTCACCGGCCTCTCGGTATCGGCAACGCTTCTGTTCGCCGGCTTGGGCACACTGCTGTTCCACTTCCTGTCGCGCGGTAAGGTCCCCGCATTCTTGGGATCCTCGTTTGCCTTTATTGCCGGTTATGCCGCTGTCGCGCCCAACGGCGAGGCCGAGCTATTGCCTTACGCTTGTCTGGGCGTTGCCTGCGCCGGATTGCTCTACCCGGTGCTCGCGGCGCTCTTCCGTGCGTTTGGTGCCAAGCGCGTCATGCGCTTCTTCCCGCCGGTGGTGACGGGCCCCATCGTCATTTCCATCGGTCTGATCCTGGCAAGCTCCGCCATTGCCAACTGCCAGACCAATTGGCTCGTTGCCGTTATCGCCGTGGCAGTGATCGTCATCTGCAACATCTGGGGCCGCGGCATGGTCAAGATCGTGCCGATTCTGCTGGGCGTTGCGGTGAGCTATGCCGTTGCGACTGCGCTGGGCGAGGTCGACTTTTCTGGCGTCGCAGCCGCTCCCTGGGTTGGTTTGCCCGTCGTGTGGGATAACACCGTGTTTGCGCTCTTTGGGCCGCAGTTCGATAGCGGTCTTGCCACGACGGCCATTATCACCATCATGCCGCTGGCATTTGCGACCATGATTGAGCATATCGGTGATATCTCGGCTATTGGTTCCACCTGCGAGCGTAACTACATCGCCGATCCTGGCCTGCATCGCACGCTGCTCGGCGATGGTCTCGCCACGATTCTGGCCTCGCTCTTCGGCGCTCCGGCCAACACCACGTATGGCGAGAACACCGGCGTGCTTGCCCTGACGCGTGTGTTTGACCCGCGCGTGATTCGCATTGCCGCGTGCTGCGCTATCGTGCTTTCGTTCTGCCCCAAGTTCGCTGCCGTGATTGCCGCCATGCCGGCGTGTGTAATCGGCGGCGTGTCGCTCGTGCTCTACGGCATGATCAGCGCCGTGGGCGTTCGTAACCTCATCGAGAACCAGGTCGATTTCCAGAACAACCGCAATGTGCTGGTGGCCGCTCTGGTACTCGTGCTTTCGCTCGGCATCGCGTACAGCACCGCCGGCGCCATCGTGCTGGAGTTGGGCGGCGTGACGATTTCGCTTTCCGGCCTTGCCGTGGGCTCGCTGGTGGGCATCGTGCTCAACGCGATTCTACCGGGTAACGACTTTGAGTTTGATGTCTCCGAGCTCGAGGAGGCTGCTGAGTAGTAGCTGCGTTCAGCTAAAACAAAATAAATGGCGCCCATGCGTACGCACGCGTGGGCGCCATTTTTAATGCGTCAGTATCCAGTGGATGCCGCGGGCCATGCGCAAGTCGGTTTGGGTAAAGTGATTGCCGGGGTTGAGTTCCATCGTTGTTGGAATGCCGCGCTCGACGAGCAACGCTTCCATCGCGCGCGTGTCGTCGAGTACATGCCGCATCATGCGGTTGGGCGTCTTGGTTTCCTTTTTGCCGAGTGACAGGTAGACGGCTTGCGGGCTGCCGGCAAAAGGGGCCGTGCTGGCACGGTCGACAAAGTCGGGAAACCATAGCGACCCC
>DBFBEA010000025.1:0-18702 GCA_048248475.1 Collinsella sp. | reverse complement strand
GGCACCGCTCCCTGCAAGACGGCCTGCCCCGCGCACGTTGCCGTTCAGGGCTATTTGAAGCTCGCGGCGCAGGGTCGCTATGACGAGGCCCTAGCACTCATTAAGCGCGAGAACCCGCTGCCCGCTATCTGCGGCCGTGTGTGCAACCGCCGCTGTGAGGATGCCTGCACCCGCGGCCGTGTGGACGCCGCCGTGGCCATCGACGAGGTCAAGAAGTTTATCGCCCAGCGCGATCTGGATGCCGCGACCCGCTATGTCCCGCCTGTGGTGACCCCGACGCGTGCCGGCGGCTTCGACCAGAAGATCGCCATCATCGGTGCCGGTCCGGCCGGCCTGTCCTGCGCTTTCTACCTGGCCGAGAAGGGCTACAAACCTGTCGTGTTCGAGAAGAACGAGCGCCCGGGCGGCATGCTCACCTACGGCATTCCCAGCTTTAAGCTGCAGAAGGATGTTATCGAGGCCGAGGTCGAGATCATTCGCCTGATGGGTGCCGAGTTCCGCTACGGCGTGGAAGTCGGTCGCGACGTGACGCTCGACGAGCTGCGCGCGCAGGGCTTTAAGGCCTTCTACGTTGCCATTGGCTGCCAGGGCGGCCGCCTTGCCGGCATTCCGGGCGAGGATGCCGAGGACGTGACCGTGGCCGTCGACTTCCTTCGCGAGGTTAACAGCGGCAAGATCGATACCCTGTCCGGCCGCACCATTGTAGTGGGCGGCGGCAACGTGGCCATCGACGTTGCCCGCAACGCCTGCCGTCTGGGCTCTGAGCATGTTGAGATGTTCTGCCTGGAGAGCGAGGCCCAGATGCCCGCCAGCGAGGAGGAGCGTCGCGAGGCCGTTGAGGACGGCGCTCACATCAGCTGCGGCTGGGGCCCCAAGGAGATTCATCTGGACGAGGCCGGTCGTGTGTGCGGTATCACCTTCAGGCGCTGCACGCGCGTCTTTGACGACGAGGGCCGGTTTGCGCCCGAGTACGACGAGAACGATCTGCGCCGTGTCGATGCCGACCGTGTCGTCATGTCGATTGGCCAGTCCATTGTGTGGGGCGACCTGCTGGCTGGCTCCAAGGTGGAGCTCGGCCGCGGCCAGGGTGCCCTTGCCGATCCCCAGACCTACCAGACCGCCGAGCCAGACATCTTTGTGGGCGGCGACGTCTACACCGGCCCCAGCTTTGCCATCGACGCTATCGCCGCCGGCCACGAGGCCGCGGTGTCCATCCATCGCTTTGTGCAGTCGGGCTCCACGCTCACCATCGGCCGCAATCAGCGCCGCTACACCGCGCTCGACCGCGACGACGTTGTGCTCGAGAGCTACGACAACGCGAGCCGCGAGGTTGCGCATGTGGACCGCGAACGCGAGAAGGCTGCGCCGTTTAGCGAGTATGTTGAGACCTTTACCGAGGAGCAGGTGCGCGCCGAGACCGCCCGCTGCCTGGGCTGCGGCGCCTCGATCGTCGACCCCAACAAGTGCATCGGCTGCGGCCTGTGCACCACCAAGTGCGCGTTTGACGCCATCCATCTGGATCGCGACCGCCCCGAGTGCTCAACGATGGTCAAATACGAGCAAAAGCTCCCAAGCCTTGGCAAGTACGCGCTCAAGCGTGCGATTAAAATCAAATTCGGTAAGAAGTAAAAGAACCTAACAAGAAAGCGAACGGCGGAAGAAAAAGTGCATGAATTGGGAATCGTCTATCACATCATCCGCGATGTTGAGAACGTGGCGCGCGCCAATGGCGTGCGTCGCGTTTCGAGCGTGACGTTGCTGCTGGGCGAGGTCTCGGGCGTCGTTCCCGACTTGCTGCTCGACGCTTGGCGCTGGGCGGTAGATAAAAAGCCCATCGCGCAGGGCGCGGAGCTTGTTGTGGAGCCCGTCGAGGCTGTGACGCATTGCGAGGCATGTGGCCGCGACTACGCGACGGTCGAGCACGGCAAGACCTGTCCCCATTGCGGTAGCGGCGAGACATACCTGCTGCAGGGCCAGGAGGTCATGATCAAGCAGATCGAGACCCCCGACGAGGACCCGGCAGACGCTGTCCCCGACGGCCCTTGCGACGTCCCCGACGCCGTCGACGCCGCCAACCCCCTCCACATCGCCTAGGATTCCCTATAAGTTGCGGTGAAATAGTTCCTAGATTCAGCCTTCTGGCTCTTAAACAAGAACTATTCCACCGCAACTATTTTGAGTGGTTTCATAGACCATAAGTCACGAAAATAGTCAAGCCATGTCTGTTTAAACAAAATAGCGGCAGTACAAGCGCATTCGCGCTTGCCTAAAATCGATATTAATGAACAGCCTGCTTGTATCTGTAAAATGCATGGCTTGATGAGCGACGCCTTGTCGTGTAATGAGTCAAAAAGCAGTAACGTAATCAACTTGTAACAAACCTAGACGTTTAAACAAATAATCCAACCTTTTGCGGATTTAGCTATAATTCCACAAACCAAACAGCTATACTCCTTTCATGTCGTGTAGGAATTACGTAGACAAAAAGGAGGTTATGTGATGGTAAGTATTGTTCTTGCTAGCCACGGGGACTTGGCAGCTGGAATCAAGCAGACGGGTTCGATGGTCTTTGGCGATCAGCCGTCTGTTGCCGTGGTCTCGCTCGAGCCGAGCATGGGCCCCGACGATTTCCGTGCCAAGGTCGAGGAAGCAGTCGCTTCCTTCGAGGACCAGGAGCAGGTGCTCTTCCTCGTTGATCTGTGGGGCGGCACGCCGTTCAACCAGATCAGCGGGCTCATCGAGGGCCACGATTCCTGGGCTATCGTCACCGGTGTCAACCTGCCTATGCTCATCGAGGCA
This sequence comes from Collinsella sp., assembly GCA_048248475.1. Lineage (GTDB taxonomy): Bacteria > Actinomycetota > Coriobacteriia > Coriobacteriales > Coriobacteriaceae > Collinsella. The sequence continues at coordinate 15,903 of DBFBEA010000025.1, read as the reverse complement.
TATTCGCAGCGCTTTGACGCAAAGAACACTGCACATGCGATCGCAAAACATCTCGTGACTGAGGCTAAGGCTGGCGTGCGCGTCAAGCCCGAGTCTCTGGAGCCCGAGGAGAAGAAGCCGGCTGCGGCCGCCGCTGCTCCTGCAGGCGCCATCCCTCCGGGAACGGTCATCGGCGACGGGCACATCAAGATTGCCCACGTCCGTATCGACACCCGTCTGCTGCATGGTCAGGTGGCCACCACGTGGACCAAGCAGATCAACCCCAACCGCATCATCGTGGTTTCCGACGGCGTTGCTCACGACGAGCTCCGCAAGACCATGATCGAGCAGGCTGCCCCTCCGGGAGTCCATGCCAACGTCGTTCCCATCAAGAAGATGGCCGAGGTCGTCAAGGACACGCGCTTTGGTGACACCAAGGCCATGCTGCTCTTTGAGAACCCGCAGGATCTGCTCAAGGCCATCGAGGCCGGCGTCGACATCAAGGAAGTCAACATCGGTTCCATGGCTCACTCCAAGGGCAAGGTCGTCGTCACCAACGCCGTCGCTATGGGCGATGACGACGTCAAGACTCTCGAGGCTCTCAAGGCCAAGGGCGTCAAGTTCGAGGTCCGCAAGGTTCCTTCGGATTCCTCCGAGGATCTCGACGCCATGTTGAAGAAAGCTAAGGCCGAACTGGCCGCTCAAGCATAGTAAAGGAGGGTCCGATACATGTCTGCAATCACTATTCTGCTTGTTGCGATTGTCGCGTTGCTTGCCGGTATGGAAGGCATTCTGGATGAGTTCCAGTTCCATCAGCCGCTCGTGGCATGCACGCTTATCGGTCTCGTAACCGGTCACCTTCAGGAGGGCATCCTCCTGGGCGGTTCGCTCCAGATGATGGCCCTTGGCTGGGCTAACGTCGGCGCCGCTGTCGCGCCTGACGCCGCTCTGGCCTCGGTCGCTTCTTCGATCATCATGGTGCTCGCCCTCAACGGTGGCGCCACCGATTCGGCAAAGGCCGTTACCGCCGCCATCGCCGTCGCCGTCCCGCTGTCGGTCGCTGGTCTGTTCCTGACCATGATCTGCCGTACCCTGGCTACCGCTATCGCTCACGCCATGGACGGTTGCGCCGAGAAGGGCGACTTCTCCGGCATCGAGCGCTGGCAGTACGCTGCTATCCTCATGCAGGGCCTTCGTATCGCCATCCCGGCAGTACTTCTGTGCATCATCCCGGCCGAGGCTGTTACCAACGCGCTTAACGCTATGCCCGACTGGCTGTCCGGCGGCATGGCTGTCGGCGGCGGCATGGTCGCTTCCGTCGGTTACGCCATGGTCATCAACATGATGGCCACCAAGGAGACCTGGCCGTTCTTCATCCTCGGCTTTGTCCTTGCTGCCATCCCTCAGCTCACGCTGATTGCCCTTGGCCTCATCGGCATCTCCCTTGCCCTCATCTACCTTGGCCTTAAGGATCTGGCCAAGCAGGGTGGCGGCATGGGCGGCGGCTCCGGTGACCCGCTCGGCGACATTCTGAACGATTACGAGTAGGAGGGGAGTGATACATATGGCAGAGAACAAGATTCAGCTCACCAAGGCTGACCGCAAGAAGGTTTGCTTCCGTCATCAGTTCCTTCAGGGCTCGTGGAACTACGAGCGTATGCAGAACGGCGGCTGGTGCTTCGCAATGATCCCTGCGATCAAGAAGCTCTACACCAGCAAGGATGACCAGATTGCCGCTCTTAAGCGCCACCTGGAGTTCTATAACACCCATCCCTATGTTTCCGCCCCCGTCATTGGCGTCACCCTCGCTCTCGAGGAGGAGCGCGCCAACGGTGCTCCGATCGACGACGTCGCCATTCAGGGCGTCAAGGTCGGTATGATGGGCCCGCTCGCCGGCGTCGGCGACCCCGCCTTCTGGTTCACCCTTCGCCCGATTCTGGGCGCTCTGGGCGCTTCCCTGGCCCTGTCCGGCAGCATCGCCGGTCCGCTGCTGTTCTTCTTCGCGTGGAACATCATCCGTTACGCCTTCCTGTGGTACACGCAGGAGTTTGGCTACAAGGTCGGCTCCTCCATCGCCAAGGACCTCTCCGGCGGTCTGATGGGCAAGGTCACCGAGGGTGCTTCCATCCTGGGTATGTTCATCATCGGTGCCCTGGTCGAGCGCTGGGTGTCCATCTCCTTCACCCCGGTCGTCTCCAAGGTCACGCAGTCTGCTGGCGCCTTTATCGACTGGGCTAACCTGCCCTCCGGTTCTGAGGGTGTCAAGGAAGCACTGACGATGTACAACTCCATCGGTGCTAACGCCCTTGATCAGGTGAAGGTCACCACGCTTCAGGCCAACCTCGATCAGCTCATCCCCGGCCTTGCCGCCGTGTGCCTGACCCTGCTGGTCTGCAAGCTCCTCAAGAAGAAGGTCAGCCCGATCGTCATCATCCTGGCTCTCTTCGCCATCGGCATCATCGGTCGCGTCTGCGGCTTCATGTAAGCACGTTTCGGCTTAAGACCGAGAATTGCTAGGCAAGGGCTTTTGAGCCATTGAAACGGACCGCACCCGGTGGGTACACTGGATGCGGTCCGATTGTTTTATTTGGAGGGCGAGGTGCGCATGGCGCAATCTCAGAACAGCACGGTCGATCTGGCAACGCCGGCAACCTGCCTGATGGGGCTTACCAGCCACGGTAACGTGATGGTGGGCAATAAGGCGTTCGAGTATTACAACGAGCGCAATCCCGAGGATTATATTCAAATCCCGTGGGACGAGGTCGACTATATTGCCGCCGAGGTTTTACGCGGCACCAAGAAGATCACGCGTTTTGCCATCTTCACCAAGGACAACGGTCACTTTACGTTTTCGACGCGCGACGACAAAGAGACGTTGCGCGCGGTCCGCAAGTACGTCGACGAGGATAAGCTTGTGCGTTCGCCCGACTTTATCGATGTGACGGCCAAGGGCGCCAAGAGCATCCCCTCCGTTATCAAAAACCTCTTCCACAAAGGTAACTAGTCGTTGGGTAGTCGTTGGGGAAATATCATCCCGGTTTGAGCGCCTATTCTGGGATGCAGTTTCCGGAACAGGCTCAATTGGGAAACCATATCCCGTTTCGAGCTCAAATTTCGGGTCGTAGTTTCCTAGAGAGGCCCCATCCGGAAAGCCCGTCCCAGAATCCGTCTGGATAGTGGGACACGCTTTCCGGAAGGCTGTTCCACCGTAACTTCGAAGAGTGGCTATGCGCTGCATGGCAGTGGCGCAAATCTGCTACACTAGTACAACATGCCTCCGTAGCTCAGGGGATAGAGCACCGCTCTCCTAAAGCGGGTGTCGACGGTTCGAATCCGCCCGGGGGCACCAGAAGATTATGACGGCGTCGCGAGAGCGGCGCCGTTTCTGGTTTGTGGGGACCGCCGGCAGGATTCGAGCCGTCGACACCCGCGTCAGCAATTTCCCCGCGGGGGGGGTCGAATCCGCCCGGAGCACCAGAGATTTGTCGAGCCCGGTACCGCTACGGTGCCGGGCTCTTCTGGTCTAAGGCATGCCGTAGTGTTCGCTGCTTCAGATAAAGAAAGCGCCCGCTTGCTGGGGGAGCAAGCGGGCGCCTGTGAGCGAATATGTTTGCGGCGAAAGCCGTGATGAGCGGTGGGGTGGCGACTAGTTGGTCGTACCGGAATCGTCACCCGTGCCCGAGCCAGAGCCAGAGCCCGAGCCAGAAAGTGCGACTGTTAGCGTGATCGTGCTGTCGGTGGACTGCTTGCCGGTGGGGGAGACGCCCGTAACGGTGGCATCCTCGTTACCGCTTACGGGATTGCCGTTCTGGTCACAGAAACCGATGTTATAGAAACCGGCGTTGTTGAGCGCGGTGACGGCGGCGGAGATGCTCTTGCCGTACAGATTGCCCGGAACACTGGCCTTGCCGGACTTCTTGGCAATGACGACGGTAATCGTGGCGCCGGGCTTCTGCTTGCCACTGGGGTTCCAGCTGATCACGGTGCCCTCGGTAACCGAGTCGTTCTCCTGGTAGCTAACGTCGACGCCAAAGCCTGCCATATCGAGGGCGTTGCGCGCCTGGGCCTCGGTCATGTCGGTCAGATCGGGGACGGACGTGGTATCCGGGCCGCTCGAGACCTTGTACGAGATGGTCGTGCCCTTCGCGACTTCCTTACCGGCTTCGGTGACCTGCTCAAAGACCTGGCCCTCATCGGCCTCGTTGGCCTCCTCGGAGGCGTTGCCCTTCAGGCCAACGCTTGCCAGCGCGGCCTCGGCCTGGTCCTTGGTCAGGCCGACAAGATGGGGAACCTCAACCTTCTCGGAGGGCTTGGGACCCTTGGAGATTACCAGGTTCACCTTGGTGCCCTTGGCCTTCTTGGTGTTGCCGTTGGGCGTCTGCTCGGCGACCTTGCCCTCGTCGACATCGTCGTTGTAGCTTTGGTCGATGGTGCCGACCTCGAGGCCGGCTTCCTTGATCAGCTCGACGGCAGTCTGCTGGTCCTTGCCCAGCACATCGGGCACGGTGACCTGCTCGCCGCCAAAGAGTCCTGTGGCAAAGGCCACCACGATGCAGATGACGGCAACGGCTGCCACCACGGCGGCGATGATCTTGTTCTTGTTGGATTTGGGCTTTTCGACCTCGTAGGAGCCGGTGGAGCCCGAAACCGAGCTACGGGTGGTATTCTGGCCGCTCACGCCCGAGACGGGACGCACCATGGCGCGCGTCTGATCGGAAAGCTCGCGAGTCTTGGTGGCGCCCAGCTCACCGGGGGCACCGATGATGCGCGTGGGCTCCGAGACGTTGACGGCACGGCCCGACAGGTAGCTGTTGAGCACCTGACGCAGCTCGTCGGCGGTCTGGAAGCGGTTTGCCGGGTCTTTCTCCATGCACTTGAGGATGATGCGCTCAAGGTCGGCGTCGACACCGGAGTTGATCTGGCTCGGCGGAATAGGCAGCTCGTTGACCTGCTTGAGTGCGACCGAGATGGCGTCGTCACCGTCAAAGGGAACGCGGCCGGTGGCGCACTCGTACATCACGACGCCCAGCGAGTAGATATCCGAGGTGGGGCCGAGGTCCTGACCGCGGGTCTGCTCGGGGCTGACGTAGTGGGCGGTTCCCAGCACGTTGTTGTCTTGCGTGAGGTGGCTGTTCTTGGCACGCGCGATGCCAAAGTCCATCACCTTGATGTTGCCGTCGGGCAGCACCATGATGTTCTGCGGCTTAATGTCGCGGTGGATGATCTCGTGCTTGTGGGCGACCGAAAGCGCAGAGCTGATCTGCGAGCCGATCTGGGCGACCTTCTTGGGGTCGAGGGCGCCGTGGCTCTTGATGCCGCTCTTAAGGTCGGTGCCGCGCAGGTACTCCATGACGATGTAATAGGTGTCGCCGTCCTTGCCCCAATCGTAGACGCCCACGATATAGGGGGAGGAGAGACCGGCTGCTGCCTGGGCCTCCTGCTTAAAGCGTGCGGCGAAGGTTGCGTCGCCGGCATACTGCGGCAGCATGATCTTGACGGCGACCGTGCGGTCGAGGACCTGGTCCTGTGCACGGTAGACGGTCGCCATGCCGCCCGTTCCCACCTTATCCTTGAGGAGGTATCTTCCCCCGAGGACCCTCTGTTCCATTCCTGCTCCTAACATAACTATTCGCTCAACGATGTGTGTAGTACTTACGATGTGGCCGCTGGGGCCGTGTGGCGCGTTGCCGCTAACTCTTCGGCCGCGGCGCGCCTCGGGTGTCCGATTCGATCATGGGCATCACGCTCCCTGTGCGGCAAGCGCCGCGGTCAGGACGATACCGGCGATCTTGGCGGCCTTGACGTCATGCTTGTCGAAATCCTCCAAGGCCACCGAGATGGCGACCGTGGGTGAATCGTAAGGTGCAAAGCCAACGAACATAGAGTTGACGTTGGTGCCGCCGATCTCGGCCGAGCCGGTCTTGCCGGCGACCTTGACGCCGGGGATCTGGGCATCGGTGCCGGTGCCGGACTGGACGACGGCAAGCATGGCCTGCTTGACCTGGTCGGCCGTGGCGGAGCTGACGGCCTGCCCCAGCGAGCGGGACTGCGTGGTCTTGACCACGGTTCCGTCCGGGGCAAGTACCTGGGCTACAAAGTACGGGTCCATGACCACGCCACTGTTGGCGATGGCGGCGGCAATCACGGCGTTTTGCATGACGGTGGTCTGCGGGCCGGGCGTGTGGTCCATGCCGACAGGCTGGCCGGCGCCGGCCCAGGCGGTCTCCCACTCGGTCATGAGCGACGGGTCGGCCATGATGGAGGCCGCGGAGGTCAGGTCCTGGCCGAGCTTTTGGCCGTAGCCAAAGGCGTTGGCAAACTGTACGAGCGTGTTTGCGCCAACTTCGTTTGCCACCTGGCCAAAGACGACGTTGGAGGACACGGCAAAGGCCTGCTGCAGGCTGATGGTGCCGTAGCTCTCGTTGGCATAGTTGGTGACCGGTGCGTTGCCGATGTCCATGGAGCCGGGCGCCTGGTAGGTGCTGGTAAGGCTGGCGGTACCGGTCTCGAGTGCCGCGGAAAGCGTAACGACCTTAAACGTTGAGCCCGGCGTGTACAGCGCGTCCATGGCGCGATTGTACATGGAGCCGTCCTCGCCGCCGCCCGTCTGCAGCAGGGCATCGATGTTGGTGTTGTCGTAGGTGGGCGAGCTGGCACATGCGAGCACCGCGCCGGTACGCGGGTCGATGACCACTACAGCGCCCTTAAAGCCCTTGAGTGCCTGCTCGGCCGCCGTCTGGATACGCGAGTCGATGGTGAGCTTGGCGGTGTTGCCCGGCTGGGTCTGGCCCGCGAGCGACGCGATGGCGTTGTTCCAGCTAGAGTAGTCCTTAGAACCGGTGAGCGTGTCGTTCATGACGCTCTCGATGGCGGTGGTGCCATACTGCTGGCTCACGTAGCCAACCACGTGCGCTGCCAGGTTACCGTTGGGGTAGGAGCGTACGTAGGTGCCGTCCTCCTGCTGCAGCGACTCGGCCAGCGTCACGCCGTCGGACGTGATGATGGAGCCGCGCTGGATGTACTTGGAGCGGGCGATGGTGTGGTTGTTGGTCGGCATGTCCTGATAGTCCTTGGCCTTGATGACCTGGACATAGGTGAGGTTGCCGATAAGGATGGCGAACAGCGCCGTAAAGGCGAGCACCGCGCGGGTTAGACGGTTGGCGAGCGCAACGCGGCCGAGCACACCGGATTCAGGCGTGTCGAGCAGGCGACGGCGCATGCGCGAGCCGACGGAATGGCTGCCGCTGCCGTAGGAAGACGAGGTGGCAAAGCGCGAGCCCGTCGGGGCGGCGGCAGATGCGACCTGATCATCGGTGATGGCGGCCATGGTGCCGGTGCCGGTAAGCTCTGCCTCGCGTCCGGTCGCCTCGTCACCGGCGCGTAGCAGGAGCGCGACGATGATAAAGCTTGCCAGCAGCGAGGAGCCGCCCTGGCTCATAAAGGGCAGAGTGACGCCGGTCAGCGGAATCAGGCGGGTTACGCCGCCAACGATCAAGAAGGCCTGGAAGCTGATGGCGGCCGTAAGGCCCGTGGCGCTAAAGGCAGCGAGGTCGGATTTAGCGCGGGCAGCCGTGGTGAGGCCACGCACGGCAAAGAGCATAAACAGGATGAGCACGGCGCCGCCGCCCAAAAGACCCATCTCCTCGCCGATGGCCGAGAAGATAAAATCGGACTCGACGACAGGGATGTTGTTGGCCATGCCGTTGCCGATGCCAACACCGACCAGACCGCCATCGGCAAGCGAGAAGAGCGACTGGACGATCTGGTAGCCCTGGCCCTGGGCGTCCTTAAACGGATCGACCCAAACCTGGAAACGCACCTGAACGTGCGATAGGAACTTGTAGGCGCCCACGGCTCCGACAGCTAAGAGCGCAAGGCCGATAACGACATACGAAAAGCGCCCCGTGGCAACGTAGAGCATCAGCAAGAAGATGGTGTAGAACAGCACGGCCGAACCCAGGTCGCGTTCGAAGACGACGACGAGCAGGCACACGCCCCACACGGCAAACAGCGGCAGCAGCAGTCGCAGGCGAGGGATCTTAAAGCCCAGGATCTTGCGGTTGGAGATGGAGAGCAGCTCGCGGTTCTCGGCCAGGTACCCGGCCAGGAACAGCACGATAAAGACCTTGGCGAACTCGCCAGGCTGGATGGTAAAGCCCGCGATGCGAATCCACAGCTTGGAGCCCGAGATCGTGGTGCCGATAAAGATAGGCAGCATCAGCAGAATGATGCCGATGATGCCAAAGGTATACTTGTAGCGCATGACCACGTCGAGGTTCTTAACCAATGCGAGCGTCCCCACCATCAGGGCCACCGAGACAAACAGGATGATGAGCTGTGAGATGGCGAGAGCGGGGGCGAGACGCGTCACGAACGTGATGCCGATGCCCGAAAGTATAAATACGATGGGCAGGATGGCGGGGTCGGCACCGGGCGCCAAGATGCGCACGGCAATGTGGGCCGCGGCAAAGGCGGCAAAGAGGCCGATCGGTACGGCGAGCGTCTCAAAGGAGATGGCAGCGCCCGCGGTGAGGACGTACATCGCATACAGCAGGATGACGGGGAACGCCGAGGCGATGAGCAAGAGCAGCTCGGTGTTGCGGCGACTCATAAGCGGCACTCCCTTTCTAATTCTTATCGGAGGCTTCGGCCTCGGCGGACTGTTCGGCGGTTTTCTCGGAATCTGATTCGGAGGTCGATCCCTGATTGGTGTTGTCGCGAATCGTTTGCGCGTCGATCACCTGGCGGGTCTGCTCCTCGTCGATCTGGTGGCGGTACTTGGATATCGTGTCCTGCGCATCGTCGACACTTGTTTGCGGAATGCCCGCCTTGAGGCGGTTTTGCGTGTCTTCGGGCAGGTCGGACAGCTTGATGCTGGTTTCGCTTTCGAGCCAGTGGAGCTTGAGTCCGAGTGGCTTGCCGGGCAGGCCGCGCCAGACGGCGACATTGCCCTGGTAGGTACCCAGGTAGTACGAGCCGGTGACACCCGTGTAGGCCCAGATGCCAGCTGCCAGCACAAAGACGAGGGCCAGGATGGCGGCGATAGTAACGTTGCGGCGACGCACGCGTTGCGCCTCGCGCATAACGCCATCGTCAACCAGGTCAACGACTACTACGGTTACGTTGTCGTGGCCGCCGGCGGCAAGCGCCGCGTCCACTAGGTTGTCGACGCAGATTTGCGCGGTTGAGGACTGCGTGGCGATGTTCTCGATATCGCTATCGGGAATCATGCTCGAAAGGCCGTCGGAGCACAGGATCAGACGGTCGCCTTCCTCGATATGCAGAGTGAAGTGGTCGGCATACATGGCGGGGTCCGAGCCCAGCGCACGGGTGATGACCGAACGGTTGGGGTGGACGCGAGCCTCGTCTGCCGTGATCTCGCCGGCGTCCACGAGCTCCTCCACGTAGGAGTGGTCGCGGGTCACGCGGATGAGCGTGCCCTCGTGGAGCAGGTAGGCGCGAGAGTCACCCACGTGGGCGATGGCGAGCGTGTCGTTTTCGATATAGGCGCAGGTGGCTGTGCAGCCCATGCCGGGCTTGCCCAGGCCGTTCAGGGCTGCCTCGATTACGGCGGCGTTGGCTGCCTCGACGGCTGCGGCCAGGCGTGCTGCGTCGGCGGACTGTGGGGCCGTCTTGGCTATAGTCTCGACAGCGATAGAAGAGGCCACCTCGCCGGCGGCGTGACCACCCATACCGTCGCATACGCAAAAGAGCGGCGACTGCACCAGGTAGGAATCCTCATTGTGCGGACGCACGCAGCCAACGTCGGAGCGGGCGCCCCACATGAGTTGCGTGGTGGTGCCGGCATCATAGGTCGAGTCGGTCTCGATGCGCTCCTCGGTCAGGGGCTCAAAGCTCATGGTCGAGCCGGGGTCTTTGAGCTTGGCCTCAACGGCGGCAACGTCGATCTCGGCGGTGTCACCGGGAGAGACGGTGTCGGTCTCGGCGTTTGATTCGGAATCGCCGGTGTCCGGGGAGTCGGGCTCCTCGGAAACGCGGGCGGTCGACTCGTCGTCTTGCGGGCTAACGTCTATAGGCTCGGGCGTCGCAAAGTGCGACGGCGCGGGCGTGTTTTGCGACTGGGCGGCGGGCTCGGCCACGGCATCGGACTCGCTTGCGGGCGCAGGCTGCGGGGTCTTGGGTGCAGGGCCGTCCTCGGGGGATGTCCCCGCCTCGGGCGCCGGCGTAGACGCGGGCGCAACCTTGGATGCCGGGGCTATGGGAAACGCCGGCGCGGCGGGCTCGGGTGCCGCAAACACCGCAGCGCTCTCGTTGATTGCCGCGGCGACGGGCTCTGCAAAGTGAGCCGGCGCCGGGGTTGCTTCGGGCGCTGTGGGCTGTTCCGCAGCATGTGCGCCGATGGGCGCCGCTACGGCATCCTCTTCGCCCTCGTTATCGGCTAGATCCGAAATATCATGCGTTACATGCGAAAGAGGCAGGGAGAACACGGTGTCCTCGGGCTCCACGGGTGCGGAGCCCGCCGGAGCGGCGTGGGCCGGCGCAGCTGTGGCGGCGGCCGGTGCCTCGGCCATAGTTGCGGACTTGTTCTCCTCGTCGATCATCGACGGTTCACCTTCATGACCACGTCGCCAATCTGGACTTCGTCGCCCTCACGCAGCGTCGCGGGCTCCACGAGCTGGCGGCCGTTGACGAGCGTGCCGTTAAGCGAGTTGAGGTCCTCGATGATGAGCGCCGGGCCCTGCAGCGAAAAGCGCGCATGCGAGGCCGAGACGAACGGTTCATTGATGCAGATGTCCGAAGATGGCGAGCGACCGACGATGACGGGGCCGAGCATGTCTACGTGAATGCCGCGGATACCGCGCGGACCCTTGTCCACATCGATCGTCCAGATAGCCGAGTCGCGGCGCTGTCCACGCACAAGTCCCACGCCGGTCTTCATGACGGCGAACAAGAAGATATAGAGCAGGGCGACCAGGACGATGCGGCCTGCAAAAAGGACGATATCGATGTTCATAAGCGACTATCCCCTAAATTCAAAGGTGCTCAGGCCAAACGTCAGCAGATCGCCGTTGCGCAGCGGGCAGCGCGTGATGCGGCGGTTGTTGACGAGCGTGCCGTTGGTGGAATTGAGGTCCTCGATCGACCAATCCGAGCCCGTAAAGGTGAGCTGGGCGTGGCGGCGCGACACGTTGGGGTCGCGCAGGGCAATGTCGGAAACTGAGCGCTCGCGACCGATGGTCACCTGTGCGGAGGTGATGCTATGGCTCTCGCCGCTCACGACATCGACGAGCTGGGCGAGCGGGCGCTGCGGGGCGCGAGTGCTCGCCATGTTGGAGGCGATGCCGGCTGCGGCGCCTAGGCCCACGGCGGCACCGGTCGCGGCGGCTCCGCCCATGCCGGCAAGCGCGTCGCGCGAGACGGTCTGCGGCACCGGGATAGGAGCGGCGGGGTCGGGGACGCTAGGCGCGAAGGGATCTGCCACGGCAAGCGGGTCGGGAGCGGCGGCGCGAGGCGTCGGCTGCTGCTGGGGCATGGCGGCGGGGCGCTGCTGCTGCGGGGCAGCAAACTGCTGCTGGCCGGCGCGCGGGGCGCTGGCGGCACGGCTTGCCGCGGAGTTGTTCTGGCCCAGGCCGTTTTGATAGGCGCGCTCTTCTTCGTACAGGCGGCCGAGCGTGGGGGCATCGACGTTCTCGGCAAAGACCGAGAACTTGCCGGCGCGCAGCTGCGGATCGATCATAAAGCGCACGAGGGGCTCGCCGACAAAGACATAGCGGCGCTTTTCGGCCTGCGCCTTCACAAACTCGCGGACCTCGCGCGAAAGCTCGGGGTAGAACGGGGCGAGCATGGGATCGTCGTCGGCGGCGATAAGGATGGTATAGAGTGCCGGCGCCGTGTTGACGCCGTTAATCACCAGAGTCTGATCCTCCATGTCGCGAGCGGCCTGCTTGGCAAGCTTCTTAAAGGAGAACGGGGCACGGGTGGCACCGAAGATGCCGGCCACGTGGTCCTCGAAGATGTTCAGGAAGTTCACGAAAGATCACTCTCCGTATAGGTTCTTTGGTATCCGAGCAAATATAGGCATATCCCAACGATTATAGAGGATAGGGTTCCCGCAACCGCCGCCTTGGCGACGACCGCGGCTGCAAGGCTGGCAATTTCCATATGGTGTGCAAGACAGGACGCCGCTGCGCAGCCGATGCCGGTGACAGCGATGGCGGCGATTGCGGCAAGGTTTGAGCCCTGATCGGCACGCTTGGCATGGGCATTGAGCAGCGCGGATGACGCTGCGGCAGTTGCCGCGACCAGCACAAAGGCAGCCCAAAGGAGCGGGTCTCCCAGCGCTGCGGCAACGTTACCGAGCCCCAGCACGCCTCCGGCTGAAAGCGCGACCGTGGCCAGACGGGCAAAAAGCGCGCCCATGCCCGTTGCCGCGGCGGCGCTTGTCGGGCCGAGCCAAAATGACGCGACGCCGGCGGCGACCCCAGCTGCCAGGAAGGTATTGCCGGTCAGACAGCCAAGCGCGAGTGCACAGGTGAGCGCGGCGCTCGCGGCAGCCTCGGTACGACCCCAGGCGATCCACCAACCGGACATGGCGGCGGCAAAGATCACCGCGACGGGCAGCATCGACAGGATGCCCTGTGCCTGCATGGTGGCGTTGGCCATGAGCACCAAAAAGCCCACAGCCGAGATGGCCGAGCCAATCTGGGGGGCCAGGCCAGCCGCCGCGCCGATCGCGATGGCCGCAATGACCAGGCCGGGAAGCGCCGCGACCCCGGCCGTTTGCATCAGCAAAAAGCTAAAGGTGCCGCACGTTAGCGCCGAGATAATGCGCATGGTGTAGTCGCGCGCATGGCTCCAGCGCGTGCCCGCCCAGCCGAGTGCGGGGTCGACCTCGATGGCGTCGTCCTCGTAGTGCGACGGCTCGATACCGTCGAGCTCCTGCTCGTCATCCGAAAGTTCGCCAACCATTTGCTCCAGGCTGCGACGGCCTTCGCGCACGCTGCCCAGACCGGCAAGGAGCTGGTCGCAAAATGCCTCGATGCTGTTGGGGCGGTCCTGCGGCATGGGGGAGAGCGCGCTCATGAGCGCGGCCTCGGCTCCCGGGGGAAAGTGTGGTATCAGATCGCTGGGATAGGTGGCGCCGCCGATGATGCGGCCGAGCGAGTCGGCGGGCGTGGCCGCCATAAAGGGAGCGCTGCCGCACAGGCCCTCGTAGATCACACAGGCGAGGGCAAAGACATCGGCGCGCTCGTCGACCGTGCCGGTCTCGATATCGAGCTGCTCGGGCGGCATGTAGCCGATGGTGCCGCCGCGCGAGCCGCCAAAGCCACCGGCGGACGACAGTCGCGCCATGCCAAAGTCGGTGAGCTTTACATTGCCCGAGTGGTCGATGAGCACGTTGGCGGGCTTAATGTCCAGGTGGAGTACGCCGTTACTGTGGGCGAAGGTGAGCGCCTGGCCCAGGGCATCGGCAATGGCCGCGGCCTCGTCAAAGGTAAGTGAGTGGCCGTCCGCGCGGTGCAAAAACTCGGCCAGCGACATGCCATCGACATATTCCATAACCAGGTAGGCATAGGCTGTGTCGTGCGTAAAGTCGATGACCTGCACGATGTTGGGATGTTGAAGCATGGCGGCAGTGTGCGCCTCGCGCAGGACATCCATGATGTCGCTGGCGGGCATGCCGGCACCGTTGATAAGGGGGATGCGCTTAATGGCGACGCGGCGGCGCAGGTGCGTGTCGCGGCAGATCTCGATGGAGCCAAAACCGCCGGTCGCAAGTGTCTCGAGCGGCTGGTACCGCTTGAGCAGCTCGCGAGAGCTGGTGCCCTCCAAAGGAACGTCCGGCGAGAACCGGGCGGTATGTTGCGAGAAAAGCGGCATGGCCAACCCTCGTGCGTTTAAAGTTCGTTTGCGAGTGGCGGGCGCAGAGCCGAGCCGTTCGCGGTGGCATAGATGCTGCTAGTGTAGCACGCTCGGGTGCATGGGGAGGATAGCGGGATGCGAGGCTGCCTGCCTGGCTTGGCCTTAGCGCTTTTTCTTGTTCTTCTTCTGCTTGCGCTGCTTGCGCTTGGTCTCCTGGGGCTTGTCGCCCTGCTTGGCCTCGGCGGCGGCCTTCTCGGCCTTCATTTTCTTCTTCTTGGTCTCGATGCGGAGTTTTTTGTTGATGCGCGCCTTAAGGAAGGGACCGAACTGCTCGGCATCGCCGCGGACAAAGGTGTCCTTAGGGATCGTCACGCCCTGGTCGGCGAACATGGCCACAAAGATGCGCTCGCCGTCGAGCACGTGGTCGAGCTTTTCAAACGGGAAGAACTGTGACTTGCCGCTCTTGCCCCAAACCATCAGGCCGTCCTCGTTGGCGGCGACGCGGCGATAGCGGCCACCCATGGACTCGTCGGCCTCAACGGCGTCGATAAAGTCGCGGGCGAGGGTGTGGTGCAGGTTTTTGCTCCACCAGGCCAAAAAGGCGCCGAACACGATCAGGACGACGCCAAACTTGATCCAGTTGCCGCCGGCCACCAGCATGCCGATGCCGATGAGCGCGGCAATTGCCGCGGCGACATACAGCGAGCCGCGACGCCTGGGCGAGGCGACCAGGCGGGCGAAGTCGGTGACCAGGTCGTTTTCGTACTGGTACTCGTTGAGGTACAGGATGCCGTCGTCGGCTGCGGCCTGCTCCTCGAGCGCGACCTCGACCTGGTCGGCTGCTTCGGAGGGGACGAGGTTGCTCTCTGCGTCTGCCATGCTCTTTGGACTCCTATCGCGGCGGGCTCGCCGTACGGGTATTATGGAATGCAGTATGCCGTGCGACCGCATGGCCGCCGCGGCAACAAGACTCAGTATACCCGGGGGAGCACCCATGGAATCGTTGTACCGAAAGTATCGCCCGCTCACCTTCGACTCCGTGGTGGGCCAGCAGCATATCGTCTCGACGCTCGAGCACGCCATCACCGAGGGGCGCCTGTCCCACGCCTACCTGTTCTGCGGACCGCGCGGCACGGGCAAGACCACCATGGCGCGTATTCTTGCCAAGGCGCTGCTCTGCCGCAATGCCGAGGCGGCGCGCGCCGAGGGTGCGAGCGGCTGCATGCCCGACGGCACCTGTGAGGAATGCGAGCTCATCGCCGAGGGCAACCACCCAGACGTTTACGAGCTCGATGCCGCCTCCCGCACGGGCGTGGACAATGTGCGCGAGGAAATCATCAACTCCGTCAACTTTGCCCCGGTGCGCGGCAAGTACAAGATTTATATCATCGACGAGGTCCACATGCTCACAACGGCGGCGTTTAACGCGCTGCTCAAGACGCTCGAGGAGCCGCCGGCACACGTGATCTTTGTGCTGTGCACCACCGACCCGCAAAAGATTCTGGAGACCATCCTCTCGCGCTGCCAGCGCTTCGATTTCCACCGCATCGGCAACGAGGATATCGAGCATCGCCTGTCTTACGTGTGCGAGCAGGAGGGCTTCGATTACGACGACGAGGCGCTGGCCATCGTGGCGCGCCATGCCAAGGGCGGCATGCGCGACGCGTTGTCCACGCTGGAGCAGCTGAGCGTTTTTGGCAACGGCGCCGTGCATGCGGACGATGCCCGCTCGCTTTTGGGCGAGGTTTCGGACCAGATCCTGGGCGAGTTTGCCCGCGCCATTGCCGATCGCGATGTTGCCGAGCTCTATGGACTGATTCGTGCGCAGGTCGAGGAGGGCAATGACCTGCTTGAGCTGACGCGCGACCTGGTGGCGCATGTGCGTGACGTGTACGTTGCCTGCGTTGCCGGTGCCCGTGCCGAGCTGTTTGAGGGCGGTGCCGAGCAGGCCGAGGCGCTTGCTGCCGAGGCCGCTGCCTTTGGCGAGCATCCTGCCGACCGCCTGGCCCGTGTGCTGACGGTGCTCGACGATGCCGCACTGGAGATGAGGGGCGCGAGCGACGTGCGCCTGGTGCTCGAGATTGCCTGCACGCGTCTGGC
>DBFBEA010000024.1:0-17845 GCA_048248475.1 Collinsella sp. | reverse complement strand
AGCAGCCCGTGGGCGCTGCGCGATGTATCGCTGACGGTGCGTCGCGGCGAGTTCCTGGGCTTGGCAGGTCATACCGGTTCGGGTAAGTCGACGCTGGTCCAGCATCTCAACGGTTTGATTCGCCCCCAGGAGGGATCCGTTCGCGCGCTGGGGCTCGATCTGTCAAACAAGAAAGACGCCGCCGCGGTTAAGGCCAAGGTCGGCGTGGTGTTTCAATATCCTGAGCGCCAGCTGTTTGCCGAAACCGTGGCGCAGGACGTGGCGTTTGGTCCGCATAACCTTGGCTTGCCGCAAGATGAAGTCGACCGTCGTGTCGAGTCATCGCTCTCACGCGTGGGCCTCGACCTTTCCACGGTCGGCGACAAGAGTCCCTTTGAGCTTTCGGGCGGTCAGCAACGGCGTGTGGCATTCGCCGGCGTGCTCGCCATGGAGCCCGAAGTCCTGGTGCTCGATGAACCCATGGCGGGGCTCGATCCGGCTGCGCGCAGGGATTTCCTTGAGCTTATCGATCGACTTCACCGCGATGGCCTGACCGTTGTCATGGTTTCGCATAGTATGGATGACCTGGCCAATTGCTGTGACCGCATCGTCGTAATGAACAAAGGTGCGGTGTTTGCCGAGGGCACGCCCGCTCAGGTGTTTGCGCATGCGGATGAGCTTAAATCGATCGGCTTGGGCGTTCCCGCCGCCCAGCGTCTGGCGCTGGCGCTTACGGAGGCGGGCGTGCCGCTGCGCTTTGACGGCCTCTATACGGTTGAGTCGTTGGCAGTCGAACTGTCAGACTTGCTGCTCGGTTGTGCGGATGGTCCTTCGGGCGCTTCGCATCGGGCCGATTCCAGTGCGTCCGCGCGAGAGGAGGGCTGCTAATGGAGGCGTTTTCGTTTGGCAGCTACTATCCCGGCGATAGTGCAATTCACCGCCTGGACCCGCGAACCAAGTTGCTCTTGGGCTTTGTGTTTCTAATCACGACGCTCACGGTCAGCAGCTTCCGCGGACTAGTCCCGGTCGCAATCTTCGTTGTCCTGATCTATGCCGTGTCCCGGGTGCCGGCTCGTCGCGTCCTGTCATCGATGGCGCCGCTGCTGGCGATCGTCGCGGTGGTCGCGATGCTCAACCTGTTTTCCGACCAGAGCGGGCGCATTCTGTGGCAGCTCGTCTTTTTGCAGATAAGCGAGGGCTCGCTGCATTCCGCCGCCTTTATGGCGTGCCGCCTGACCTTGATGATGGCCGGCATGAGCGCTATTACGCTCACCACGCCCACGCTCGATCTCACCGCGGGCTTTGAGCGCCTGCTCGCGCCGTTTGCGCGTGTGGGACTTCCTGCGCACGAGCTCGGCATGATCATGGGTATCGCGCTGCGCTTTATGCCGCAGTTTGCCACCGAGATGAAGCAGACGGCCGATGCGCAGGCGAGCCGCGGTGCGCGCGTGACGGGAGGCCCGCTCGGTGGCGTGCGTATGCTCGGCAGTGTGGCGATTCCGCTGTTCACAGGCGTGTTCCGTCATGCCGAGACGCTGTCTGCCGCCATGGATGCCCGTTGCTATCATGGCGAGCAGGGCCGCACGCGTCTGCATGCGCTTGCATTTGGCCGCGGCGATGCGTTGGCGGCGGTGGTGACGGCGTTGCTGCTCATCTGCGTCATCGTCATCAATCTTCAACTTGTTTAGGCGCGATTCGAGCGCAGGAAAGGGGTCCCTATGACCGACAACGACCGCACGGCGCAGCTTGAGCGCGCCTGTTCGTATCTTAGGCGTATTCCGGCGTGGTATCTCGCCACGATCGACGTGACGGACGGACATCAGCCGCGCGTGAGGCCGTTCTCGTTTGCCATGGTTGATGATGGCAAGCTGTGGTTTTGCACCTCGCGTGATAAGGATGTGTGGGCCGAGCTCAGCGGGAACCCCAAGTTTGAGGTTTCGGGTTGGAAACCGGGGGAGTGCTGGATTGTGCTGACCGGCGAGGCCGCGCTCGAGGACGACGCGGTCGTGAGTGACCGGGTGCGCCAGGCGGGCTTTAAGCACATGGTGGGCATTGGCGAGCAACACGATAGTGCCAACGACGGCCGTCTTGCCTTTTTCTCGGTTCGCAACATCGTCGCCCGCTTCTGCGATATCGACGGCAGCGAGGAGCGTCTGGAGCTTTAACCCTAGGGCAGCTAAAACAGCCCAGACCCAAAAAATACGAGCGTCAGGAGGACACATGGACGGATTGAATACGGTGTTGGAGTATCTGACGTCGGTACCGGCATGGTATTTGGCGACGAGCGTTGACGGGCAGCCGCATGTGCGTCCGTTTTCGTTTGCGCAGATCCAGGACGGCAAGCTGTGGTTTGTAACGGCGCGCACCAAAGACGTGTGGCAAGAGTTGCTGCAAAATCAACGCTTTGAGGCCACGAGTTGGTGGCCGGGCCATGGCTGGCTCATCTTGCGCGGGCGTGCGGGTCTGGATGACCAGGCCGCTCCCGATATGCGCGAGGCCGGCTGGAAGCATCTGGAGCGCTTGGGCGAGCACTACGAGGGGCCTAACGACCCCACGCTCGTCTTCTTTAGCGTCGAGGATCCCGAGGCTTTTATCTGCAATCACGACGAATGGGTGCCGGTCGAGCTCTAGCCAGCTGGCTCATCCTAACAACTTGGTTTTCGCATGGGCGGGCCCCGTATTGCCCGGCGCCGTTAGGAGCGCCAGTCAATACGGGGCCCGCATTTATTTGTCAATTCCTTCAAGCGAATGTGTCGGGAATGTTTCAATGCATGAATATGCAAAAGATTTGCGTATATATGCATCTTTTGGTGCTAAAGTTTCAACCCACTTCATAACGACCGCTGCGAAATGCGCATCGGTGCATAAATCGCAGACAAGGAGTCTGATATGTCTTTGAAGGTTGGAATCGTCGGCGCGGCTGGATATGCCGGAGCCGAGCTCATTCGCCTCGTGCTCGGTCATCCCGAGTTTGAACTTGTCGCCATTACGTCCAACGCCGATGCTGGCCAGCCGCTGTCTTCGGTCTATCCGAGCTTTGCCGGCGTGAGCGATCTGCTTTTTACCACGCACGACGCCCCCGAGCTCAAGAGCTGCGATGCGGTTTTTCTTGCCGTGCCGCACACGGCTGCCATGGCACAGGTGCCCGCGCTCCTTGCCGCAGGCGTTTCCTGCTTCGATTTGTCTGCCGACTACCGTCTGAGCGATCCGGCCGTGTTCGAGGCGTGGTATGCCGCCGCGCATA
The DNA here is from genome assembly GCA_048248475.1 of Collinsella sp. GTDB lineage: Bacteria > Actinomycetota > Coriobacteriia > Coriobacteriales > Coriobacteriaceae > Collinsella. Next base: position 14,622 of record DBFBEA010000024.1, on the reverse strand, counting down.
CGAGCCCCGAGCTGCTCAAGACGCGTGCCTTTGGTCTGCCCGAGCTGTTCTGCCAGGACTTAGAGACCGCTGCTTCCAGCCATGCCGCTGGCAGGCCCGTGTTGGTCGCCTGCGCCGGTTGCTATCCCACCGCAACGAGCCTTGCTGCCGCTCCCGCCGTGCGCGCCGGCTGGGTTGCCGAGAACGGTCCCGTAATCGTCGATGCTATTAGCGGCGTGACGGGTGCCGGTAAGTCCTGCAACGCCCGCACCCACTTTTGCAGCGCCGACGAGAACTTGGAGGCCTACGGCGTGGGCAAGCATCGCCACACGCCCGAGATTGAGCAAATCCTTGGCCTGACCGATCGCGTCGTCTTCACCCCGCATCTGGCACCGCTCAAGCGCGGCCTGCTCTCCACGGTGACGCTGCCGCTCACGCCGCAGGCCATCGACTCCCTGGCTCTTGAGGATGTCGTCGACTATTACAAGCAGTTCTACGCTGGACGCACCTTTGTGCGCGTGCTCGACGCCGGCCAGCAGCCCAAGACGGCTTCGGTCGTCGGAACCAACGCCGCCCAGATTGGCCTCGCGCTCAACAAGCGCGCGGGCGTTCTGGTGGCGACGGGCGCCATCGACAATCTGTGCAAGGGTGCAGCAGGCCAGGCGGTCCAGTGCGCCAACATCGTCTTTGGTTTTGACGAGCGACGAGGCTTGCCCACAGTGGCGTGCCCGGTGTAGCACATTCGATTGTTAACGATTTGGTAGTCGGGCATCGAGTGGGGCGCCACTCTTAAGCTGGTCTCATGATTACGACTGGCATGGCGCACCAACCGATGTCCGTTTTTTGTTTGACATAAGGAGTCATGAAGACGATGAATACCGAGCAGTTTGATATCAAGATTCGCGCCGTCGAGGGTGGCGTTACGGCTGCGGCTGGTTTTAAAGCTGCGGGCATCCACGCTGGGTTCCGCAAGAACCCCGAGCGTCTGGATTACGCGCTCGTCGTGCCTGATAAACCCTGTCCCGGTGCCGGCGTGTTTACCACCAATCGCTTTTGCGCGGCGCCCGTGCAAGTGAGCCGTGCCAACCTGGGCGGTGCCGACAAAGGCTACGGTATCATCGCCGGCGTTTCGGTCAACTCTGGCAATGCCAACGCCGCCACGGGTGAGACCGGCCTTGCATGCGCGCGCGAGACGTGCAACATCGCATCGCAGGTCATCGGCTGCGAGCCCCAGCAGATTCTGGTTGCCTCCACGGGTGTGATTGGCCAGATTCTGCCGATCGACACGTTTGAGACCGCCATTCCTGCTGCCTACGAGGCGCTCTCCGCCCACGGTGGCGCCGATGCCGCTCGCGCCATCATGACGACCGATACCCACTCCAAGGAGTATGCCGTTCGTTATCGTAGTGAGGCTGCGGGTCATGCGGGCAATGTCTATACGGTAGGCGGAATGTGCAAGGGCTCGGGCATGATCATGCCCAACATGGCCACCATGATCGCGGTTATCACCACCGATGCCCCCGTCGAGCCGGCGGCACTTCATGCCCTGCTGCTCTCGACCGTCAAGCAGACCTTTAACAAGGTAACGGTCGATTCCGACACCTCGACCAACGACACCTGCATCATGCTTGCCTCCGGCGTCGCTGCCGCGGATGCCGAGCCCATCGTCAAGGGTTCCGATGCCTTTGACGAGTTGGCATTTGCCGTGCACGAGGTGTGCGAGAGCCTGGCGCGCAACATCGCCGCCGATGGTGAGGGCGCATCCAAGCTTGTTACGGTCAACGTTACCGGCGCCGTGAACGACGAGGAGGCCGATATCGCCGCCCGTGCCGTTGCCAACTCGCCGCTCGTTAAGACTTGCATCGCCGGCCACGACTGCAACTGGGGCCGCGTTGCTATGGCGCTTGGCAAGTGCGGCGTGAAGTTTAATCAGGAAGACGTTTCCATCGACATGATGGGCATGCCTGTCTGTCGCGACGGTCTGACTGTTCCCTTTGACGAGGACGAGGCTCTACGACGTTTCGAGGCGCCCGAGATCGTGATCTCGGCCGACCTGGGCGCAGGCGACGCGGCAACGACCGTGTGGACCTGCGACCTCACGCATGAGTATATCTCCATCAACGGCGACTACCGTTCCTAGATTCCGGGCACGCTGCGCATCTTGCCGCGATTGCGGACAGCGGAGCACGGCGCGATAACGATACGAAAGACGAGGCAGATTATGAAATTCGCACGCGATTGTCGTTCGAGCGAATCCAACGAAGCAACCGCGCAGCTGCTGTTCGAAGCGCTGCCGTGGATTAAGAACCTGACCGGCAAGACGGTTGTTATCAAATATGGCGGAGCCGCCATGGTTGATGAGCAGCTGCGCCGCGACGTGATGAGCGACATCGTTTTGCTCAAGATCATCGGTATGCGCCCCGTCATCGTGCACGGCGGCGGCAAGGCTATCAACGAGGCGCTGAGCCATTACGATATTCCCGTCGAGTTTAAGAACGGCCAGCGCGTGACCACGCCGGCGACTATGGATATCGTGCGCGAGGTGCTGGGCGGCAAGGTTAACCAGGAGCTGGTTGCTGCCATCAACCACCACGGCAACCTGGCCGTGGGCGTGTCGGGCAGCGATGCCGGCACGCTCATCGCCGAGCCGCTCGACCCCGAGCTCGGTCGCGTGGGCAAAGTGACGCACGTCAACACCGACTATATCGAGCGCTTACTCGATAGCGAGTACATCCCCGTCATCGCTACCGTCGCGGCGGGGGAGGACGGCGGTTTCTTCAACATCAACGCCGACACCGCCGCCGGTGCCGTTGCCGCGGCGCTCCACGCGCATAAGGCGATCTTTTTGACCGATGTCGATGGCCTGTACAAGGACTTTAGCGACAAGGACTCGCTTATCTCCAACCTAACGCTCGACGAGGTTAACGAAATGCTCTACGGCGGCGAGGTCGATAAGGGCATGATTCCCAAGCTGCGCGCGGCCGTCGATGCGCTTACCGGCGGCGTATTTCGTGCCCACATCATTAACGGTACTACGCCGCATTCGCTGCTCCTGGAGCTGCTGACCGATGACGGCGTCGGCACCGTGATCCATTCCACCGAGACGGCTTACGAGTTCGATACGCATCCGCATCCGCTTTCGACGTTTGCTGCGCGTCTGACCGAAAACCTTGACGAGGTCGAGAAGCTTCAGACGGTCTAGCTGACCCGCAGCCGCCCCATTCCTGCACCCATAGCCCCGCGCCGTCTGGCGCCCAACGAAAGGCATCCCATGTCACTTGCAGCTCAGCAATCGCTTGAATCCCATTACGTTATGCATACCTTTGGCCGCTCTCCGGTCGAGTTTGTCGAGGGTCACGGCATGAAGCTCACCGGCGACGATGGCCGTGAGTACCTCGACTTTCTTGCCGGCATCGGCGTGTGCAGCCTAGGTCATGGCGACCCGGCTGTGCTCTCGGCGCTCGAGGCACAGACCAAAAAGCTCATGCATGTCTCCAATTACTTCTACATCGAGCAGCGCGGACAGGTCGCGGCGCTGCTGTCCAAGCTTGCTAACGACGACGTAGATGGTGCGCGCGTGCTTGCCGATGCCGTTGTCGCCGGCGATGAGACCACGGCAGCTGCTCTTGGTGCCCCGGCTGCGGATGAGCAGGTTTGGGAGACCTTCTTTGCCAACTCTGGCGCCGAGGCCAACGAGGGCTCGATGAAGCTCGCGCGCCTGTACGCCAAGCGTGCCGGTAATGGCGGCAACACCATCGTGTGCATGCGCGGCGGGTTCCACGGCCGTACGCTCGAGACCATTGCCGCCACCATGCAGGATTGGCTGCAGGACAGCTTCCGCCCACTGCCGGGTGGCTTTGTGGCCTGCACGCCCAACGATGTCGATGAACTGCGTGCGATCTTTAAGCAGCTGGGCAGTGAAATTTGCGCCGTGATGCTCGAGCCGATCCAAGGTGAGAGTGGCGTGCACCCCATGACCGAGGAGTTTATGGCGGCGGCGCGCGACCTGGCACACGAAGTGGGCGCCGTGCTTATCGCCGACGAGGTCCAGTGCGGCATCTTCCGCTCCGGCAAGCCGTTTGCATTCCAAACCTATGGCGTGGAGCCTGACATCATGAGCCTTGCCAAGGGCATTGCCGACGGCGTGCCCATGGGTGCCGTGGTGGCAAAGAAGGAAATCGCCGACGTCTTTAAGCCCGGCGATCATGGTTCGACCTTTGGCGGTAGCTGCCTGGCCATCACGGCGTGTGCCGCGACGCTCTCCGCGCTCGTGCGCGGCGATTATGCCGACCATGCTGCCAAGGTAGGCGCCTATATGGAGGCAAAGCTCGCTAAGCTGCCGCACGTGACCGAGGTGCGTGGCCGCGGCTTGATGCTCGGCTGTGATTTGGATGATGCTGCGGGCGATGCGCATGATATTGTTGCCCGCGCGCTGGCCGCCGGTGCCGTGATTAACGCTACGGGTGCCCATACGCTGCGTTTCCTGCCGCCGCTCGTCTGCGAGGAAGCCGACGTGGATAGTCTGATTGAGATCCTGTCGGGTGTCTTGGGCTAACGCGGTGCAATAACTCAATTTGGACCGGGTTCCGGACTGCTGACGTGCCCTATGCGGCATGATTCAGCGGTCTGGAGCCCGTTTTGCCTTAGATTTGCTAAGGCAAGGGGGACCTGCTGACCAAAAAACATCAAATATGAGTACTGCTACCGATTTGGTAGCAGCAGTTTTGGACTAATAAGGCCAGATATCAAGTCGAAATGGCGATGAATACACGATTTTGATCTAACTGTTAGTCCTTATAATGGACATATGTTGCGTAACTTAAGCAAATACTGTCTATTTATATGTTGCAAACAAAGTAGCAGTACTCATTTTTGCCATTTTTTGACCACGGCCTTTGTGACAGACGTGCTGGCGGGTTCGAATCCCATGCGCTGGGCATGAAAAAGGAAAGGCCTCCATCGCTGGAGGCCTATCAAATCAGTGGTGGGCGATGAGGGATGTCCGCGTGCGGCTCCGCCGCCCGCATCCGCTTCGTCGCTTCGCTCCTCGCGTGCTGCGCTGGAAAACGCTTCGCGTTTCCTCAGCTCCGCACCCTTGCGGGTTCGAATCCCATGAAATGGGCCCAAACAAAAACGGTCCCCTTTCGAGGACCGTTTCCAATTCAATGGTGGGCGATGAGGGATTCGAACCCCCAGCCTTGTGCGTGTAAAGCACCTGCGCTAACCGTTGCGCCAATCGCCCGTGCGGAGAGAGTATAGCAAAACAATCGCCCCATTCACCTCATATCCATTAAAGGTAACCGGCGCGTGTCACAGCGGAGCTGATTCAGTTGAGATTGCCTGAACATTCCGCCCCTCTTTACGCCCTCGGGTATACTCAAAAGCTACTGATTCGATTTGATGCCCAGCAACAGCAGAGGGGATAGTATATGTGCGGTTTTGTCGGTTTTGTCGGTGGGACGGATAACCAATTCGAGGTGCTCACCAAGATGATGGACCGCATCGTCCATCGCGGTCCCGACATGGGCGGTCAGTTTATCGACGGCCGCGTTGCCCTGGGCTTCCGCCGCCTGTCGATCCTCGACCTGACCGAGGCCGGCGCTCAGCCCATGGCCAATGAGGACGGCAGCGTCGTCATTGTCTTCAACGGCGAGATCTACAACTTCCAAGAACTCCGTTCCGAGCTCGAGGCCAAGGGCTACAAGTTCCACTGCGGCGCCGACACCGAGAGCCTCCTGCACGGCTACGAGGAGTGGGGCGAGGCCGTACTCGATCGTCTGCGCGGTATGTACGCCTTCGTCATCTGGGACAAAAAGAAGAACAAGCTTTTTGGCGCCCGCGACATCTTTGGCATCAAGCCGCTCTACTACTATCCCATGGCCGATGCGGGCGACGGCGCTCCGGGCGTGCTCTTTGGTTCCGAGATCAAGAGCTTCCTGGACTACCCGCACTTCCACAAGGCGGTCAACAAAAAGGCTCTGCGTCCGTACATGACGCTGCAGTATTCGGCGACTGAGGAGACCTTCTTCGAGGGTGTCTACAAGCTGCCGCCGGCGCACTACTTTACCGTCGATATCCCGACCGGCAAGATGAACATCGAGCGCTACTGGGATTGCGATTACTCTGCCGTCGAGAAGCCGTTCGAAGAGTATGTCGATGAGCTGGACGAGGTCGTGCACGAGAGTGTCGAGGCCCATCGCATCGCCGACGTCAAGGTCGCGTCGTTCCTCTCCGGTGGCGTCGACTCCAGCTACATCGCCGCTTGCCTCATGCCCGACAAGACCTTCTCGGTGGGCTTTGACTACAAGAACTTCAACGAGACCAACTACGCCAAGGAACTTTCCGATAAGCTCGGCGTCGAGAACGTTCGCAAGATGATTACCGCCGACGAGTTCTTCGGTGCGCTCGAGGACATCCAGTATCACATGGACGAGCCGCAGTCCAACCTGTCTTCCGTGCCGCTGTGGTTCTTGGCCGAGATGGCCCGCAAGGACGTTACCGTCGTGCTTTCGGGCGAAGGCGCCGACGAGCTCTTTGGCGGCTACGCCTACTACGAGGACACGGTCCCGGTGCGCAAGTACAAAAAGATGGTGCCGCTGCCCATCCGTCGCGCGCTCGGTAACCTGGCGCTGCATATGCCGTACTTCAAGGGACATAACTTCCTGGTCAAGGGTGCCGAGATCCCCGAGAAGTCGTTCCTGGGACAGGCTCTGGTATGGCCGGAGCGCGAGGTCGACGGCGTGCTCAAGCCCGAGTACAACACCGGCGATGGCGCCTTCGAGCTTGCCGCTCCCATCTATGCGCGCGTGAAGGGTCAGCCCGAGCTGGTCAAGAAGCAGTACCTGGACATGAACATGTGGCTCCCGGGCGACATTCTGCTCAAGGCCGACAAGATGTGCATGGCACACTCACTGGAGCTGCGCGTGCCCTTCCTGGACCGCAAAGTCATGGAGTTCGCCGAGCACATTCCCGACCGCTACCGCATCAACGAGAACGGCAACAAACAGGTACTCCGCCACGCTGCCAACAAGTCGCTGCCCGATGAGTGGGCCACCCGTCCCAAGGTGGGCTTCCCGGTGCCGATTGTCTACTGGCTGCGCGAGCAAAAGTGGTACGACTATGTCAAGGAGTACTTCACCGCGCCGTGGGCAAGCGAGTTCTTCAATACCGACGAACTCATGCACCTGCTCGATCTGCACTTTGCGGGCAAGGGCGATTTCCAGCGCAAGATCTATACGCCGCTCGTGTTCTTGGTGTGGTACAAGCGCTTCTTTATCGACGAGGACCAGCCCGCTGTTCAGGCTGCCTAGCCTCGGCTGACGAACGCCTGCGCGTAACGGCTCCTCCGGGAGCCGTTTTTGCGTGGGTGCGTTTCAGTTACTATAAAACCGTCCCTGCCAAATGGCTGAGAAAGGTGAAAGATGCACCATTCGGATTCCGCGACCGTGACCACGGTCGATACGCTTGCCAAGCTTCTCGATGTGTGCGGCGAGCTGCGCGCATCAGAGCAGGTTGACGAGCGTGCCGTGACCGGCTGCTCGTTTGATTCGCGCACGGTCTCGGCAGGTGACGTGTTCTTCTGCAAAGGTGCTGCCTTTAAGCCCGTGTTTTTGAGCATGGCGCTCGATGCGGGCGCCGTCGCATTTGTGTGCGAGGAGTCACTGGTCGAGTCTCTGGAGCCGCTGGCGCAGGAGAGCGGCGCGGCGATGCTGGTCGTGGATAGCGTCCGCACGGCCATGGCCCTGTTGCCGCCGGAGGTCTACAACCGCCCCGACCACGACGTTAAGATCGTGGGCATCACCGGTACCAAGGGAAAGACCACGGCCGCTTTTATGCTCCAGTCGATTATCAAAGCGGCGGGCGAGTCCTGCGGCATGATCGGCTCGGTGAGTACCGACGATGGCATCGAGTGCTATGAGAGCACCAATACGACGCCCGAGGCCCCCGAGGTCTGGCGCCATATCGCCAACTGCCGCACGTCCGGTCGCCAGTCCATGGTCATGGAGGTCTCGAGCCAGGCGCTCAAGTACCAACGCGTCGAGAATCTGCCGTTTGACGTGGCGTGCTTCCTCAACATCGGCCGCGACCACATCTCGCCGATTGAACACCCCACGTTTGAGGATTATTTTGAGAGCAAACTCAGGATCTTTGACCAGGCAAAGACCGCCGTGGTGAATCTGGGCACCGAAGAGGCCGACCGTGTGCTGGAGGCAGCGTCGACGGCCGAGCGCTTGGTGACCGTTGGCGTCGAGCATCCCGAGGCAAGCCTGTGGGCGAGCGACGTACGCATGGTCGGCTTTAGCATCGAGTTCAACTTGCATGGCCTGTGTGCCGACGAGTCCGAGGCGGGGGAGAAGATCCTGCTGGGTATCGCGGGAGACTTTAACGTGGAGAACGCGCTGGTCGCTATCGCCGCTGCGCGCGAGATCGGCATCGGTATCGATGCCATCAAGAAGGGCCTCTCCAAACTGCGTGTGCCGGGCCGTATGGAGGTCGTGGAGTCGAAGGACGGCCGCGTGATCTGCGTTGTCGACTATGCGCACAACCAGCTTTCGTTCCGTTCGCTTTTCTCGTCGGTCAAGCGCGCGTTTCCCGCTAGCCCGGTCATCGCAGTGTTTGGTGCTGCCGGCGGCAAGGCGCAGGAGCGCCGCGAGCAGCTTCCGCGTGAGGCCGCACCGTATTCCGACCTGATGATCTTTGCCAACGAGGATCCAGCTCACGAAGACCCGATGAAGGTCTGTCGCGAGCTTGCCGAGCATGTTCCCGACGATACGCCGAACAAGATCATCCTCGACCGCGAAGCCGCCGTGCATGCGGCGTTCAAGGCGGCGCGCGAGGAGTACGTCAACCCCGATGCTCCCACCATTGTCTTGCTGCTGGCAAAGGGTGACGAGGAGCTCATGCACGTGGGCGACGAGTTCGTGCCCGTCGAGAGCGACCTTTCGCTGGCCAATCGCCTAATCGATGTTACCCAGTTTGACTAATGAACCATGATGGCGGCGGCGCTCTGAGTGCGCTGTCGCCATAAGCGTGTTCCCTCAATCAAAACATGCCGTCCAAGTCCAAACCCTTCTACGTAAACGGAGTAACCATGTCCCACAACACCCTGCCGACCGTTTCCGAGCTTTCGGGCGAGATGCGCGAGCGTTTGGCCAAGGTCAAGTACGTCTTTACCGACCTGGATGCCACGATGCTCGCACCCGGCTCGTGCGTGCTGCGCGACAACGACGGCAACCCCTCGACCAAACTCGTCGAGGCCGTCGTGGCGCTCGCTCGCGCTGGTATTCAGGTGGTTCCCACCTCGGGCCGCAACCGTACCATGATCCACGAGGACGCGCGCGTGCTCGGCCTCAACTCCTACATTGGTGAGATGGGCGGTCTGGTTATGTACGACCTCAAAGCCAACGATTGGGAGTATCTGACCGGTGACATGCCTTACGACCCCGCCTGCGGCCTCACGCCGCACCAGGTGATCGAGCAGACCGGCGTGTGCGAGAAGATCCTTGCCCGCTGGCCGCACAAGATCGAGTACCACAACGACATGTCGACCGGCTACAAATACCGTGAGGTCACCGTCGGCATGCGCGGCAATGTGCCCGACGATGAGGTCCAGGCCATCCTGGACGAGGCCGGCTGCGGTCTGATCTGGGCTTGCAACGGCCATCTGACTCATCTGTCCAAGCCGACGACGCTCGAGCTCGATCGCGTCGAGGACGGTCGCGCCTTCAACATCAACCCCGCGGGCCTCAACAAAGGCGTCGCCATTGCGCGCTTCTGCGAGCACCTGGGGATCGAGCGCGAGGAGACGTTGGCGCTCGGCGATTCCGAGTCCGACTTCTACATGGCCGATCACGTGGGCACGTTCTGCCTGGTCGAGAATGGCCTGACGAGCGCCGGCGCGCCCGAGTTCCTGGCTGCTTGCGAGAACGCTTTCGTTACGCGCGGCAAAATTGTCGACGGTTGGGCGGCGACGGCAGAGCTGCTGGTCGCGGCGCGTTCGTAGCGCGGCGTCGCCGCACTTGGACATGTCTTTTCGAGAGAGACTGGTGAGGTAATGTCCGATATCGAGAATCCGGCAGGCGACACGCGCCCGATTGGCGTGTTCGATTCTGGTTTGGGCGGTCTGACGGTTGCGCGCGCGATTGCGACGGCGCTGCCGCACGAGTCCGTCTACTACTTTGGCGACACCAAGCGCTGCCCCTACGGCACCCGCACCGAGGATGAGGTGCGCTCGTTTGCGTTGCAGGCGGGCCGTTGGCTGTCGAAGCACGACGTCAAGATCATGGTCATCGCCTGCAACACGGCGACCGCTGCGGCCTTGCGTCTGGCCCAGCAGGTGCTCGACGTTCCCGTGATCGGCGTGATCGCGCCGGGTGCCCGTGCGGCAATCAACAGCACGCGTACGCGTCGCGTGGGCGTGCTCGCCACCAACCTCACCATTCGCTCGGGCGCCTACACGCGCGCCATTCAGGATCTAGATGCCGGCGTCGATGTATACGGCTGTCCAGCCTCGAGCTTTGTCGAGGTTGTCGAACACGAGCTCGCCTCGGGTGCACATCTGCAGGAACAGTGGCTTGAGAACGAGGACATCTTCGATACGCCTGCCGTGCGTGCGCTGGTGGGTGCCACGGTTGAGCCGCTGCGCGACCACGGCATCGATACCGTGGTGCTCGGCTGTACGCATTTTCCGCTGTTGGTGGGACCTATCCGCCATGCGCTGGGGCCTGGGGTGCGCGTCGTGAGTTCCGCCGAGGAGACCACGCGCGAGCTGACCGATATCCTCACGCGCCGCGAGCAGCTGGCGGGCGACGCCGCCGAGCCGCAGCATCGTTTTGCCACGACGGCCGATAACATTGCCGAGTTTGCGGTGGCGGGCAGCTTTATCTTTGGTCAGCCGCTCAAGAGCATCGAACATATCGATATCGATGAGCTGAAATAGATGTAAGGCAGCCGCCAAAGCCTTCGCCACATATTTTGCCGAAAGGATATTTCTATGGAGTACATGCAGGTCAACCGCGCCAACGGCCGCGCCGCCAACGAGTTGCGCCCCGTTAAGCTCACCCGTGGCGTCATGAAGCACGCCCACGGCTCGTGTTTGGCCGAGTTCGGTGACACGCGCGTGCTGTGCGCCGCCACTATCGAGGAGGGCGTGCCGGGCTGGCGAAAGGGAGCTAAGGCCGGCTGGGTGACCGCGGAATACGCCATGCTGCCGGCGTCGACCGGCAAGCGCTGCAAGCGCGAGCACGCCAACCGCAAGGGTCGCTCCATGGAGATCGAGCGCCTCATTGGCCGCAGCCTGCGTACCGTCGTCAACATGAAGGCGCTCGGCGAGTACACCGTCACCGTCGACTGCGATGTGATTCAGGCCGATGGCGGCACGCGTACAGCGAGCATCACCGGCGCCTGGGTGGCGCTGCACGACGCCCTCGCCATGTGGGTCGAGGCGGGCAAGATCGAGCGCATCCCGCTTACCGGCCAGGTGGCTGCCATCTCTATGGGCGTTGTCGACGGCAATACGCTGCTTGACCTCGATTATTCCGAGGACAGTCATGCCGAGGTCGACATGAACCTCGTCGCCACCGATACCGGTGAGATGATCGAGCTCCAGGGCACCGGCGAGCAGGCGCCCTTCGACCGCAAACGCCTCAACGCCCTGCTTGACCTGGGTGACAAGGGTGTCGCCGAGCTCATCGAGCTTCAGCGCCAAGCCATCGCCTAACCTGCCAAAAAGGGACAGGTTTATTTTGGTAGGTTTTATCTGCTGAAATGCTGCGTTGAAAGGTCCGATCGCCTGAGAGGGGAGAGGTCAAGTGCCCAAACGCCCCTCACGCGGCTTGCTATAGAGACAAGGAGGCCAGTCATGGCACTTGAGAAGATTGACATCGACACCCTCGACCCGGCGGCGACCATCGTCGTGGCAACCGGAAACGCTCATAAGCTCACCGAGATCGAGGCCATTTTGGGCAAGGTCATGCCCGAGGTGCGCTTTGTGGCGCTCGGCCAGCTGGGTGATTTTGAGGATCCCGAGGAAAACGGCACGACGTTTTTGGAGAACGCCATCATCAAGGCCCAAGCCGCGGTTGAGGAGACGGGCCTTATGGCCATTGCCGACGATTCGGGCTTGGTCGTCGACGCGCTGGACGGTGAGCCCGGTGTGTATAGCGCGCGCTATGCGGGCGTGCACGGCGACGATGCCGCCAACAACGCCAAGCTTCTCGTTAACCTGGAAGGCGTGGCAGATGAGGACCGCACCGCACGCTTTATGAGCGTCGTTGCGCTCATCGACACGGACGGCTTGGTCACCTATGGCGAGGGCGCTTGCGAGGGCGTTATCGCGCACGAGGGCCGCGGCGATCACGGCTTTGGCTATGACCCGCTGTTCCTGCCGGTCGACACGCCGGGCAAGACCATGGCCGAGCTCACGGCGGATGAGAAGAACGCCATTAGCCATCGATTCCATGCGCTCGAGCATCTGTCCGCCAAGCTGACGGGCGAGGAGTAGGCCGTGCGCGCGGTGGTGCAGCGCGTACTCAACGCCGGCGTGACGGTCGACGGCGAGTGCGTGGGCCGCATTGGACGCGGCTACCTGGTGCTGCTGGGTGTGGGCCATGGCGATACGCGTGCCGAGGCCGATAAGCTGTGGGGCAAGCTCCGCGGGCTGCGCATCAACGAGGACGAGAACGGCAAGACCAACTTGGCGCTTGCCGATGTCGACGGCGAGGTGCTCGTGGTGTCGCAGTTCACGCTGTTCGCCGATTGCCGTCACGGCCGCCGTCCATCGTTTACGGATGCCGGCGCCCCCGATGTCGCCAACGAGCTCTACGAGTACTTCCTGACGCTTGTGCGCGAGGACGTCGAGCACGTAGCGCATGGCATCTTCGGCGCCGACATGAAGGTCGACCTCGTCAACGACGGTCCATTCACCATCGTCTTGGACACCGATAGTCTGTAAGTAGTCAATTTGGGACCGGGCTTATTTAGCTACTTGCGTATGGCGGCAGCAGGGTGCTATAGTATTAGAGTTTTGTCTATCTTAGGGGTATTATCCCCTTTTTGAATTGCACCTTCTGGAGGCCCTGTTCATGGAAGAGATGGAAGTCAATCACGTCGACGACATCCACGAGAAGCTGACCGATATGGTGGGCGATCGCGTCAAGGTTAAGGCCAACATGGGCCGCACCCGCGTCGTCGAGCGCATGGGCACCATCAAGAGCGTCCATCCCGCCGTCTTTATCGTCGAGGTCGACGAGCGCCGTGGCCGCAAGTCGCGTCAGTCCTACCAGTACATCGATGTCCTCACCGGCCAGGTCGAGCTGTTCGACCCCGAGAGCGGCGAGCATATCTTTACCCCGCTTGGCAATCAGCTCGAGGAGCATTAACGGTGACCGATCGGTCCCTGACTCTTTCCGCGCCGGCAAAGATTAACCTCTACCTGGGGGTTCATACCGAGCGCGATGACCGCGGCTACCACAGGGTCGATTCCCTGATGGCAGCCGTCGGTCTTTCCGATACCGTGACGGTCACGCCGGCGCAGGCGCTGACCGTCCAGACGGTTCCGGCATCAGATTTTCCCATGCAAAAGAATACGGCGTATCGGGCTGCGGTTGCTATGGCCGAGCATTATGGTCGCGAGGCAAACATCTGCGTGACGATTGAGAAGCGCATTCCATTGTGCGCCGGCTTGGGCGGCCCCTCGACGGATGCGGCCGCGGTCATTGTCGCCTTGGCGGAGCTCTGGGGCATTGATCGCACCGACCCAGCGCTCGATGACATTGCGCGGGGCATTGGTGCTGACGTCCCGTTCTTTTTGCACGCGAGCCCTGCGTTCTACGTAGGTGGGGGAGACGTGCTGGCAACTGAGTACCCCGCGCTGCCCGCGACGCCCGTCGTGCTGGTCAAGCCGCGCGAGGCAAGCGTTTCGACAATTGAAGCCTATCGACGTTTTGACGAGGCCCCGGTGCCTGCGGACAAGCCCGGCGCGATAGCTTCTGCCTTGCGTGCTGGTGATGCCGAGACGGCATATGCACTCATCCATAACAACCTTGGTGTCATTTCCGCACAGATGGAGTCGCAGATTCAAACGGTCCTCGACTGGCTGCGTAAACAGGACGGAACCGTTGCTGTAGATGTGTGCGGATCGGGTGCCTGCTCGTTTGCCATTTGCGACACCGCTGCCACGGCCGAAGGGCTTGCCGATGCTGCCCAGCAAAATGGCTGGTGGGCCTGCGCGACTGAGCTTATTCCCAACACGGTTCAAATCGACGCGCCAAAGAAATAAAAATTTCTCTAGCACGCGGCGAAAATCTTTGTTACTATAATCGAGCTAACGGGTTGTGGCTCAGTTTGGTAGAGCACTGCGTTCGGGACGCAGGGGTCGCTGGTTCAAATCCAGTCAACCCGACCAGAGCATGAGGAGGGACCGCTTCTTGCGGTCCCTTTTTTTAGCTAGTGTTGTGATACCGCGATACCCGCGGTATACTCATTCGAGCTTGTCTCGCTGTATTGTGGAGGTCTACATGTTTGGACTGAGGGCTCCTGAGCTCATCATTATTCTCGTCGTTGTCCTGATTATCTTCGGGCCCAAGAACCTGCCGAAGCTCGGCAAGTCCCTCGGCTCTACCGTCAAGAATATCCGCGAGGGTA
>DBFBEA010000023.1:0-34310 GCA_048248475.1 Collinsella sp. | reverse complement strand
CTGAAGGACCTGCCGAGGGACGGCCCCGTCAAGCCGTGACCGGAATCGGTGAAAAAGCGTTAGCGCAACCGGTGAAACCGCCTTTGCGCGAACGGTGCGCCTGTTTAGCGAAACTGGTGAAAAATAGATTGACGCTAACATTCTCGCACGCGCCCTTCTGCTGGCTCTGCCGGGGGTCGCAGTAGAAGAGCCTGGTCTCGCCGTCGCGCTCGCCGAGCAGCGCCGCGATGGCGTCCTCGTCGGCGAACTCGCTCCCGTTGTCGGTGAGCACGGCGCCGAAGGCGCGCCTCGCGCCGTCCTCGCCGAGGACCGCGCGCAGGGACGAGAGCGCTGCGAGGACCGAGGCGCACGCGCCGTCCGGCAGCGGCAGCGCCAGCTGGAAGCGGCTCGGGCGGTGCAGAAGCGTGAGGAGCCTGGCGGAGTCGCACCCGGCGCCCTCGACGGTGTCCATCTCCCAGGCCGCGGCGCAGGCGTCCTCGCCGAGCGCGAGGAACGCCGCGTGCGACCTGCGGGCCGAGTGGGACGTCGCCCTCTGCGGGGCCCGGTGCGACCTCGGCCTGTAGCCGACCTTGCGCCTGAACTCCATGTTCGTCATGCCGTCGTAGCCGGCGTCCACCCACCTGTATACGGTGGAGGCGCTGAGGCCGGGGGTCGTCGCCGCTATCTGCTGCGGGGAGAGCCCGCGCGCGAGGCCGCCCCTGATGGCCGCGAGCTTGGCGGCGGCGCCCTCCTCGGTCTCGTCTATCCCGGACCTGCTCGACGAGAGCTCTGCGTCGGCCGCCTCCTGCGCCCTCCTGGCGCTGTAGAACACCCTGGGCCTCCTCGAGCAGCCGTAGCCCCTCCTGTGCGAGCAGCCGTTGCAGCACCTCGGCCATGCGGCGAGCCCGGGGCAGGCCCCCGAGAGGTCCTCGGGCGCGGGCTCGCCGTAGCGCGAGCGCGGCGCGGTGACGTAGCGGTGCGCCGCCACCTCCCTGGTCACGGTCGAGGGCGACCTGCCGAGCTCCGCGGCGATCTCGCGGGCGCTTCGGTTGCGGTCGAGCATTCTCTCGATCGCGTTCCTCTCGTGCCTCGTGAGCCTCCCGTACGACCTTCCGGACGGTCTCGGTCTGGACATGCCGGCCTCCCTCCATCGAGGGCCGGGGGATTCCGGCCCCTCTGGGGTTGCCTACCCGGATTCGCGCCTCAGGACTCAGCGCAACGCGTTGCGCTGAGTCCTGAGGCTGTTGCAATGAAAATGACAATCAAGGCGAAAAACTCTTTTCAAAATTCTTGAAAATTGGGGCTTGCATCGCGTGGCGTTCCTTGCAATAATAGTCGAGCGCGAAGCGCACAGGACACGGTGGGTGTAGCTCAGTTGGCTAGAGCGACGGGTTGTGGTCCCGTAGGTCGAGGGTTCGAGTCCCTTTACCCACCCCAGTTCTTGCTTCGTGTTGATATCGGGTCGTTAGCTCAGTTGGTAGAGCAGGGGACTCTTAATCCCAAGGTCCAGGGTTCGAACCCCTGACGGCCCACCACACGATATCTCCTCTAAAGTCCGCCATAACGGACTTTAGCTTTGGGTCGTTAGCTCAGTTGGTAGAGCAGGGGACTCTTAATCCCAAGGTCCAGGGTTCGACCCCCTGACGGCCCACCCAAAGATCGTTAAAGCGACTGGCTTAGGCTGGTCGCTTTTTTGTTGACCTCGCACGGGGTCGAACCCGTCGGGGCGCGGAGCTGAGGAAATGCGTAAGCATTTGCCAGCGCAGCGCGCAAGGCGCGAAGCGCCGCAGTGACCGCCTGCGCAGCAGGCTGACCCCCTGACGGCCCACCCAAAGATTGTTAAAGCGACTGGCTCAGGCTGGTCGTTTTTTGTTGACCTCGCATGGGGTCGAACCCGAAAGGGCACAGCCGCTTTCACAGATCGAGCCTACCCTGGGGATCGGTAAAACCGTCAGTACCCTCCTTGAGTTTCTTCTCGTCTGTCTTCACGCGACGCTCGAGCTTTTTTGTATCCTCGGCAGGCGGTAGGTTCTCGGGGACAATTCCGCGGTCGATGAGGCTGCCACGCACGCTTGTGTTGTTCTCGACGTGCTCTTGCTTGATCTGGTCCAGGCCGTACAGGTCGTGTTCCTCGGCGTTGAAGGCCGTCATCGAGTTCGTAAGGTCCTTTGCTTTGATGAGGACATCGGCTAACCTGTCCGCCAATGCCGCTCTCTTGGGTACGCCGAGCTGCTGCTTCATTTCCGCCGTGCTTCTGCCGCCGAATAACGCCTCATCGCCCTTCGACTTGATGATCGCGAATCCTTTGGAGTCCACGCCGCGTTTGAACGCAATACCCGAGAGCTGTTTCTCTGAATCGGATAGCGAGTGACGCGCCTGCAAGCGCTGAATCTCTGCGAAGCGCTGCTCTATGAGCTCTTGGCGGCGCGTTTGCACGGCAAAGTATGCCTGGGCGAGCGCGATCTCTGGCTTGTTTGAATCTCCGTTCTGTGCGATTAAATAGCATGCATAGCGCGTAAGTTTGTAGTCTTTAACCGCGCGAGCGGCGACACCGGCAGTTACCATTTTCATGGTGTCACGAAAATGGGAATCAACTGGAGTTTTGTTTGTTTCGCATGAGACTTTTGCCCTCTTAACAACTTCGGCGAAGTTCTCCCATCGAGTGTACCCCATGGGTTCCATTAAATCGCGTGCGAGCCAATACTCAACGCCGTCTTCCACATTGGCGTAGCTATCAAGTTCGATACGCCACTTCTCGATATCCCTGCTGTCCATATCTCCTCCTCGCTGGTCTATTTTCTATGCGGGCTTTGTCCGCTCTGTATTCAGAATAAGGATACGCTGTCGTGCGGACACGAATGGGCCCCGTGCTGCTTCGAGCTCACGGGGCCCATGGATATCGATTGGTTGTGTTCTGCTTTAGATAGGTGTCCGGTTTAATCCGCTCGATAGTGCGACCCGAGACTTTCGGTTCGCTTGCGCATGGCTTTGACCATTTCCGTCGACAGCTGAATCTGCGACTGTAGGCGGGCGAGGGCTGCGATCTCGCTGTCATCGGCATGCGGCTTGCTCAGCGCCATGGCCTTGTCTTGCAGGCTTTCAAGCTGTTGCAGGGCCTCGGATAGGCCTGTTTCGGTCCTGTTGATCATGCAATAGGTGCTCATCGTGTGCCTAAGGCTGTGTGTCAGGCGATCGGCATCTGTTGTGGCAATGCCGTACTGGGGGAGGGTGATATCCGTCTTCAGGGCCGCTTCAGGCTCTTTCTGCGCTGTGAGGGCTGCCGATGCGCCCGCGATACGTCCGAATACGATGCCGTTGGCGCTTGACAAGCCACCAATGCGGTCGGCGCCGTGCATGCCGCCTGTCGCCTCGCCGCAAGCGTAGAGGCCCTCAACGCCCGTGTGCGCGGTCTTATCGATCTTGATGCCGCCGTTAGCAGCGTGGGCATACATCGCAACGCGCATCTCGTCGGTCGGCGCGATGCCGTGCTCGTCTTGCAGCCAGGTGGCAAAGGTCTGCACAAACTCTGGGACATCCTCGCGGGGGAAGTCGTAGTGGAGTGCCAGGCCTTCGACACCTGCCTGATCGATGACGAGATCGATAGCGCGGGAGGCCAAGCGTGACGTGAAGGGACCATATCCAGAGCGCTGCTCGAGCAGGTCGTCCAGCTTGTCGTCGGCAATATCTACCGGCTGGTCTACGTGCACGTAGCGCCAGGTTTTCTCATTGAAGACCAAGTTACGCCTGGGCTCGATGAAGCCGGGCATCATCTGCATGAACTCTATATTAGTAAGTGTTGCGCCGTGCGCCAGCGCGATGGCCTGCGAGGAACTGAGCACATCAGCCGACGTAAGGCTGCGCTCGAACAGGCCGCCTGTGCCACCGGCTGCGATGACCGTGGCCTTGGCAGCAAAGGGCACGATTCGATTTTCGGTAAGGTCGTAGAGTACGGTTCCGGTTATTCTGCCGTTCGTGTCCTCAACAAGGTCGATAAGCTCATGGCGGGGGAGCAGGCGAATGCCGAGCGACTCGATCCAGGTCGTCAGAGCGTCCTCAAGGGGCTTGCGGGTGAGGCCGCGCCACATGCGCGTCTTGTGGTCAAAGCAGGGGATAAATTGCTTTTGTTGAGCACTCTTGGCGCTTTGCGGACGCTGGAGCTCAACGCCCAGGTCTTGCTCGAGCCAGTCAATCGCTTGGGGAATGCCGTGGACGAACGCTTGGACGAGTTCGGGGTCGGCAACGCCGCCGCCGACGGCCAGGATGGTGTCGATGAGGTCCTGCTCGTCGTCTTCGTTAACGGGTCCGATAAGCCCTAGGCCCCAGGTTCCGGGGAAGAAGCTCGATCCACTCATAGTCTTGCCGGCGCTTGCCACAGTGACGGTTGCACCCGTGCGTGCCGCTTCGATGGCGGCGCAAAGGCCTGCAATGCCAGATCCAATTACCAGTACATCAGTCGATTCCATCGGATTCCTTTCTCGTCCGGCGCATTGTCGCACGGGTGATCGGCAATGGGGCCGCAAAGACTCGGCAAATCGGTAAAGGGCAAATATGGCAGGTGGGCGTCATGGACGCTCTGACGCTCCATCTCATCACATCTTGTATTTCGCCCCAACTGATATATCGGCATTAGCTACCCTGCGACAGCGCAAACAAAAAGAGCCGCTACCTGGGTGGGTAGCGGCTCCAAAGCTCAACTATATGAGCATCGCGCGGGCGCGATTAGGCCTTGAGGGCCTCCTCGACGGCGACAGCGCAGGCGACGGTGGCACCGACCATGGGGTTGTTGCCCATGCCGATGAGACCCATCATGTCAACGTGCGCAGGCACGGAGGAAGAACCGGCGAACTGGGCGTCGGAGTGCATACGGCCCATGGTGTCGGTCATGCCGTAAGAGGCAGGGCCGGCGCCCATGTTGTCCGGGTGCAGGGTACGACCAGTGCCGCCACCAGAAGCGACGGAGAAGTACTTCTTGCCAGCCTCGAGGCGCTCCTTCTTGTAGGTGCCAGCGACGGGGTGCTGGAAGCGCGTGGGGTTGGTGGAGTTACCGGTGATCGAGATGTCGACGTTCTCGTGCCACATGATGGCAACGCCCTCGCGGACGTCGTCGGCGCCGTAGCAGTTGACGGCGGCGCGGGGACCATCGGAGTAGGGGATGGTCTCGACGACCTTGAGCTCGCCCGTGAAGTAGTCGAACTGGGTCTTCACGTAGGTGAAGCCGTTGATGCGGGCGATGATCTGAGCAGCGTCCTTGCCCAGACCGTTGAGGATGACGCGCAGCGGCTTCTTGCGAGCCTTGTTGGCGTTCAGAGCCAGGCCGATAGCACCCTCAGCGGCAGCGAAGGACTCGTGACCGGCCAGGAAGGCGAAGCACTCGGTGTCGTCGGAGAGCAGCATAGCGCCCAGGTTGCCGTGGCCCAGACCGACCTTGCGGTCCTCGGCGACGGAGCCGGGAACGGTGAAGGCCTGGATGCCCTCGCCGATGATGGCGGCAGCCTCAGAAGCGGACTTGGCGCCACGCTTGACAGCGAGAGCGCAACCGAGGGTGTAGGCCCACTCGGCGTTCTGGAAGGCGATGGACTGGGTGTTGTTGACGATCTCACGCGGGTTGAAGCCCTTGTCGGTGCAGATCTGCAGAGCTTCCTCGAGGGAGGCGATGCCGTTGTCGGCGAGGCACTTGTTGATCTTGTCAGCGCGGCGCTCGTAACCTTCGAACGTAACAGTCATAGTTATTTCCCTCCCTTTCTACTCGTGAACCGGGAACACGCTGGCGACGGAGTGAGTCTCCTCGTCGGTGCGCGGGTCGATGTACTTGGCAGCGTTCTCCCACTGACCATAGTGGCCCATAGCGCCAGCGATGGCCTCCTCGGGGGTCTTGCCGGCCTTGACGGCGTCGGTGAACTTGCCGAGGTTCAGGAACTCGAATGCGATGATCTCGTTCTTGTCGTTGAGAGCCATGCGGGTGACGTAGCCCTGAGCGAGCTCGAGGTAACGAGCGCCCTTGGCCTTGGTGCCGAACATGGTGCCGACCTGAGAGCGAAGGCCCTTGCCGAGGTCGTCGAGGGAGGCGCCCACGGGCAGGCCGCCCTCGGAGAACGCGGTCTGGCTGCGGCCGTAAACGATCTGCAGGAAGATCTCGCGCATAGCAACGTTGATGGCGTCGCAGACGAGGTCGGTGTTGAGGGCCTCGAGGATGGTCTTACCGGGAAGGATCTCGGAAGCCATGGCGGCAGAGTGGGTCATGCCCGAGCAGCCGATGGTCTCAACGAGGGCCTCCTCGATGATGCCGTCCTTGACGTTCAGCGTGAGCTTGCAGGCGCCCTGCTGAGGTGCGCACCAACCCACACCGTGCGTAAGACCGGAGATGTCGGAAATCTCCTTAGCCTGGACCCACTTGCCCTCCTCGGGGATGGGTGCGGGGCCGTGGTATGCACCCTTGGCAACGGGGCACATGTTCTCCACTTCCTGTGAGTACTGCATGCCTCTCCTCTCTATCGTGTTGGCGTCCCGTCTGGGGGCCGTGGCTGGCGATTGCCGGGCGACCCTTCGAAAGGGACATGACATGCAGCCCCTATAATACCGCGAAATGCACGGAATATTCGGCGAACGGCTCAGTTTTCGTAGCGAGAAGTCCGGAAGTTTTAATTGAAACGGTTTAACTCTATGTTCTGTGGTCGTGAACTTCCGTAGAGGGGGTCCGTCTTGGGCAAGCTATTGGTCAGCTCTTGTAAGCATTGCGGGGGTTGACCTGTTGCAACGATGCCGTTCGCCGCCTGATTACTGCCTTTGGCCGCGCGAGTGTATTGTTTTGCGTGAATGTTTTGATGGCACGCTTCAATCGTGCTGTATTGGATGGCAAGCAGATCCCGGCGAAGGGAGCGCCATGCAGCGCGTTTGGAGAACGGTTACCGGCTTTTACCATGTCTGTGCCCGCGGTACGGGCAAGCAGCTCATCTTTGAGGGCGATGACGACCGGCGGGAGTTTTTGGAGCTGATGCGTGAGTGCTGCCGCAAGGCGGGCGTGACGGTTATCGCCTGGTGTCTTATGGGCAATCACGTGCGTCTGGTGCTTGCAGATTACGAGGACGCGATGAGCGCGGCGATGCACCGGCTGCTTTTGACGTACGCGCGGCGGTTCAATAAACGCACGGGGCGCACGGGCCATCTGTTCCAGAACCGTTTTGACCGGCGTTCGCTCGATACCGACTGGCAGGTGATGGAGGCTATTCGCTCCGTACACGCCGATCCGCAGGAGGCGGGCGTTAGCCTAATAGAGCGTTATCCCTGGAGTAGCTTTGCGGAGCATTTGTGCGCTTACGACGGTGACGCGGCCGATGTCGCGGGAGGATTTTCTGATCCTTCTTGCGTGCTTGAGCTTTTTGGTTCTGCCGAGGGCTTTATTGCCTATTCGCTTTCGGCGCCCGACGGCAGTGAGCCAGCGCTGTGCGATATGAAAGAGACGGAGTGGGAACGCCACGCCTTTGCCAACAAGTTGGCGAAGCGCCTCGGGGTTCCGCTCAATGGGGTTAAAACTGCACCGCCGGCGCAGCGCGATACCGTTATTGTTGGATTGAACAATGCCGGCTTTACGGTACGACAGATTGAGCGGTATACCGGGATTGGCAAAAGTACCGTATCTCGTATCGTGTGCGCTTATGCGCGGGTGAAGGTACAGGCTGAGCTCTCGGAATAGAAAATGGCCGAACCACTCTTGTCAAGCGATTCGGCCAACAAAAATCTTAAGATTTGGGACAAGTTCTACTGATTATTTTGTCCCGTGAGCATGCCGTCGAGGGTGCGCCAGGCGAGCTCGGCGCATTTGACGCGGGCGGGCATGTGCGAGATGTCCTGAAGCTGGGCGGCCTCGTCCAGGTCTTCCAGGTCTTCCTCGGAGAGCTGCTCGCCGCGGATCATGGCGAGGAAGAGCTCTGCCAGGCGGTGAGCTTCCTCGACGGTCTCGCCGGTGATGAGGTCGGCCATGATGTCGGCACTGGCCTGGCTGATGGCGCAGCCGTGGCCGGTAAAGGAGGCCTCCTCGATCACGTTGTTCTCGACACGTAGCTGCAGGGTGAGCTCGTCTCCGCAGCTGGGGTTGATGCCGTCGTGCTCGTGCGTGGGAGCATCCATCTCGTACTTATAGTCGGGGTGCGAGTTGTGCTCCATAAATGTGGTGGAGGTGTACAGATTACCCATTGAACGTGCTCCAAACGTGATGCAGGCCGGCGATGAACTTGTCGATGTCGGCCTTGTCGTTGTAGAAGGCCACGCTGGCACGGCAGCAGGCAAGGTTTTCGACACCCAGCCAGGTAAGCAGCGGCTGCGCGCAGTGGTGGCCGGCGCGGATGCAGACGCCGTCCATGTCCATGATGCTCGCGACGTCGTGCGGGTGGATGCCCTTGACGTTAAAGCTCACGACGCCGTGGTGGTTGTCCCAATAGATGGAGCCGATGATCTGGACAAAGTCGAGCTGCATGAGTTCGCCCATCAGGTAGTGGACGAGTGCCTGCTCGCGGGCCTGAATGTTCTCGTAACCCACCGTGTTGACCAGGTAGTCGAGTGCCGCGCCCGTGGCGAAGATGCCGGCGGCGTCCTGCGTGCCGGCCTCGAACTTCTCGGGGACGGGCGCCCAGACGGCGTCCTGCTCGGTGACAGAGTCGATCATTTCGCCGCCGGTGAGCATGGGCGGCATGGCGTTGAGCAGGTCCATCTTGCCCCACAGCACGCCGATGCCCATGGGGCCCATGGCCTTGTGTGCGCTAAAGGCAAAGAAGTCGGCTCCCAGGTCGGCCACATCGACCGGCATGTGCGGCAGCGACTGCGCGCCGTCGACGACCAGATAGCCGCCGTACTTGTGGACGAGCTTGCCGAGGTTCTTGACCGGGTTCTCGACGCCCAGCACGTTAGAAACCTGACCCACGGCCAGAATCTTGGTCTTGGGACCAACCTTGGCAAGAACCTCCTCGGTGGTGAGCTGGCCGGTCTTAGTGGGGTAGAGGTAGACGAGCTTGGCGCCGGTTTCGCGGCAGACCTGCTGCCACGGGATTAGGTTGGAGTGGTGCTCCATGATGGTGATGACGACCTCGTCACCGGGCTCGAGCACCGTGGGTGCAAAGCTCTTGGCGACCAGGTTGAGCGACTCGCTCGTGTTGCGGGTGAAGACGACCTCGTTGGCCTGGGCGGCGCCGATGAGGTCGGCGATCTGTTGGCGGACCTTCGCGATGGCGTCGGTGGCCTCGACGGACAGCGAGTACAGGCCGCGCAGGGGGTTGGCGTTCATGCGCTGATAGAAGTCGCGCTCGGCGTCGAGCACACAGGCAGGGCGCTGCGCGGTGGCGGCGCTATCGAGGAAGGCGATCTCGGGGTGCTGCTGGAAGAGCGGGAAATGCGCCTTGTAGGGGTTGGTCTCGATGTCTACGGTGGGCCAGCCGCGCGAAGCCTCGTCGCTGGCGTCGAGCTCCATGGGCTCG
Source organism: Collinsella sp. (assembly GCA_048248475.1). Taxonomy (GTDB): domain Bacteria; phylum Actinomycetota; class Coriobacteriia; order Coriobacteriales; family Coriobacteriaceae; genus Collinsella. The sequence goes on along the minus strand of DBFBEA010000023.1, from coordinate 24,867 downwards.
GGGGCAGTGCAGGTATCGCATTTAACGTGCTCGGTGTCGATCATGCGAGCTCCTCTTCAAAGTTGTCGATCAGGTTGTTGCCCAAGCGGACGACGGCGGCGCGGGTGCGCTCGTCGGTCGCGGAAAGCGCGGCGTCCTCCAGCTTGGCGCGGATGAACAGGTCCTCGGCGGCATTTTGGTCAAGGCCGCGGCAGGCGAGATAGAACAGCTGCTCGTCGCGGACGTGGCCGATGGTAGCGCCGTGGTTGCCGGCGACGTCGTCCTCGTCGCAGAGAATGACGGGAACGGTCTTGTTGTCGACGCCCTTGTTGGCCAAAAGCACCGTCTCGCGCTCGGTGCCGGTTGCACCCTTGCAGCCGTGCACGAGGTCGATGGTGCCGCGGTAGACCTTCTTGGACGTGCCGGTCAGTACGCCGTTGGCGTCGATCTCGCACTCGGTCTTGCGACCGCGGTGGCGCAGCTCGTAGTTAAAGTCGCGCACCTGCTCGCGGGCGCCCAGGTAGTCAGTATCGATGGTGACCTTGGCGGTATCGCCCAGCAGGTCGCCGGCAAGGCCGGTGGCGCTGGCGCCGGCACCCAGGACGGTGTGCTGCACGTTGACGCGCGCACCCTCGTCCAGGAACAGGCCGGTGTCGTCGAGCGCGATCCAGCTATCGTCGAGCGTCTGCGTGCAGGTCACGTTGACGGTGGCGTACTCGTGGGCGCACGCGCGTAGCACGGAGCCCACGACGCCTTGGCCGGCAACGGGGGAGTCCAGGGCTATGCGTAGGTCGAGCGTTGCCTGCGGACGGGCGACGACATCGATGGCGGCGATGGCCGTGGCAGTGTCGACGCCACTCACGCGCACGGTAACCGTGGCGTGCTGGTATGCGGGCACATCGATGACGATGCGCTTGGTGGCGTGGTCGATCAGATAGGTGCAGGCAGCCTCGCCCATGCCGGTCTCGAAGGCTTCGGCAGGGGAGAGCTCCTCCTCGAGCTTGATAGCGCCGGCCTGGTAGACGGAGGTGGCGGGCACGTCGAGCTCGGTCTCGGGCGTGATGCGGGCGCGGTCGGCGGCGTCGCCGGGGGCGGAGGCACGGCGCTCGGGGAAGCGCTCGGCCATGGCGTCCATGGCGGTATCGAAGGCGTCGGCCGTGCCAGCAAACTGCTCTTCCAAGCCCTCAACCTCAACGGCCTCGGCGGGAGCGGCGGAAAGCTCGTCCGAAAGCTCGAGCTTGGTCTGGTTCATCTTGAGCCAACCCCAAGTGGCTGCCGGCATCGCGTTGACATGCTCAAGGGTGGTAGCAGCGGTGTTGGTTTCCTGTTTCATTATCCGATCGCTCCTTCCATCTCCAGCTTGATCAGGTTGTTCATCTCGACGGCGTACTCAAGCGGCAGCTCCTTGGAGACCGGGTTGGCAAAGCCGTTGACGATCATGGTGCGGGCCTCTTCCTCCGAGATGCCGCGGCTCATCAGGTAGAACACCTTGTCGTCGCCGATGCGGCCGATGGTGGCCTCGTGGCCGATGTCGACGTTCTTGGCGCGGATGTCCATGGCCGGAATAGTGTCGGAGCGGCTCTGGTCGTCGAGCATGAGCGACTGGCAGCTCACGGTTGCCTTGGAGCCCTCGGCCTTGGGCGTGGCCACGATAGAGCTACGGAAGGTCTGGATGCCGCCGCTCTTGGAGATGCCCTTGGTCTCGACGGTTGCCGAGGTCTCGGGCGCGTTGAGTACGACCTTACAGCCGGTATCGAGGTTCTGGCCGGCGCCGGCAAAGGTGATGCCGGTAAAGCTCGAGCGGGCGCCGCGGCCGTTGAGCACGCTCATGGGGTAGAGATAACCCACATGGCTGCCGAAGGAGCCACTGATCCACTCGATGTCGCCGTCCTCGTCCACGCGCGCACGCTTGGTGTTGAGGTTGTACATGTTCTTGGACCAGTTCTCGATGGTCGAGTAGCGCAGGTGTGCACGCTTGCCCACAAAGAGCTCGACAGCACCGGCGTGGAGGTTGGCCACGTTGTACTTGGGTGCGGAGCAGCCCTCGATAAAGTGCAGGTCGGCATCGTCCTCGACAATGATGAGCGTGTGCTCAAACTGGCCGGCGCCCTTGGCGTTGAGGCGGAAGTAGCTCTGCAGCGGGAAATCGAGCTTGGTGCCCTTGGGCACGTAGACAAACGAGCCGCCCGACCACACGGCGCCGTGCAGGGCCGCAAACTTGTGGTCGGTGGGCGGGATGAGCGTCATAAACTTCTCGTGAATGAGCGGCTCCCACTGCGGGTCGTGCAGGGCCTCCTCGATGCCGGAGTAGACGATGCCCATCTTGGACGCGGTGTCCTGCATGTTGTGGTAGACGAGCTCGGAGTCGTACTGCGCGCCGACGCCCGCCAAGTAGCTGCGCTCGGCCTCGGGGATGCCCAAGCGCTCAAAGGTGCTCTTGATGTCGTCGGGCACCGACTCCCAGTCGTGCTTTTGGTCGGTGTTGGGCTTGACGTAGGTGACGATGTTGTCCATGTCCAGGCCCTCGATGGAGGGGCCCCACGTCGGGTCGGGAAAACGATTGAAGATCTCGAGGGACTTTAAGCGCAGGTCGAGCATCCACTGCGGCTCGTCCTTCTTGGCGCTGATCTCGCGCACGATGTCGGGCGTGATGCCGGCGTCGAGGCGCTCGAATCCCTCCTCGCCATAGGTGAAGTCGTAGAGGCTGCGGTCGATGTCCGCGACCTCGGTGCGGTTCTTGGTCATTGCGTCGCCCCTTTACGCCTGCTGCTCGGCAACGGCGGACTCGGCCTGGGCGCGCTGCTCGGCGGCCTCGCGCTCGAAGGTCTCAAAGCCGTTCTTGTCGATCCAGGGGATCAGCGAGGCGTCGTCCTCGCGTACGATGTGGCCCTTGACCATAACGTGGACGCGGTCGACATCCAGGTGCTCCAGGATACGCGTGTTGTGCGTGATGATGAGCATGGAGCCGTCGCAGCTCTTGCGGTAGGCGTCCATGCCGTGGCTGACGGTGGAAAGGGCGTCGACGTCCAGGCCGGAGTCGGTTTCGTCCAGGATGGCGAGCTTGGGCTGCAGCAGCAGAAGCTGGAGCATCTCGACCTTCTTTTTCTCGCCGCCCGAGAAGCCCACGCCCAGCTCACGGTTGAGGTAGGCGGTGTCCATGTTGAGCTCGGCCGCGAGCTCCTTGACGCGACGGCGGAACTCCTTGCCCTTCATCTCCAGGCCGGGGCGGCCAGCGATGCTGGCACGCAAAAAGCTCGACAGCGGCACGCCCGGGATCTCGACCGGGGCCTGGAAGCTCAGAAACAGGCCGGCGCGCGAACGCTTGTCGGTGGTGAGCTCGGTGATGTCCTGGCCGTCAAAGACGATGCGGCCGTCGTTGACGGTATAGACGGAGTCGCCCATGACCAGGTGGCCGAGGGTGGACTTGCCGGCGCCGTTGGGGCCCATCAGCACGTGGGTCTCACCGGTGGCGACGTTGAGGTTGACATTGTGGAGGATGGTCTTCTCGTCCACGGAGGCGGTGAGACCATCGATGGAAAGCAGCGGATTTGCGCTCATGCTGTCCCTCTCTGTATATGGTGTACTCATAGGTGTACTAAACCCTAGGAATCTTCTCGGAATAAAGTTACTATGGGTTCGGCGTTAGTCAAGGGAAAACCCGACTAATCCACTCGACTTTTCTAGATGTGGGACAAAATAACAAGGTTTGTTTGTCCCACTTACTTAAGATTTGGGACAAACAGACCTGGTTATGTTGTCCCAGATGCGATGGGAGGGTAGGTATGCTCATTTCTTCCAAGGGCCGCTATGCCCTCCGGCTGATGATCTATATCGCGGCGCTGGGCGACGCCGAGGGCAAGATTGCCTTGCGCGAGGTTGCCGACCGTGAGCATATCTCACAAAAGTATTTGGAGCAGCTGGTTCGTCCGCTTATGAAGGCGGGCCTGCTTAAGAGCGTGCGCGGCAAGGGCGGCGGCTACATGATGGCCAAGGATCCAGCCGAGGTGCGTGCGGGCGACATCCTGCGCGCCGTCGAGGGCAGCACGGCGCCCGTGGCGTGCGACGGCATCGACAACAGCTGCACCCGCAGCGATTTGTGCTCGACCGTCAAGTTCTGGCGCGGCCTGGACGACGTGATCGAAAAGTACGTCGACGGCGTGACGTTGGCCGACCTGGCCGCCGTCCCCGAAATCAACTTTGACATTAAGCTGTAGGGGTGCAAATGGCATCTCTCGACAAGGTGTACAAGCAAATCGAAGTTTTTGCTCGGGAATGTGACGCCGAGAAGGTCGTGTTGTTTGGTTCTCGTGCTCGAGGCGACAACTTGCCCAAGAGCGATATTGACATCGCCGTAGCAGGTTGCCGGGATTTCGGCCGTTTCTCATATTTGATCGAGGAACATCTTGATACTCTTTTAGATGTAGATGTCGTCAATCTCGACGAGTCCCTATCGCAGCAATTGCTCGATGAGATTGCCAAGGATGGTGTGATTCTGTATGAAAAAATATGAGAACTTTGTTAGCGCCTTGGCGAATCTTGAGGATGCGCCCAATCAGGATCTCAACAATGATTTTGTTCAGAGTGGATTGATTAATAAGTTCAATCTTCAATTTGAACTGAGCTGGAAGCTCCTTAAGCGTCTGCTCGAGTATGAGGGCGCCACGCTTGCCGCGTCGGGGTCTCCTCGTGCCATCTTGAAGGAGTCCTACCGATTCTACGACTTTATTGATGAGGCAGCCTGGCTGGATATGCTCAGAGACCGCAATACGAACGTCCATATCTACGACAACAAGCTCGCTCAAGATTTGATTCAGCGCATCTTGAACGTCTATATTCCCGCTTTCTGTCAGTTGAGAGACGGGCTGACGAAACGTTACGGCGAGCTTCTGTTGGCGCCCGACGACCAGTTTGTCTAATTCCTTAAGATTTCGCGGAGGGTTGTTGCCGTTTACCGAGGGGTTGTTGTGTAACAACGGGCGAGCTGCAATACTTATTTTTATCTTTGCAAACTGAACTTTAACTACACCAATGCAGGGAGGATTTTATGCAGCCCAAGCATTCCGCGATTGTCGCGGGCCTGACGCTGGCGCTTTCGTTTGGCGCCGTTTCCGCGCCGGCACCCGCCGCCGCCGAGGAGCCCACGCCGGGCGTTGCCTCGGATGCCACCGATATCGACAAAGGTCTCTACACCCAGCAGTCCTTCTCGGGCGTGCTGAGGTCGGTCCAGGGCGTTTCGTTTGTCAACGTGACTCCCGAGATGAAGTACTTTACCAAGTACGAGAGCCATGGCAACTATAACCAGGGCTTTTCGTATGGTGACGGCTACAACGCGCTGGGCTATTACCAGTTCGACCGTCGTTGGTCGCTCATTCCGTTTATGAAGCAGGTCTACAACTACGATTCTGCCAAGTACGGCATGCTCAAGGATGCGATTGATCGCGGCAGCGAGATTTCCAACACGAGCAATGCCATGTACGAGAACGGCCAGCTCACCGAGCTGGGCCATATCGCGCAGGATGCCTTCCAAGGTGCTTATAACACCGATCCTGCTGAGTTTTCGGCTCTGCAGGATGCGTATGCGTACAACTCGTACTATGCGGTGACCGAGGCGTGGCTCAAGAGCGGCCTGGGTATTGATATTTCGGGCCGCGCCGACTGCGTCAAGGGCATGGTGTGGAGCATTACCAACATGTGCGGCACTGGTGGCTGCAGGGACTTTTTCCGCTGGGCGAATCTTTCCAACGATATGTCCGATCGCGAGTTTGTGACGGCGCTTTCCAACAGCGTGGTCAATAACGTGGCGACCAAGTATTCGAACCAACCCCAGTATCATGAGGGCTGGAAGAACCGCTACCGCAACGAGCTAAAGGACTGCTTGGTTTATATCGCTGAGGACGAGGCTGCCGCCGCGACGCCCGTGCAGCCCGAGCCCACACCGGCGCCCTCGCCGACACCTGATTCGAATGACGACTCGAGTGACGATGCCAACGATGACAGGATGGATGCGCCCTCGACCGATGCTGACGGTAATGGCTCTGCTGGTGGCACTACCAACGACGGTTCTACCTCGAACGGCTCCGATTCGAACGGCTCTGCTGCGGGCGATTCGTCTTCAAGCTCTGCCGGCAATACGGGCAGCGACGCTTCTGGTTCGACCGACGCTGACACCTCTAACTCATCTACCGGCTCGAGTGATTCGTCCATTGACACTGGCTCTAACAACGGCTCTGGCTCTGACGCAACCCCTGATTCCGATGCTTCCAAGGACGACTCGAATAAGGCGCCGGACGCTCCCGTTGCTTCGCCGGATAAGAAGCCCTCTTTCTCCGTGCAGCTTGGTTCTACGCTGGGCTCTTCGCTGATGGCTGGCGTCAATAATGGCTCGACTCAGAACAAGGACAACTCTGATCAGGTTTCCACGGAAAAGACCGAGGCCGCAAAGGGCGACTCCAAGGATGAGGCTTCCGAGAAGACCGAATCTGATAAGGGTTCTAGCTCTGAGGAGAAGGACGACAAGTCCACTCAGAAGAAGGACGAGGGTAAGAAGTCTGAATCTGAGGGGAAGGACAAAAACAAGGACAAGACCGAGGACGGAAAGCAGCAGGGCGAGGACAGCAGTAAGGGCAACACCGACAAACAGAACCAGGAGCAAAATGACTCCAAGACGGTGACCACTACAACCACCACTACAACGACTAAGACTTCGGGCGGTAATATGCCCAAGACGGGCGACCTTATCGTTATGGCGAGCCTTGCCAGCGCGAGCTTGGCCACACTGGGCGCTACGTCTATCGTAAGTGGTAAGCATAAGCTCGATCAGCAGAAGAAGGCTTCTGGGGAGGACGGCTCGGAGGAGTAGCCTCTCGGTTGCCAGATAACTAAAGAGTCGGGACGGGGTCCGGTGCGAATGCGTCGGGCCCCGTTTTGTTGTGCAACGATTAGTTGTGCCCCCTCATACCTCTTGTTGCTACCGTTGCCCGATATGTTTGCGCGGCGACATCGGTACGCGCGAGGCGGTCATTACAATTGGCATCGTGTTGCGATTTAGGGGGAACGTTTTGGTGTCTGAACAGGCAAATAATGGTTGTGCTGACGGCTTTGGCGTGCGTTTGATCGGCTGTGCCGACGATGCGGCTTTGCCCATTGGCGTGCACGACTATGCGGAGGCTCTTGGTTGCTGCATGCTGGTTGACAAGACCATGTTTATTGCCGATGTGTTGGACTGCGACGCGTCCGTTGTGGTGTGCTGTCGACCCGAGGGTTTTGGCAAGAGCATGAACTTGTCGATGCTCAGGGCTTTTCTGGAGCGTCCAGCGGTCGGTCGCTCTGGTCAGCGTTTGTTTGCCGATGCTCAGATTTGGGATGCGGACGGCGGGCGCTATCGGGATGAGCATGCTTGCTATCCGGTGATATCGCTGGACTTTTCTGGCGCTGCGAGGCGTGGCCCCGCTGTTGCCAGCGTCGTGCGCGATGCCCTTTCGGGCGAGTGCGCTCGCTGGCTGGCGCTCTTGGAGGCTCCGGATTTAGCTCGAGATAAGGTGCGTCACATCGAACGCGTCGCGCGTGGCGTGGCGAGCGCGGACGAGGTTGACTCGGTGCTCGGTGTGCTCATTGAGCTGCTGGAGATGGCCTGCGATGAGCAGGTTGTATTGCTCGTTGATGGGTACGATGCGGCGTGGTCTCGCCGTGCGAGCGCGAGGGACGCTTCCGACGCCGATCCGGCAGGGCTATTCGATCGCGTGCTGTTCGATGCCATTGCCACTGCGCGCGATTCGTTGCGGCTGACGTGTTTGATGGGGGAGTGTCCCGGCCCTGCCGAAGCGGCGCTTTCTTTGCATGGCTGCTCGTATTGTCTGACGACGCCGCTTTCGACGTGGTGTGACCGTTGGTTCGGCTTTTCGGATGCCGAGGTCCAGGCTCTGTTGAATCATGCTGGGCGCGAGGAATACCTTGATGATGCGCGTGAATGGCTCGAGGGATATCGGTTTGGTAGGGCTTATTGCTCGAATCCAGCGCGTGTGATCGGTTTTCTGGACCGAGGCTGCACGGCGCCCGTGCGTGCCGATTTGTATGGGTATGCGGATTGCCTGAGTAGGGTAATTGCCGGGTGGAATCTCGACCGCCTTTCGGTCTTGTTCGATTTGCTCGAGGCCCATGGGTGCGTTGAGGTCCCGCTTTGTTTGGGCGCCGCGGGGCTAGAGGCCTCGCCTGATGATGGCCTGTGGACGGCGCTGTATCTGTCAGGTTTCCTGACGACAGATATGACTGAGGAGCCAGAACATGGCAATCGCCTCCGTACCTTGCGGTTGCCCAATAACGAGCTTCGCCAGGTATTGCGTCTGGTGATTATTGAGTGGTTTGAGTGCGCTGCCGAAGACATTCGAGACGTCGATGCGTTTCGCGACGGGCTGTGCCATGGGAACGAGGATACCGTTAGGCGGGCGCTAAGTCGCATCTTGGGAGATGCGGGAATCGGTGCGACCGACCCAGATACACCGCTGCCATATCACCTACTCTTGCAAGGACTCTGCTTTGGATTGCCGGGCTATGCCAATCCTGCTTCGAGGCGAAAGTGTGGCGCGGATCGCTGGGACATCCAGGTTTTTCCTACGGGCGCCGCGTTCGACATAGCCGATACGATCGGTATGCTCGATGAACGTCCGCTGATAACGATCAACATGATGTATGACCCCGGTGTGGATGCGCTGGGCCTGGAATTGCTGGCCGTGCAGGCGCTGCTCGACATAGAGCGCGACGGCATCGACGAAATCCGTGTGCCGCGACCCGGCGTTGGTCGCATGCGCTGGGGGTTTGGGTTTGATGGACAGCATGTGGCTACGGTGTACCAGCGGCTTTAAGCGCCGAGATGTTTCCGGCTTCCGTTACTCGGTGTCCTTCATGGGCGGCATGGGCCTCCAGTTGGGATCCTTGATGATCTTGCGGGCGTCCTTCATGCCTCGGCGCAGCGCTGGAATGCCGGTCTTAAAGCACTTGTCGACCGCGGCCAGGCGAATGAATTCCTTGCAGAAGGTCGCGGCATTGCCCAGGCGGAACAGCATGGGGTGGTAGTCACCGTAGATCTGCATATAGCGAGCCAGATAGCCGCGGTTGCGCATGATGTAGTAACGGTTGGTGTCGCTCGTGGAGTTGAGCTGGCGCTTGCCGGCGATATCCCAGTTTGAGACGGCGCGGGCGCGCTTGAGCACCAGGTCGGCCACAACGGCGGCGGGGAAGTGCTGGCTGGCCACGTAGCCATAGCAGGCATCGTCGCCGTAGATGAAGAATCGCGCATCGGGCAGGCCGATCTTGTCGACCACGCGGCGCGAGAACATGCCGCCCTCAAAGCACAGCTGGTTCATGGCGCGGTAGCCCTCGGGACCCAGATCCCACTTGGCGATAGGGTTAGGGATGCCGAGCGAGAGGATGAGCTGGTACTGCCAAAAGAAAGCGCCGCCGTCAAAGTCCAGGCGCGAACCCTGGATGACATCGTAGCGGTCGGTCCACTTGGCAAGACGCTCGATGCCTTCGGGGATGACGAGCACGTCGTCGTCCATCACCCAGAACCACTGGGCGCCCAGGTCGTAGGCGCATTTGGTGCCGGCGGAGAAGCCGCCCGCACCGCCGCCGTTTTCGAGCTGCGGGGCGTAGATGACACGGTCGGTGCCGCCCTGCGCGTCGGGCTGCTCGGTGTCGATGCCCCACAGGTTGGCCAGGCGCTCGTTGAATGCGGCGCACATGGCCTCGGTCTCGCGCGAATTCTCGTTATCGACAATCACGATGCGCCAAGGCGCGGCCGTGAGCTCGGTCATGGAGTCGAACAAGTTGGCCAGGAGTTCCTGGCGCTTGTACGTAACGACGACGATGGCGAGCTTGTCGATGGGGGCGGGAAGGGTTGAAGGCATGGGGCAATATATCCTTTCACGCGCGGCTGGCGATCGCTGCGCGGAAGCTATCGAATACGTCCTTGGGACTGTCTTATTGTAAAGGCTCGGTGCGCTTTGGCGGCAAGCTTTGAATAAAACGCAGGAACCTGCCATGGGCCCGCCGCATGATGTGGGACTGCTTTGCCCGCAAGAGGCTCCATAGATTATATAAACGCCCGCTGGCGCGCTGACCCTTTGATACCATGAAACGACAGGTATTTCCTAAGGAGCACATTTGTCTACTAACGCCTCTGGCAGCCCTGTTCTGTCGCTGCTTATTCCCATTTACAATGTTCAGCGCTACCTGCGCGAGTGTCTCGATTCCGCCCTGGCGCAGACGCTCAAGGATATTGAGATCATCTGCATTAACGACGGGTCGACCGATAACTCGCCGGCGATTATCCGCGAGTATATGGAGCGCGATGGGCGCGTCAAGATGATCGACAAGGCCAACAGCGGCTACGGCGACTCGATGAACCACGGCCTGGAGATGGCGCGTGGCAAGTACGTTGGCATTCTGGAGTCCGATGACTTCATGGCGTCCGACGCACTCGAAAAGCTTGTTTCGGCCGCCGATAGCAATAATGCCGACTTTGCGAAGGCGAACTTTGATTTCTACTGGTCTAAGCCCGAGGAGCGCCGCTCGCTGCACGAGATGTTTAGACCTCAGGATTGCGGCAAGCCGGTGCACCCGAGCGATACGACGCAGTTCTTTAAGCAAAAGCCGTCGATTTGGTCGGCCGTGTACCGTCGCGATTTTCTTGAGCGCAACGGCATCAAGTTCTTGCCGACTCCGGGGGCATCCTTTCAGGACACGTCATTCGCCTTTAAGGTGATCGCGTGCGCCGATAAGGCTATTTACCTGCACGATGCCGTGTTGTCGTATCGCCAGGACAACGAGAATTCCTCGGTCAATTCTTCGGCTAAGGTCTTTTGCGTCAATACCGAGTATGCCGAGATTGAACGTTGGATTCGAGAGGATTATGCCCGCGGCCACGCAAGCGGCGATGTCGCGCGCATGCTCAAGTTCAATCAGCTCATTAAGTACGATTCGTACATGTGGAACTACGTGCGCCTGGCGCCCAAGTTCTATAAGGAGTTCTTGGTGCAGATGGCCAAGGAATTTCAGGTGGCCTTGGACGCGGGGGAGTTTTCGCTTGACGACCTCAAGCCGTGGAAGCGCGCGAATCTCGCTGCCATCCTCAAAGATCCTGAGGGCTGGGTTGACGAGCATCCGAGTTTTGCGACGGATGGTGCCTTGGGGCGTGCTAAGTATTACGCCTCGGTTGGAGGCCCAGGCGTGGTTGCTGCCTTCCTCATCGAATCGCTGAGGGGGTAGGTCGACATGGGAGAGACTTTGACCCCCAAAGCGACCATTGTCGTTCCCGTCTACAATTCGTCGCGCTCCATTCAGCGATGCCTCGATTCGCTGTTGGCCCAGTCCGAGCGCTCGATTCAGGTTGTCTGCGTCAACGACGGTTCGACTGATGATTCGTTGAACGTGTTGCGCCAGATCGCGCAGGCCGACGATCGCGTACTGGTGATTGACCAGGAAAACGCGGGCGTCTCGTGTGCTCGAAATGCCGGTATCGATGCCGCCGAGGGCGAGACCGTCTTTTTTGTGGACGCCGACGATTACATCGATGCCCAGACGGTCGAGCGCGTGCTGCACACCATGGAGTCTGCGGATGCCGAGGCTGCCGTTTTTGGCGGTGTCTGTGAACCTGCCGATGCTGCTCCCAAACGCGTCCAGCAACTCATGAGCCCCAAAGCTGGTATCTTCGGCGCCCGTGATCCCCAACTGCTGTTCCATTCGAATGCGCAGCCCTATGCCTGCCGTGCGGCTTTTTCGCGCGAGCTGCTCAATCGCGAAGGCATTCGCTTCGCCCCCGGTCTGGCTTTGGGCGAGGACGTCGTCTTCCAATTTGCGGCTTATGCGCTTGCCCGCAGGGCCGTCGTCATGCCGGACAAGTTCTACCACTACGTGATGGAGAGCGAATCGGCGACGCACGAGTTCAACAGTGCCGAGGCTCGCGCCAAAAAGCTTGACGCCCACATGAGGATGCTCGAGGAGGTCTTGGAGGACTGGGCGGCCTACGGTCTTTTGGACCTGTGCCCCGGCGAGCTGATAACTTGGTTCTTGGAGCTTATCGTGTTCGACCTGGCGCGCTTGGATGCCGATGACTTCCATCGCGTGGCGGCTCGCGTCAACATGGATCTCACGACGTTTTTGGGAACGGCGTGGGCGGATATGCCTGCTAAGGGCGCCGTTCGGCGTGTTGCCCACAAGCTCGTTGCGGCGACCTCGGGCGTTACGATGGCAGACGCCACGCAGTTCTATCTTTCGACTCGCGGTCTCAAAGCCTGCCTGGAGCGCTTTATCTAATTCCAAGCGCTGCCGCCCGCCGCAACTCGGCTGCTAAAATAACCCTGTTACACGCTATTCAACAGGAGGTTCTCTTGCAGAACTCTGATACCCCTAAAGTTTCGCTGCTTGTTCCCATCTGCAATGTTGAGCGCTACCTGCGCGAGTGCCTCGATTCCGCCGTGGCGCAGACGCTCAAGGACATCGAGATCATCTGCATCAACGACGGTTCTACCGATAGTTCGCCAGATATCATCCGCGAGTACATGGAGCGCGACCCCCGTGTAAAGATGATCGACAAGGCCAACAGCGGCTACGGCGACTCGATGAACCGCGGCCTGGAGATGGCGCGCGGCGAGTACGTGGGCATCCTTGAGTCCGACGACTTTATGTTTGAGGATTCGCTCCAAAAGCTGGTCGCCAAGGCCGATGCTGAGCATGCCGATGTCGTTAAGGGCGACTTTTACCTGTATTGGTCCACGCCCACCGAGCGCCGTGAGCTGTTTGGGATCATTGACGAGCATATGACGGGCGCCGCGTATCGCCCCGTCGATCGCCCGGGCATCTTCTACCGCAAACCTTCCATTTGGTCGGCTATCTATCGGCGCGAGTTCCTCAACGACAATCAGATTCGGTTCCTTCCCACGCCGGGTGCCTCGTATCAGGACGCAGGCTTTAACTTTAAGGTTTGGGCTTGCGCCGAGCGTGCCGCGTTTATTGCGGACCCCATTTTGTGCTATCGCCAGGATAACGAGAAGAGCTCCGTTAATTCGCCCAACAAGGTGTTTTGCGTGTGCGACGAGTATGTCGAGATGCAACGTTTTTTGGACGAGCGCCCCGAGCTCAAGGCTCAGCTCCTGGGCATTTTAATGCGCATGAAGGTCGATACGTACCGTTGGAATGATGAGCGTCTGGTCGATGAGCTGCGTGAGCAGTTTTGGGAGAAGGTCTCTCCCGAGCTCAAGGCCGATTGGGATGCCGGTCGCTTTGACCTGTCGCTGTTCGATCCGCGTGGCGAGACCGACTTGCGCCTGATGGTCAAGTCGCCCCGCGCCTATATCGATTCGCGCTTTGACTTTAAGAAGCCGGGCAAGCTCAATACGTTTAAGCATTACTTTAAGATTGGCGGCCTGCCGCTGGTCTGGCGCGTGCTGACGTATCAGCGCACCTACGGCGACAACCCGCACCCTGATGACGTGCCGGCGGCGCAGTAGGAGCACGTGATTATGGCTACCCCTAAGATTTCCGTTGTCGTTCCCATCTACAAGGTGGAGGAGTGTCTGGCCTGGTGCCTGGACTCCTTGCTTGCGCAGGACATGCTCGATTGGGAGGGCGTGCTGGTCAACGATGGCTCGCCGGATGGCTCGCGCGATATTGCGGCCGCTTATTGCGAAAAGGACGCTCGCTTTACGCTGGTCGATAAGGAGAACGGCGGCCTGTCGAGTGCACGTTATGCAGGCATCGCTGCGTCCACGGCGCCTATCGTCGCGTTCTTGGATTCCGACGACCGATTTACGCCAGATGCATGCCGCGTGATCGTCGATACCTTTGAGCGCGAGGACTGCGACGTTTTGACCTTTGGCGCGAACCCGTATCCGCTGGAGGCGGGGTATCCGTGGCTTAACTATGTGCTGAGCCCACGCGATGTGTCATTTGAAGGCTATAGCTCCGACCTACTGTTTAAGGAAGCATCTCGCCCCTTTGCATGGCGCACCGCCTGCAAGCGTGAGTTTTTGCTGGGTAACGGGATCGTGTTTGACGAAACCGTTAAGTATGGCGAGGACCAGGTCTTCGATTTTGCCGTGTACGGTCGTTCGCATAAGACCACGCTTATCTCGAACAAGCTGTATGACTACCGCGTGGCGCGCAAGGGCTCGCTCATGGACACCATGCGCTATGACGACGAGACGCGCCTGCTGGAGCACGTGAAGATTTACTCCGCGGTGCTGGCTGACTGGCAGCGCGACGGTCTCGATGCCCAGCATGCCGATGACCTGGCGTACTTCCTATGCGATCTGGTGCTGTACGATGCGCTCCGGCTGTTGGGTACGGACTGCGGCAAGGTGTTTGCTGCCGTTGCCACGGCACTTGCCGGTTCTGCCGTGGGCAGCGATGCTGCGCTCGCACAATGCGCTTCTTCTGTTGCTGCTATGGTGCGTGCGGCGCTTACCAGCAAGGCCCCCAATGCCCGTGAGTGTAAAAAGCTCATGTTCGATTACGACGTCTTGAGGTTTGGGCGCCTGGGTGCCTGCAAACGCATGGCAGCGAACGCCCTGGGAAAGCGAGAAGTGTAGATGAGTATCAAGCGTTTGGCACTTTGCCGCAGTCAGGGTCGTCTGTTTGTGCTGCTTCGTTTTGCCGGCCAGGATGTCGCCGCGCTTATTGAGCAGGAGGGTTCTCAAGCGTTTGCCCACGCGACAACGAGCGGTTCTTGTGTACCGACGCTGGTGCTCCCAGTCGATCATGGCCGTGTGCTGGCGCTTTGCCCTTCCGTTTCCGATTACGAGCGCGAGCTCGCCGTCTTGGTGCTTCCTTTTTTGGATGGCTCGTCGATGGATGTCGTTTTTGCATCCGGTGGGCAAAGGTTGGGCTCCATTCGCCTCGATAGCCGCGTGGCTAAGCTGGAATCCAAGATTAACTACAAAGCAAAGCCTGCGCTGTGTGCGCTTATCCGCGATGCGCAGCGTGGCGAATGCTGCGGTCGCTACGAGATTGATGCCATTCGCTATTTGCCGGCAGACGCCGGCGCGGTGTGGCGCTATGAGGTTACCTGGGCGGGAGACCCCCAGTGCGCACCCGAGTTCCAGATCTTCGATACGCATATGAATGCCATCGATGTCATCGTGCATGTGTTTGAGTCGCAGGTCGATGTGCCGCAGCAGGACGGTTGCCGCGTCAATAAAACGTATTTGAGCGTTGAGATGCCTCAGGATATACGAGATTTTGTCGCGATTGTGAGCGATCCCACAGAGCAGATCCAGAGCGGGTTTTGCGCCATGGATGGTCGCCTGTACAACGACATGGTCGACGACAGCTGGAACCGCATGAAGGATGCACGCGCTGACGACGCAGCTTATCGACGTTGGTTTGAGCAGCATCGCGCAAAGCCGGGCGATCTGGCGTGCCAGCGTGTCGCTTCGGCGGCCTTTGCCTATAGACCGCTCGTGAGCATTGTGGTGCCGTGCTATAAGACCGATCGGGTCTACCTGCGCGAGCTGCTGGACTCGGTGCTAGCTCAGAGCTATGACAACTGGGAATTGCTGCTTATGGACGCCTCGCCCGAATGGGATGCGGTGGCCACTCTTGCGGCAGACGCCAACGACGAGTGCGTTCGTCGCATCGAACTACCCGGCAACGGCGGCATTGTGGTCAACACCAGCGCAGGTATTGAGCAAGCGATGGGCGACTACATCGCGTTCTTGGACCATGACGACATTCTGGAACCGGACGTGTTATTCCAGTATGTTTCCGCGCTGAATAAGGCGGCCGAGGGTGGGCGTCCCCAGGTCCTGTTCTGCGACGAGGACATGTTCCAGAAAACGGGGGAGTGGGGTCAGCCTGTCTTTAAGACGCAGCTCAACGTCGACCTGCTCTATAGCCATAACTGCGTGACGCATTTCCTGATGGTGGAGAAGGCGCTAATCGATCGTATTGGCACGTCCCCAGAAGACGTTGCGGGTGCCCAGGACTACGACCTGACGCTTCGCTGCCTTTCGGCGGGCGCACGGTTTGAGCATGTTGCGCACGTGCTGTATCACTGGCGCGTTCATCCGGGGTCGACCGCCGATGGCTCTGCCGATAGCAAGCCGTATGCTATTGAAGCCGGGCGCCTTGCGCTGCAGCGTCACTTTAACGAGCTGGGCATTTGCGGAACGGTCGAGGAGACCGAGACGCCGTTTGTCTATCGCATGCGCTATGCGCTGCCGGAGCCTGCGCCGCTGGTGAGCATTGTGATTCCCACCAAGGACCACGTTGAGACGCTCGATGCCTGTGTGATGTCGATTGCCCAGAAGGCCACGTATGCCAACTATGAGATCGTCTTGGTGGAGAACAACAGCGAAGCCCCGGATACGTTTGCGTATTACGAAACCCTGCCGGAACGCGTGGCTGCTGCATCCGAAGGTAAGGGCATCGCACACGTTGTGTACTGGCCGGGTGAGTTCAATTACTCCAAGATCATTAACTTTGGCGTTGAGCATGCCAGGGGCGACTATCTGCTGCTGCTCAACAACGATACCGAGGTCATAAGTCCGGACTTTATCGAAGAGATG
The DNA here is from genome assembly GCA_048248475.1 of Collinsella sp. Taxonomy (GTDB): domain Bacteria; phylum Actinomycetota; class Coriobacteriia; order Coriobacteriales; family Coriobacteriaceae; genus Collinsella. The sequence goes on along the minus strand of DBFBEA010000023.1, from coordinate 8,329 downwards.
ATGGGGTATCTGCAGCGTCCCGATGCGGGCGTGGTGGGCGCCAAACTCTACTTTGCCGATCATCTGGTGCAGCATGCCGGCATTTTGGTTGGCGTGCGTGGCGCACTTGCCCATGCCAACCAGGACTTCTCGGCAAAGCGCGAGGGCTATCTTGCCCGCGCTGTGCGCCCCGGTAACTTCAGTGCCGTAACGGGCGCCTGTCAGATGGTGCGACGCGACGTATTTGAGCGCGTCGGCGGCTACAACGAGGAATTCGCCGTCGGCTTTAACGACGCAGACTTTTGCCTGCGCGTATGGGAGGCGGGCTACCGCACCATCTATACGCCCTATGCCGAGCTGTACCACTACGAGTTCACCTCGCGCGGCAGGGAAGAGGCCAACGAGGAAAAACTGCGTCGCTGGAAACGCGAGCAAGCGCTGTTCATGCAACGCTGGCCTGAGTTCTTCCTCGATGGCGACCCGTGGCTCGGGTCAAACCTATCCTCCGACAGTGAGTACTTCTCGCTTTAGAAAATGGCGTGGATAGATCGCGACGCATATGAACTCTATCTATTGGTTTATGAGTTTGCTAGTAGGTGTCGTTCTCCCTATGCGGAAAAGTATGAAGAGGAGCCTTGGTGGGTGTAAGTGCGATAAAAAACTTCTTTCTTGGGGGAGGGTTTCTGCACCGTGTGCTGGACAGTGGCTCAGGTCGGGTCAATTTACGATGTTACTCAACTCAAAATGAGATAGCGAGAGGATACTCCTCCTAATTCTGTGGAAGCTAATGCAAATGTTGTAACGAGCTCAAGGCAAGATGGACGGCGGCGTGCCATGATGTATTTGCATGAGCGTCCGGCTGTTTAATAGGTGTTTAAAGTTAGGATAAAATCAATCTGTTATTTCATCAAATACGCTGGAGAGCGCAATGAATAGTCCTATTCGTCAACAAGATATGTGCGATCAAAAGCCTTGGCTTACTCCTTGGGAACAAGTCTCCCACCTTAAGAGCAAGGGTGTCCGTTTCCGCTATATGAGCGAGGCAGAGGCAGTCGAGTATCTGACGAAGAACAACAATTACTTTCGCTTGCGCTCGTACCGCACCGGATTTCCAAAGGTTTCTGATGGAAAACGCAAGGGTGAATATGTCAACTTAGATTTCAAGATGCTTGTTGACCTTTCGATTATCGATATGTTGCTTCGAAACGAGATGATTTCACTCACTCTTGATATCGAGCACTTCTGCAAAGTTGACTTGCTGGGCAGGATAGAGCAGCATGCCGAGGACGGTTACGAAATCGTTCAAGACTATTTGAGCGAGCAGGATACATTTGATAGCAAGGGGAATGTGATCAACTGGGTTAAAAAAGAGATTTCACGTTGTGAGTCGAGTGCCTATTCTGCAGGCATTCTTGCAAAATACAGTGGTTTTAATATGCCTGTCTGGGCCTTTCTGGAAGTTATTACCTTTGGCGCCTTTAATTCATTCATTTTGTTTTGCGCCAAACGGTTTGACGATGATGAGCTTTGCGATAGGTTTTATTTGCTTCGCGCGGCAAAAGATCTCCGCAACGCGTGTGCTCACAATAGTTGCATTCTTAATGGTCTTGCTTCGGGCGAGAATGCCCGAAGGGCAAATAACGGCGTTATGAAGGCATTGAGCAAAATAGAGGGGGTTGGCTCTTATCAGCGTAAGGCAAGGATGAGCAATGAGCGAATACGTCAGATTGTCACAACGCTATATCTGCACAAAGAGGTGTCGTCTAAAGGCGTTATTAAGCACAAAGCACGATCGCTTTCCAAGTTTATTTCTAGGGCAAATCGCAACATCAACTACTATAAAGGGGCGGAGGTCATCACTTCCTCCTTCTCGTTTTTGTCGAAAGTGATCGGCGCATGGTATTTGTGTGACGCTGAAGATATGCCTTCTTGCGATTCCTAGGCATCTGGTGCAAAATATTTCCCACATTGAAAAGCGGTTCGGCCGTTTTGCAAGGGGGCTTCTCTTTATGGGACGCCCTCTATTTTTATGCCGCGCCAATCAGAAGATATTTCATTTTCGGCTACTGCATTTTTTCAATCCCCAGCGGTTGTAGATCAATACCTACCGCTCGCACTTGTTGCTTAACAAATGGCGAGGTTGGTGGGCTAAGTTAGTGACAGTGTTTTGTTGGAGGAGGGCAAATGCCCTATGCCGAGCTGTACCACTACGAGTTTACCTCGCGCGGCAGGGAAGAGGCCAATGAGGAAAAGCTGCGCCGCTGGAAGCGCGAGCAGGCGATGTTCATGCAGTGCTGGCCTGAGTTCTTCCTGGATGGCGATCCCTGGCTCGGGCCGAACTTATCCGCTGAGAGCGAGTATTTCTCGTATTAAGGCAATGGTTTTTAGGAAGTCCTTAACTTTCTTTCGCTATGAGCTTGGAAGAAAGTAACGTTGGACTACTTGCTAAGATAAATTACGAAAGCTCGATACTTTCACGATTAGTTTATACAAGCTTATACAGCTCGATATTATTCGATATAGTCTGTGACAATTATTGAAACGATGATTGACTGTTAATCGATTCCCTAGAAAGGCAAACAAGTAGAGGTAGCGCTCTCTATGGGCGATAGCTTTGTCGCGACTGGTTTGACCATAGAGGACAATCTTCTGTTGAGAGCCGCTAAGGCCACTAAGGGCTATGCCTATCTGGTGCAACTGGTCGGTTATTCCATTTGGCAGCGCGCCAACTTGCATCGTGCCAAAAGTGCCATTGTGAGCGAGCGCGATGTTGCCGAAGGCATTGCGCTGGCAGAGGCTCGTTTTCACGATGTTGTTCACGAGCCCGCGATTTCTGGACTGGGGCCTAACGATATCAAATACCTTTTGGCGATGTGCGAGGACAAACGACAGTCCAAATCATCCGAGATTGCTAGGCGCATGGGTAAAAAGACTAATGAGGTCAGCTCCATTAGGGCAAAATTGCTACAAAGAGAGGTTATTCAGGCACCACAGAGGGGCTACGTGCAGTTTGCCGTGCCGGACCTGGATATCTATCTGCGAGAGAATGCCGAGGAGATTCTCGAACGGTTCTAAATCGAGAGCGGACGACGTCACCATCTTTACGCCGTATGCCGAGCTGTACCACTACGTGTTCACCTCGTACGGCAGGGAAGAGGCCAACGAAGAAAAGCTGCGCCGCTGGAAGTGCGAGCAGGCTCTCTTAATGCAACGCTGGCCCGAGTACTTTGTTGGCAAGGATCCATGGCTTAACTCAAACCTCAGCTCAGAAAGCGAGTACTTTGCGCTTTAGATTGCTGAAATGTCCTTCGAGAGTTGGCCGTCTGTTGATATGAAAGACATTGAGAAATAGGGGGGGCTAACGAGCCTGTAACGGTGACGAGTCGTTAGCCCTTTGGGCTAGTCTTTTACAATAATTAATGGATCTATTAGGCTAACAAAGTGTTTTGCAAATTGCGTCTTATCATTTTGCGAGGAATAGTAGTCTTCGACGCTATCAAGTAGCTCAGTGATTAGGTCACAAATGGGTAATTCGATAATTGGATTGCCATCGTCTATATTAATCGCTAAAGCCCTTCCGTCTCCAAAGTCTGAATTGATTAGCCGGAAGTTGACTTCGTGCCCAGATTTTAAATTTAGATCCAAATTTCCGCTGTGAACAATTGAGCAACGTATTTTATAGATGAACTTTCCGAAATCATTTCCGTTTAGCATACTTTGGTCATGAATAAAAGCTGAAGTGTCAACAAATTGGTTGATCCAACGGCTGTACCGATCTCCTACTGTTTTTTCGTTTGGATACTCGACTTGAGCGCAGACGTCTGGCAGCGTGAGAGAAAAACATAGAGCTGAATAATAAGCTTTAGCATTTAGCGCTCTGCGTGCATCTTCAATGTACTCCAGCATAACGAACTCCTATAATTGCCAAAGTTATTAATTTAATTATAACGAATACTTGTCTACCATTTGGGATAGACGCATACAGCATCTCGTACAACTATTAGCGGATAACAAATAATATGTTCCATAAACTGACGGTTTCCTCGATACCCTCTGCATGGTCAACAGCCTCAAGACGTCTCGGGGCAGAATGATCTATCGCAGGTTGAAATAGGGTGTTAACCGGGGGCAAATCACATCCGCTACAGCTGTGTTGCCAGTAGCATGTAAGAAGGCTGGCAAATCTCTTGCTATACTCGAAGCGCTTATTTGAGGGAAAGACTAAGCGCGGGACCATGCGGTGCCTGAAACGTTCATAAACTTCATACAGAGAAAAGCCTACAGGGAAGTGCCTACGCGGACTAAGAGATGACACGTGGACGTGTTTTCTCTCGGTCGGAATACGCAAATGCCTTTGTTTTTGTAGGTTGATTTTCAGCCCCAGCGAGCACTTTGAACGGATAGCGCGTTTCCGCACCTAGCCGAACGGCCCTGGACCGTGCGAGGCGGCCCCGGGCCGTCGTTTCCCCAGTTGAAGGAACGGTGGGGATGTGTTTCGACGGGTCCGGGACCGTGCTTCGCCAGCCCCTCGGCTCCGCTTCCCAGGCTCAGCCGAACGGCCCCCGCGCGCCTATCCACGTGCGACATCGTGAGCGCGAGGTCGGCCGGCGCGAGCCGGTCGAACATGAGCTCCCGGCCCTTCGGCAGCAGCTTCCTGAGCCGTCCCTCCAAGCGCTGCGGGCGCCGCAACCCGGGCACTTCGGGTTCTGCCGATAGGCCTCGCGGTCTCGGCGAGCGTGCCGGCGCCGACCTCATCGCTGCAGCGCCTCTCGTCGACGGCTTCTCTGAGCAGCAGGAGCTCGTCGGCGGTGAGGCCCGTCACGAGCGCCCTGAAGGGGTTCGCTCTTCCCATATGGATCTGTCCCATCCGCCTGAACGCCCACATGGAAGGATTGTCGCCAAACAAAGATCCGGGTGGGCGCTCGGGCAAATTCTCTGTTTGGCTGGGAAGGGCATAGCATTTGGGGACCGCAGGGCCCCCGGTAATTACCTGTTATCTAAACTGTTAGATTTCGAATGGTGTGTCAGGAGTTTTACCTTAGACATTTTGCGGCTATAGGGACAAGGTCGAACATCGTGTGAACGACATCGCCCGTGTTTGCAACGGTTGCCGTGAACTTGCCGTTTCCAAAATCCATCAGATGGTAGAGGTTGATTGTCAGATCTTGCTGTGCAGCGATTTTCAGGATCCAGTAAGCGCAATTATCGCTGCAGTTTGTGGCGTTGTATACGTTCTGAGGCATAAAGTACATGAGCAGCAACGTTTTAGTGCCTCCCGATAGCCTTTCAGGAGGGATGATACCTAGTATCTTGGTGTCAATTGCGCATGGCCCAACCACAATACCTTTATCGATGGATTTAATAATCTTTTGAGCAAAGGCGTCTTGAAACCATTCGGGCGAATAGATGTTATCGAAGTAAACCGACGTATTATAGATAACGTTTTCCATATCACCATAGTGAATTGTTAGCACGTTGGTCCCTTCGACTTACTGGTTAAGCATTTGGTGAGATTGATTGTATCGCAGCGTATGAGACGGACGATATTTGCTGGTAACGCATTTGATTGATAACTATTGATAAACAAGTCTTGTATTCAGTGCCTGTTTGGTTTGTCCGTGCTTGAACCCAAGTTGCTTTGAAGGTCTATATTTTAGAAAATAGTCCACGAGCTAAGCTTCGTGTGGCGGCACGTAAAAGCTGTACTGTGCTTGGGCAGGTTAAAGTCCAAGACGATTAGATATTCGAGAGGATATCGAGCCCGCACCGGGGAGATAAGGTGAGTCCGCGCCGAGGACTATAATTCCGGCGACAACTAGGTTTCCGTGAGGATGCCGCGGCTGACAGCCAGCAGAAAACCGCCTCTTTGATTATCAGCCGGGGTTATCTCGGCTTTTTTGATTGGGACGGTTGTTATATTGCTGAATCTTTAGGGGATGAAGACTGTCTTTCAAAGGCTCACGATGTGCATCTGGTCACTCATATCTTTTCGAGACAGAACGATAAGAAGCTATATGATTCTCTCTTGTTTAAAGATGGTGAGTTCGATGATTCCCAGATTCCAAGAACTATTAGGTCTCTCCTAGATCCCTCTCTTCTTGCTCATTAGAAGATTCAAAGACGCGCGCGAGCGTTGCTTGCTGGTGTTTGATTCATGAAGACCACGCTCTACTTTTCTTGAATGCGTAAGCCAGGTTACTCTGTCGATGAAGCCCCAGACGCCTCTGATGCAAGCGAAACATTGGGGCATTTTGCTGTATTTCGCGGCTGTGTACACGCTTTCGTCGTCCGCCGCGTACTTAAACGAATTGCGTGTTTCAGTGGATTTTCGTGTCACTGGCGCTTGCGCTGTTTGGGGCGCCGCTAATTGCTTCAAAAACTAGAGCTAACACTGTGTTCATGGAAGGACGAAAAGACAAAAGTTTGCTGAGACGTAACCTGCTTTTCATAAGAGGATGTTTCCATCTGCCTTTATAACAATTCCCGTGCTTCGAATAACTGGACTTCCGATGCACAGGATTGTAAGATAATCTTCTCTTAGTAACATTATTTGTGACGGGGGATCCGATATGAAAAAGGCATTGCGTGCCTCAACAGCTTTTTCTCTTGCTGGTCTTTTGACCATTTCATCCTTGATGGGTCCTGTGGCTGCTGCCTACGCTGCGAGCAATGTCCCGTCTGCGGACGCTGCCGTGGACGCTGCTACTGCAGACGATGGTGGCGCGGCCTCGCGTGATGCGGGTTCTGTCGATGTCGACGCTGCTGATGATTCATCGCCGGCAACGAACGTTGACGAATCGGCTGATGAGGATTTTGGCGTTGATGTATATGAGAACCATCAGCAGGCTGAACCGGTCGATTCCTCTTTCCAATATGTATATCTTGCCTACCCGAGCCTTCCCAGCGGGACTGATCAAGTTGTCGCCTTTGCTACTCCCGATGACGGCGACATCCTTGCTTCCGCAACGCTTAACTATGTAAGTGCCAATGGAGTACAGGGAACCACGGTTGCATCTGAATCCGCTGGTAATTCGGCTGCTTTTGTATTCGGCTCGACGTTGAAATCCAATACTTACTTTCTGACTTCGATAACCTATGTTTTGCAGGGTGATGGCACTGAACATGTAGTGGATCTCTCTGACAGGGATTATTCGTTTACGATTATCGATAGCTCCATGAATTCTGAGAGCACTTCTGTTTACTATGCGGACGGCGATGGCAATGCCGTTGAAGCCCAGTCGATTCAGCAGGCATTGGAATGCGCCGATTCGCCCGATGGCATTTCCACCTATGCTGAGCGCTCCGCGCGTAATGTGGGGGTTATTGCACTTGACGCGGGACATGGCGGGGTGGATTCTGGCGCTCAGGGTAATGGCAAGAGTGAAGCCGACCTTACCTGGAAGATCATGACAGCCTGCAAAAATAAACTTGAAGCTTACGGCTTTAAGATTGTTCTTGCGCGCGAGCAGTCTGGCTACTATCCCAGCAATGATTATCTTTATCGCGTACAGCGCTGCATTGATCAGGGCGCGCAGGCCTTTGTTAGCTTTCACATCAACTCTGGGTCTTCTGGAGCTCACGGCGCAGAAGTTTATGCTCCTACCGCAAATGGCACCGACTACACACAGGTCTCTGTTGAGCTTGCCAACAAGGTCATGAACAACCTTGCTGCTATGGGACTAACATACCGCGGCGTATTTCAAATGGAGGTAGGCGACGAGTTCGCCGTTATCCGCTGCGCTCGCGAGCAGGGAATTCCAGGTATTCTTATCGAGCATGGTTTCATTTCGAATTACGGTGATGTGGCCAACTATTTCTCGGACGATGGTTGCCGTCGTCTGGGAGAGGCTGACGCTGCAGCTATCATCGCACAGTTTCCGCATCCCTACTCCGTCAATGGAATTTCCTTCTCGGAAGAACTGGGACATGCAGGGTCAACGGTAAAAATCGGTGTAAATGTTAGCGGCAAGACTGATGGCCTTAGATATAAGTTTGTTTGGCATAGGGCTGGGTCTGATTGGAGTGATTCCAATTGGGGTGTAATCGGTCAAGACTTAACTTCGCCGTCGATTTCTTGGACCCTGCCCCAGGCTGGTGAATATGAGATCTATGCTGATGTCATTGACTCCAATGGGTATGTGACTAGCACTTCTAAATACAAAGTTGTTAATTGGTCTCTTGAGTCGCTCGAAGTCTCGGGCTCCGCCCGCTGCGGCAAGCCGGTCAAGCTGCAGGCCAAGGTGTCCGGCGACGCCTCCGGCCTCAAGTACAAGTTCGTCTGGGAGAAGGGCGGCTGGGCCAAGTGGGGCGTCGCCCAGCAGCCCTCCGCTTCCTCCTCCTGCGAGTGGAC
>DBFBEA010000022.1:0-14737 GCA_048248475.1 Collinsella sp. | reverse complement strand
ATCGACTGCCAGGGTCGCTATCTCGCTCCCGGTTTTATTGACGGGCATCTGCATATCGAGTCTTCGAACATCCGTCCCGCCGAGTATGCTCGCATGGCCGCGACGCGCGGTACTACCACCGCCATTGCCGACAGCCACGAGATTGCTAATGTTGCCGGTCTCGACGGCTTGCGCTTTATGATCGAGGACGGCCGCCGCGCACCCATCTCCATCAAGTACATGATGCCTTCGTGCGTGCCCGCGCTGCCCGACGAGCAGGCCGGTGCCGTTATTTCGGCTGCCGATATGCAGGCGTTTTTTGCCGAGCATCCGGGCGATGTCTTTGGTCTGGGCGAGATGATGAACCTGCCGGGCGTCTTTATGGCCGACCCCGAGACCTGTGCTCGCATCGATGCGGCCAACCAGACGCCGTCCAAGCAGGTTGACGGCCATGCGCCGCTCGTTGCCGGTAAGGACCTCAACGCCTATGCCGCAGCGGGCATTATCGCCGACCACGAGTCGACGATTCCCGAGGAGGCACTCGACAAGCTGTCCCGTGGCATGTATGTGATGCTGCGTGAGGGCACGTGCAGCCACGACCTGGCCAATTTGTCCCCGATGCTGCTGGAGAATCCTGCCCGCGCCCGCCGCTGCTGCTTTGCGACCGACGACCGCGCTCCATCCGATGCTCTTTCGACCGGCATGATCGACAATGCCTGCCGCGTGGCTATCGAGGCCGGTATCGACCCCGTGGTCGCCATCTCTATGGCGTCCCTTTCCACGGCTGAGGCATTTGGCCTGGACCACGGCTGCCGCGACCCGCACGAGCTCCGCGGCGCAATCGCCCCGGGCAAGCGCGCCGACCTGCTGTTGCTCGATGACCTGACGTTTGCCAAGGCTCCGCATCGCGTATATGCCGCCGGTGCCCTGGTGGCGCAGGATGGCACCTTTGCGGGCGAGGTCGCACCCGAGACTGCCGAGGTCGCCTCTCTTGCCGATGAGCTGCGTGCTTCCGTTAAGCTACCGAAGCTTTCGCTTGACGTGTTCGATTATGCCTTTAAGCCGGGCGAGGCGGTTATCGATGTCATCCCGGGTATGGCTATCACGGGTATGGCCCGCCCCGAGAGCGCCGAGGACTTGCGCCGCATTATGCTGATCGAGCGCCATGGCCGCGGCGTGTCGCTGCAGGCCGAGGGCGCCGATGGCGACGGCCCCGCTGGCATGGGACTCGTCGGCAAGCATATCGGTCGCGGCTGGGTGCGCGGTTTCACCATCACCGGTGGTGCCATTGCCTCCACGATCGGCCACGACTCGCACAACGTGTGCGTGGTGGGCGACAATGCGGCGGATATGATGGCTGCTGTCGAGGCCGTGGGCCAGGGCGGCCACGTGCTGGTGCGCAACGGCGAGGTCGTGGCTCGTATTCCTCTGGCGCTCGGCGGCCTGATGAGCGAAGGCACTGCCGAAGACGTCGCGGCGCAGCACGACGACTTTATGGTCAAGGCACGCGCTATGGGTATTGAGTCGCCGCTCGACCCCATCATGGGCATCATCTTCCTGCCCCTGCCGGTCATCCCGACGCTCCGCATCCGCCCCGAGGGCATGTTCGACGTCACAACCTGCACCTACGCCGACTAGTCATCGGGGACGTTCTTAAACGACTAGTCATCGGGGACACTCTTTGGCGGGCTGCCTGACGCCGCGACCGTAGGGCCTCTGGCATGTGTGAGCTATTTGCCAGGTCCTTGTAACGTTTACGCCCGCGGAGTCTTATTTGAGCTCCCTTTGGGTACGTTGGAATCGGATACGCGTTCGATTCCAACAAGCCCGAAGGGAGCTTTTCTATGTTTAAACTGATTGCATCCGATATGGACGGCACACTGCTTGACGAAAACGGCCAGGTGCCTCCCGAGACCTACGAACTGATTCTGGCGCTACACGAGCATGGTGTGCATTTCGCTGCATCGTCAGGTCGTCGCTACGATCGCCTGTGCGAGTTCTTTGCGCCCGTTCGCGACAAGATGGACTTTGTCGCCGCTAACGGCGCCCAGGTCTACGCCGACGGTAAGATGGTAGACCGTGAGGTGTATTCCCACCTGGCGATTCGAAGGCTCGCCCAAGCCGTCAGGACGTTTCCCAATCTGCATCTTGCGCTCTTTGACCGAACCAAGTCCTTCCTGCTCGATGACGAGTGCAAGTTCGTGCGTGAGGTCGATAAGGACCTTCCCAATGCCGAGCGCATTTGGGAGCTGCCCGATCCCAGCGTAAATATCATCAAAGCGAGTATCTTTTGCGACGACAGTGCGGTTATGGACAGCGCGTGCGTGCTACAGCGCGAACTTGGTCAGCTCTTTACTTTTGCGCCTTCGGGCAACGCGTGGATCGATGCCATGCAGCCCGGTGTGTCGAAGGCCTCGGGCATCGCACAGCTCATGGAGCACTATGGCGTCGAACGCGACGAGGTCATGGCGTTTGGCGACTCGATGAACGACTACGAGATCATTCGCTTTGTCGGCACGGGCTGCGCGATGGAAAACGCGCGCCCCGCGCTCAAGGCAGTCGCCGATCGCGTGGTGGGGTGCAACCGCGACCACGCCGTCCAGCAGGAGCTCCGTCGCGTGCTGGAGAGTCTCGCTTAATCCGGCAGATGGGGACGTTCCTTTTCTGCCGGCAGTGGGGGACAGTCCTTGCGGCTTTTTCGCGAAGACTGTCCCCAACGACTAGTCATTCAGGAACGCCCCAATGACTAGGCGAGGGCGGCCATGATGGTACGGGCGACGCCGTCGTGGTCGTTGTCGTATTCGGTGATGGCGTCGGCGGCCTTGCGGTCCTCGGGCTCGGCGTTGATCATGGCCATGCCGTGGCCCGCTGCCTGCAGCATGGGGATGTCGTTGATGTTGTCGCCGAACGCCCAGGCGTCGGCGAGACGCTTGCCCAGGTATTCGCATAGCCACGTGAGGGCCGTCCCCTTGGTGGCGCCCTCGCCCATGACCTCGATATTCATGGCGTACGAACGCGTGACCTCAATGCCTCCGAGCGTGTCGAGCGCCGTCGCGATGGCGTCGCGATCGGCCGGGTTGTGCCAGTACATGGCGATACGTTCGAGCGTCTCGACCTCGTCGATCTTGCTGTCGATATCCATGTCGATCGGCGTTCGTGTGCGCTTGAGTGAAGCCGCGATGTGGGGGTCGCCGCCGCAGAATTCGTCCAGGCGCGTGTAGAGCGAGCGGGGGAGGAAGCACTGCCCGTCCGCGAAGATATCGAAGGTCACATCGTGGCCGGCTGCAATGCTATGGACGTGGTGGGCAATGCCACGGTCGAGCGGACGGCTCAAGATGCACGTGGCGCGCGAGGCGTCGGTGGGCGTATCCTCGTCGAGCTGCCAGACGCTGGCGCCGTTGGCACAGACCGCGTAGTGCACGGCGGGATGGGCGAGAATGGGCTCAAAGATACCCGACAGCGGGCGCCCCGTGCAGGGCACAAACTCAATACCGCGGCGCGCAAGCTCGTCGAGCATCGCCCAGGTGGCGTCGCTCATCTGCTTATCACTCGTCAGCAGCGTTCCGTCCATATCGGAAAACACAATCATTTGATGCAGCCCTTTCTACTGGCATAAAAAGCGTGGCCGAGGGCGGTGATGCCCTGGCCACGCTCGGGTTCTATAACGGTCCGCGTCCTAGCGATCGGCGAGCGGCTTATACTCCAGCGGCTCGATAACCGGGCGATACGCGGGACGGATGATGCGGTGCGCGCAGAAGAGCTCTTCCATGCGGTGCGCCGACCAGCCGGCCATGCGGGCGACGGCGAACAGCGGCGTAAAGAGCGTCTCGGGTACGCCGAGCATCTTGTAGATAAAGCCCGTGTACAGGTCGATGTTGGCGCAGATGGGCTTGGTCATGCCGTGATCGCGCATCACCTGCGGGGCCAGACGCTCGATACGCTCGATGAGCGCGAACTCCTCGCCCAGGTCCTTCTTGGCGGCAAGCGTGCGCGCGTAACGGCGGCACACCTCGGCGCGCGGGTCGCTCAGTGTGTAGACGGCGTGGCCCATACCGTAGATGAGGCCCGTGCCGTCGAAGGCCTGCTTGTCGAGGATCTTGCCCAGGTAGGCTGCGACCTCGTCCTCGTCCTCCCAATTGGAAACATGCGCACGGATGTCCTCGTGCATAGACACGACCTTGGCATTGGCGCCGCCGTGGCGCGGGCCCTTGAGTGAGCCGATAGCTGCGGCGTAGGCGGAATACGGGTCGGTGGCCGAGGAGGACAGCACGCGGCAGGCAAACGTGGAGTTGTTGCCGCCGCCGTGCTCGGCATGCAGCATGAGCATCACGTCGAGCAGCATGGCTTCGTCGTGGGTGAATGCCATGCCGCCGCGCAACACCTGCAGGATGGTCTCGGCGGTGGAGAGGCCGGGTGTGGGGTGCGGTACATGAACCTCGGAGCCGCGGCGCTTGGCGACCGACGCCATATGCGCGAAGGCGGCGATGCGGGGGAGACGGGCGAGCATGGAGATGGCGACGTCGATTTCGTGCTCGGGTGTAATGGCGTCGGGCTCGGCGTCGAAGGCGTAGAGCAGCAGCACGGCGCGCTGAAGCACATTCATGATGCTCGACGACACCGTGGTCATGGGGAACTCGCGGACGTATTCGTCGCTCAGATGCCTAAAAGCACCCAGGCGTCCGCAAAAACCGTCGAGTTCCTCTTTGGTGGGCAGCGAGCCCGTGATGAGCAGATAGGCGACCTCTTCGTAGCCATAGCGATCCTCGGCCTGGGCGTTGTTGACCAGGTCCTCGATGCTGTAGCCACGAAGCGTGAGCTTGCCCTGATCGGGCACGACCTTTCCGTCGACCTTGTTGTAGCCGTGCACGTCCGAGATGCGGGTAAGGCCCGCGACCACGCCCGAGCCATCGGCATTGCGCAGGCCGCGCTTGACGTTATGCTCTACGAACAGGCCCTCGTCGTACGGGGCGGTCGGCAGGCCGTGGTAGAGGTTTTCGCTTTCGGGCGAAATCTGACGGCTCGCCTCGTAATCCAGAACCAGGCGGCTCAGGTGATCGTCGAAGCGGTAGTAGATTTTCTTGGCGTCGTAGGCCATGCGCGCTCCTCTCCGGTCCGCTTTGGGGCCGCGCGCTTGGACGATATGACGTCAAGCTGCCCCGAGCGGCTTGTTCACTACAGGCGGTACATAAAGTTAAAGACGTCCTCGCGCTGGATGGACACGTTGACGCCCGAAAGCTCGCCGGCCTCGGCCAGGGCCTTCTGCAGCTCGGCGAAGTCGAGCTTGGACTCGGCGGTGTCGGCCAGCATGGTCATGGTGAAGATGTCCTCGATAATGGACTGCGTGATGTCGCGGATGTCGACGTTGGCCTCGCCCAGAACGCGGGTGACGCCGGCGACGATGCCGGGGCGGTTCTTGCCAAGGACGGTGATGACGATACGGGAGGACGAGATCTCGGCCATGGGAAACCCTTTCGCGTGGTTGCGGCGCGCGCGGGGCGCTCCGCTACGGTACAGTGTTCATCATTGTACCTGTCTGGCGCAAAAAAGGCGCGCTCGCTGCGGCGTTACATGCCTGCAACATGAGCGTAAGGGGGAAGGCCGTACGGGGAAGAGCCGTCTGGCGCGTGTCCGGCTCGTGTTGGGTTGATTTCCGATCTCAGCCGAACACATTGAGCGGACAGGCCGTTCCCGCAGTCAGCCGAACGCCTCCGACGGCTGATTCCGAACTGGAAGCGGAGGGCATCCCCGCCCTTCGGTAGGGGATACCGCTCCGCGGCGCATGCCGCGGGCGGCGCCCCTATCGGACCACCGTGACCTCAGTTGGGATGGGCCCAGCACTGCCGCGTACTCGGTGAGCTAGAGCCAACTGTTCATCTTCACGCCGCGTATGGCGATATTTCGGTCGTCCGGCTCGGTGATGCCGCAGCCGAACGCCTGGAGCGTCTCGATGGACTCCTGGATCCTCTGTTGGAACATGGGACCCGGATCGACCCTCGGCCCGAGGTGCCCGCGCCAAAGGCACGGCGTGGCGCGCAGCATGTTATGGATTTTGGAGATGGGCTCGATGTCGGCGTAGACGTTGAGCGTCGCCATGGCGTCCTTGTGGCCGAGGATCGATTGGAGCGCCTTGATATCGCCGCCTTGGCGGATCCACTGCGTTGCGAACGTGTGGCGAAGGCCGTGGAACGTGATCAGCTCGTCGTTGGTGCCCATGAGGCCGTTGGTCTCCGAGAACGTCTTGAGCGCCCTGCGGATATAGCTTGTCGTCGCGAAGGTCGCGCCCGGCTCCGACAGGATGTAGCAGTCCCCGATCTCGACCGCCCCGGTAAGGCCGCGCAAGCGCAGCTTTCCGCAGTCGATCTCGTGGGTCTCCTTCAGGAAGGGGAGTAGGCCGACCGGGTCGATGGGGATACCCCTGGCGTCATGGGTCTTGGTGTCCTTGATGAACGAACCCATTCCCTTCGCGTACGCCACCGAGTGTCTGATCGAGATCAGGCCCGTCTCGAAATCCACATCGCACCACCGAAGGCCGCAGACCTCGCCGATTCGCATCCCCGTGTGCAGGGCGAGTACGACCGCCCTCTAATCCTCGGCGGACCAATCGAGTCCGAACTCCTTTCGGGCATCCTCTTCGCTCATGACTTCGAGAAGGTCTCCGGGTTGGCAACGAAGGGCGAGGCATAGCTGCTCGAGCGTGTTGAAGCGAATGCCGCGAATATGCCCTTTTTTAATACGGGACAGGTTCACGGGTGTGGTTCCAATCCTTTCGGCAAGTTCGTTCGAGGAAATCTTTCGCTCGGCCATGATCTTGTCGAGGCGAACAATTACGGGCATGGCGTTTCCTTACGCAATCTCGTCGGAGTCGAGGTACAGCTCTCGGGCGTACAAGAAGAGCTGGGAAAGCATGAACAGGACGATGCCGAGAACCAGAGAGGTCCAATCGAATGATGAAGCGATCTCTTGGGCGCCGACGGCCCCCTCGCCGCCAAACATCGAAACGGAGGTTTTGAGTGAGCCGGCGTAGAGGCTGGTGGCAGCTTGAACAACGAAGAGAATGCCGAGCACCTTCAAGCATGTCGCAGACCCTTTCTTGAAGGGGTCTCCGCTCTTGATCGTCCACACGAGAACGGCGCTGAGGATGGTCGTAGCGATACCGATGACGGCAGGGACCAATGTCGAGATCGCAAGGGCTGGATACGCGGGGGAGTCTGCAATTACAGGGTTGTCGAGCACTTCGATTGCTGGCTTTAAGGAGAACGCCACTTGTGCGATGGCGGTGGCGCAAAGGGTCGCAGAGGCTATCGCACATGCGATGCGGAAGGAATGAAGCCGGGGAGTGCGATTGTCGGAACTCATAATAACCTCCGAAGAATTTAAAAAACTCAGGTTACTTTTTAACAGTTTATGTTAAATTGACTTTGCCGGCAAGTAATAAGGGCCGAGCATTTTGTTCGGCCCCTCTGTTCCGACTGGATGAGGTTAAGGTTGGCGATGAATATGCTCAAAATCTCGAAGGCGATCTTTAGGTCGCTTCTCTCCTCCAGGTCGCTCTGTGTTGTCGTTGTTGCGTTGATGGTTCTTTGTGCTCTGCCCGTCTTCAGGAGCGCGGCTGGCATCGACGGACGGGTCGAATACCTCGAGTCGGGAATAACCCGTGTTGAGCAGGAATTGTCAGCATCCTATGCGGATGCGCTTGTGAATGCGGGGGAGGACGGTGTCTATACCTCTTCATCAAGCATGCCCGCGCTTCTGTACCCTCTTGCCGCGGGACGTCTTATCTTGGCACCGCTCTCTCCCCTACTTCCGTTTCTGCAGATATCGGATGGAGAGTACACCTATTATGACGGATCGAAGGAGTACTTGCTATGGGTCGCAACGGCCGTTGCCGTCTCGTTCCTTGCCGCGCGTCTTAACAAACGTGAAAAGCTCATCATCCAGGCACCGATGGGCGAGCTGGGTAGACTTGTTGCATCGAGCGTATGGGCGAGTGTTTTTGCAATGCTTGCCGTCCTCGCCATCAATCTTCCAGGGATAATCGCCGCGCTTGTGAAGAATGGCCCGGGCTCGCCGTTCTATCCGATAGGCTACATTCAATATGCGACTCCGGTTATCAAACCGGCTTGGCTGGTGTTCGCGCAGACGGCCATCATGCAATTCTTGGTGGCAGCGTTCATCTCGCTTGTCGTTCACCTTGCCGTGAAGATTGCCAATAACCCTACGCTTGGAATCGTGTTCGTATGTGCCCTGATGGGGGTGACGATGGTTCCCGGGTATTACGGAAGATCCATCGCTTTACGTGAGTTCGCCCTGTTGAATCCCCTTACGTATGCGAACACTGAGTTGACCGTCGGCGCCTATAGCCCGTACCCGACAACGCAGATAGTGAATCTGCCTGGACTTTGCTTCGAGCGTGGCGCGATTGCCCTCGTATGCGCAATCGGGATCGAGGTGCTGGCAATTAGCCTGCTTTGCGTTGCTGGAAAGAGCGGCTGCGCGTGCCCGATATCCCCGATTTGTCTTGAGAGAGGTTCCTTCACTGCATCGAGAACGGCAACTCGTTCGAGCGCTTGTGCCTCCGCCGTTGCATACGTAAGAACGATGGGGAAACTGCTCCTGCGTTCTCCTACCCTCGCCGTATGCGCGATTGCAATGTCGACGACGATGCTGGCCCCGGCTCTGGTCGAGATGTTTCCTGACGCTGATAACGTTTCCGCTGTTCGGTATAGGGATGGGGAGCTCCGTTCAATAGATCGGTATCTAGAGCAGAACGCTGCGAATATGGACGTCGAGGGCAAAGCGGCCCTGGAAGACATGCGGGATGCTCTTTCGGGTTTCGTGTACGCGCCTATGCCTGCGGAGGGGTTTCGAAGCCTTGCGACGTACGAGCGCGCTCGAGGTGAGCTGGGCGCGGCAGATGCGACTCTCCTGCAATCGATCGGAATCGAGCCGGAGACTCCTTCTCGTGCGGAGGCGCGCGCCCTTCTGCTTGAGTCGATCGCGAGCTTGCCGGACCCCAAGGTTTACGAGTTAAGTACGAAGATGCCCCCATTAATCCTCCTTTCGTATCTCCAGGCAGCGCTTCCCTCCTTATTTTTGCTGTTGCCCGTGGTTGTCACATCGCTCGCGTGCACCCACCTGCAGTGTCGTTCCCTTCTGGTTCTCCAGATCCCCGCAACAGCGCATGTGCGTTTTCTGACGGCTGTTGCGCTGGCTCTCCTGCTTGGCTTGGTGCTGCTTTTGGTGTCGATGGTTCCCGCTGTCGTTGTGTCCGTGATTAAGAACGGTGCGGGTGGATCGGAGTATCCCGTCGCTCTCATTCGGGCGGGAGCTTCGACAACGTCCATGGTGGGGGAGGCGGTGTTGTGCAGTATTCCGTTGCTGGTCATGGCATACGGCGTGATTTCCGTCGTCGCTGCGTTGACAGCAGCGATTAGCCGCAACCCCGTTGTCACCGGAATGGTTTGCGCGGTTCTCTTGGTGTTGGGTTCGTTGAGCGCTCATGTTGAAAGCGTGGGCATGGGCGTCGCGCTGCTGGCTCCATTCGCCTCGTTTGATCCCGCTTCCCAGGTGGGGACGATTGGGTTCCTTGGGCGAGGGACGAACGCGATGCCTTTTGGAGAGGTCGTCGGCGCATCGGGCGCTCTGCTGGTGGTCTTGGGCGCCGTATCTCCGTTGATGGTGCGCCTGAGTGTTCCAAAGATCGAAAGGGGATGATCTCGATGATTGACCTTCAAACGCTGACGATCTCTTATGGAAAGAAGGTGCTCGTAGATTCGGTGAACGCTGAGTTTGCCCCGGGTACGGTCTACGGTCTCGTCGCTCCGAACGGGCATGGAAAGACGACGTTGCTGCGTGCGATGGCAGGTTTGCCGGGTCCTCGCGTGGACGGGAGCATCGTTCTGGATGAGGTGCAGGGTACGGGTGCGAGAGAGGTCCGTTCTATGATCTTCTATGCACCTGGTGAGGGGACGCTGCTGTATCCCGGATTGCGTGCGGAAGATCACCTCAAGATGGTTTGCGATATGTGGCCGCATGCTCGCGATATCGAAGAGATAGTGGAACAAACGCAGATAGGCGAGTTCGCGAAGATGAGGATCCGCACTCTGAGCCAGGGCATGAAGCAGCAGCTTACCCTGGCGATTGCGTATGCGACGGGCGCGCGGTACCTTCTATTAGATGAGCCCATGAACGCGCTCGACCCCAGCAGGGTGGACTTGCATTCCGAGATTCTCAGGAAGCTGGCCGATTCTGGTACGTGCATCATCATGTCATCCCACATCTTGGATTCGGTCGATAGGCTGTGCGATGAGATTCTGTTTTTGAAGGATGGGAGGCTCATTAGAAGCATTCCGCAAGATGATGCTGCGCCGAAGTCTCCTGGATCCCATTTCGCAAAGCCTGCCGGACGCGCCGAGGGTGCGCTAAGCACGTATCGGCGACTCTACGAAAAGGGCGGGTAGAAATGCAAGTTAAAAATCTATGTGGCCAATGTGATACCGTTGAACCCGCATATCGATACCGCTCAGCCATTCGCCTCGCCCCCGTCGCACGTATCTTCATCCGGTCTGTTACTTTTAATCTAACAATTCTTTGAGGAACGTAGGCGCTTCTAAATGTACTGTCGACTTCTTCTCAAACTAATCCTAAGAGACAAGGCCGTATGGATTTGTACGCTCGTTCTCGCTGCAGCCTTTTCCGTCCCCATTGCGTTCAATTCACCCATCTACGGGCCCTTCTTTATGAAACAGGGCATGCAGAGCTTTGTCGACGCATTCAATACGCGCGCGCCCCAGGCCAGCGGCATAGACCTATCTCCAGAGCAGCAAGTCGACGCGGAGCTTGCAAGATACGCGAACGCCGCCCTCGCCGCTCAAACCGACGCCGCCTTTCTCGATTCTGCCGAGAGCTACTACGCGCTCATGGGCGAAGGCTTTCAATCCGGGTCCATCGTGGGAGACCAAGAGACCAATGACGCAGCGCTCGCATATTGCCGTGCCCTGAGCAGCTCCGGCATCACGGATATCCCGGCCTCCGCAAACGACCTGCCATTCCTTTCCTTCCTGCCTTACGCCATTGCCACGGCGCCGTCTTTCCTTCCCTTCATCCCCTTCCTTCTCTCGTCGATACTCGTGCTCGGCGCCACAAGGCCCGGGACCCTGGCGGCAAAGGCGCCCGTGCCCAAATTCCGGCGCCTTATTCAGATCGTGTTTTCGATAATCGCCGCGGGGACCGCGATGCTCCTCGCCGGCCTCGCACCCGGGGGCATTTACGCCTTGGCCCTAAACGGCTTCGGGCAAATTGGGTACCCGATCGCCTTCTTCCATGACGGCGCGCTTACCACCACGACTGCGGGAAACGTCTTCACAGCCCTGCTTATCGCGCTTCTTGCGGGCGGAACCTTGATATCCGTTTGTTCCGCCGTCCTATCGACCGCAACGAGGCGCGTCCTCGCAGGCCCCCTTACCTCCGCGCTGCTTGTCGCGGCCCCGGTATTCCCGTTACTGTCCGATTCGGCACTAGGGCATAATGCCGCGCTCAAGCTCCTGCCGCTGGCCGTATTCTCGCCTATCGAGGCAACGGGTTACGTAGGATGCTTCCCGACAGAATTCATTGGCTCCGGTTCAGGCAGCGCATCGATGCTTGCCGTGGCCCTGGCATACGTCGCGGTCTTTTTTGCGGTCGGCGCCGTTGCGGCACGTTCGCCCAAACAGGCTGGACCCGCGAAAAAGCACCATGGGCTCGAGCTTCTGGACGCGAGCGTGGGATACGGAAGCACGACGATACTTTCAATCGGATCGCTTTTCCTGAGCCCGGGAACGGCGGCGGGCCTCATTGCCCCCAACGGCTCGGGGAAAACCACCCTTCTTGAAGCGCTGTCGGGCCAATTTCCCACCCGCATCCGCTCGGGAAGCCTGGCGGCAGACGGAATCAGCCAACGTCGATCAGCCGAATTTGCAGAACTCGTCTACCTGAGCTCTTCGGGCGGCACGGATCTCTACCCCACGCTATCGGCCATCGAGCACCTTGCTTTCGTTAGGGAGGCGTGGAAATCGGCCGCCGACATCGACTCGCTCTGCAGCTCCCTCGGAATCTCCCCATATCTCGACAAGCCGACCCGTAAACTCTCGACAGGAATGAAGCAGCAGGTAAAGCTTGCCATGGCGATATCGACCGGTTGCCCGTACCTCATCCTCGATGAACCGCTGAACGGCCTCGATCCGGGAAAACGGAAAACCTCCTGCGACGCGATGCGCAGCGAGGTGGCGCGGGGACGCAGCGTGCTCATTTCAAGCCATCTGCTCGACGACCTGGCAGACCTCACCAACTCGTTCTACTTCATCGAGGCCGGCACGCTCGTGGAAAAGATCGAGTCGTCCTCGCAGACGCTCAAGCAGGAATACCTCGATACATACGAGGGAGGTGAATGACATGAAACTATTTGAACAGCTGAAGTCCAATGCGTCGCGCATGGCTGTCTACGCCATCCTCGTGGCAACGGCTTTATGCGGAATCGCGGCACCCGTCTATGCGCTCAACGGGGAGAAAGGCGATGTCGAACCCGCGTACATGGCTTCGACGGTTAAGGACCGGTACAAAGCCTTCTCTGGAGACACGTTTTACGTAGCAGAGTACGACACGACCTACCGTCAGCTTCGCTACAACAAGGGCTACGACTATCTAGGCGCAGAGGCAATCAGCTATACGTCGGGTTGGTACCGCTCCAACTATGGACACATAACCCAGTTCAAGTGTAACTACCGTGTGTACAACTAAAGCAACCGGCCGGGACGAGGGGTGACGCAAAAGCGTCGCCCCTCGTTTTTAACCATGTCAACTGAACCTAGTTCAGTTTGGTTGATTTCCGATCTCAGCCGAACACATTGAGCGGAAAGGCCGTTCCCGCAGTCAGTCGAACGTCCCCGGGGCCCTTCTCAGGCCCCGGGGACGGCATTTTCCCAGTTGAAGGAACGGTGGAGATGTGTTTCGATGGGTCAGATTCGTGTCGTTCCGAAAAGACCGTGAACCTTTTGTGGGACGCGCGGTGCCGTGGTACCATAGCCGAGTTTGTTGTCTTGGTCGGAAACCAAGACGCCTTATGCGCTGATCGGTAACCAGCGCCTGACCAATAAGGAGTCCTACCATGAAGCAGGGTATCCATCCCCAGTATGTCGAGTGCACGGTGACGTGCTCCTGCGGCAACACCTTCAAGACGCACGCTACCGTGTCTGAGATGAAGGTCGAGCTTTGCAACGAGTGCCACCCGTTCTACACCGGCCAGCAGAAGTTCGTCGACACCGGTGGACGCGTCCAGCGCTTCGCCGACAAGTTCGGTGGCGCCGCTGCCGCCCAGCTCAAGAAGGCCGAGGAGGCCAAGGCTGCCAAGGCTGCCAAGGCTGCTGAGGCCGAGGCCGCTCGCAAGGCCGCCGCTGAGGCTAAGGCTGCCGAGAAGGCTAAGCGTGCCGCTAAGTTCGCCGAGGAGGCTGCCAAGCAGGCCGCCGAGGCTCCCGCAGAGGCTCCCGTCGAGGAGGCCGCTGCCGAGGCCGAGACCACCGAGGCTGCTGAGTAAATAGCTCGCCGAGGAATCGCTCGCATCCATGGCAAAAGGGCCGTGCATCCGTTTGGGTGCGCGGCCCTTTTCTTTTTATTGGTGCAGGCTAACCCGTTCCCATTGCACCAGATTGGTGCGAAGGGGACGGGTTGGTTTGCACCAAATGGCAGAGTGACGGCGTTTTCCCAGATAAAACCTGCCAAAATAAACCAGTCCCTTTTTGGCAGGTCGGTCGGGTCGTAGTTATTACGTGGCGGTCGAGGTCGACCGTATAGGCCGCGCCTTGTTTGGCTAAAGTACAATCATCTGTGTTTAACTCGCCCGCAGCTGCACGGCGTGGGCGATGGCCAAAAAGGAAAACCACATGGGATTCATGTCAAAGCTGCTGTCCTTTGGATCCGATAAGGACCTTAAGCGCTACTACAAGATCGTTGACCAGATCAACGGTCTTGAGCCCCAGTTTGAGAAGATGACCGAGGAGGAACTCCGCGCCCAGACCGATAAGTTCCGCGAGCGTTACGCCAACGGCGAGTCGCTCGACGACATGCTTCCCGAGGCTTTTGCCACTGTGCGCGAGGCTTCCAAGCGCATCACGGGCATGCGTCACTTTGACGTACAGCTCATCGGCGCCATGGCGCTTCATGAGGGTCATATTGCCGAGATGAAGACCGGCGAGGGCAAGACGCTCGTCTCCACCTTGGCCGGCTACCTCAACGCTATCGCCGGCAAGGGCGTGCATGTCGTTACCGTCAACGATTACCTGGCAAAGCGCGACTCCGAGTGGATGGGCCGCATCTACAAGTACCTGGGAATGACCGTCGGTCTGCTCCAGAACAACATGCCGCTCGAACTCAAGCGCCCGGCCTACCAGGCAGACGTCACCTACGGCACCAACTCCGAGTTCGGTTTCGACTACCTGCGCGACAACATGGTCACCCGCCCCGAGCAGCGCGTTCAGCGCGGCCACCATTACGCCATCGTCGACGAGGTCGACTCCATCCTGATCGATGAGGCCAGAACGCCGCTCATCATCTCGGGTGCCGGCACCAAGTCCGCCAGCACCTACAAGGACTTCGCGCGCGCCGTGCGCGGCCTGGAGCGCGGTGAGGACGTGTCGCACGACATGCTCACCGCCACCGAGGACGTTGAACCCACGGGCGACTACGTCATGGACGAGGCCAAGCACACCATCGCCGCCACCGAGCGCGG